>JAFXVU010000129.1 GCA_017534705.1 Bacteroidaceae bacterium
AGAAATCATTCCCGTCATTATTGAACATCGCTCTGGAGGAATGCAAAATCCTACTTTTTGGGATAACTACCTGTCATTCCACCAAAAATGGAACCATTTCTTGCCCGTCCATACCTCAAATATCACCCAAGATGACATTAAAGAATACGAGGATAGTTTGGTGGGAGAAATTGTTAGCTTGAATAAAACGGTTCTTGAACAAAAGGGAACTATCTGGAAATTGCGAACCCAACTCAGCAAAACAGGGTATTATAAGATACAGAGAATTCTCTCTCTTTTCAAGAACAAACATTGACACTTTTCATTGAGAATAAAAAGACGTAACTTTGAATAATAATTCCAACAAATAAAAAACAAACACTGATATGAGTATGTTAGAGAGGATTTTCGCAGAAAAACTGCTGAAGATTAAAGCCATTAAACTGCAACCCGACAATCCTTTCACATGGGCATCGGGATGGAAGTCACCGTTCTATTGTGACAACCGCAAGACACTTTCTTACCCTGACTTGCGCTCGTTCGTGAAACTTGAGATTAGCCGCATTATCCTGGAGAATTTCCAGGAAGTGGATGCCATCGCAGGAGTAGCGACAGGCGCCATACCACAAGGTGCGTTGGTGGCAGACGCACTCTGCCTGCCTTTTGCCTATGTAAGGTCGAAACCCAAAGACCATGGACTGGAGAACCTTATTGAAGGAGAACTGCAACCAGGCATGAAAGTGGTGGTTGTGGAAGACCTCATCTCTACCGGCGGCAGCAGTCTGAAAGCAGTGGAGGCCATCCGCAAGGCTGGTTGCGAGGTTATAGGTATGGTGGCTGCCTACACTTATGGGTTCAGTGTGGCTGAACAAGCATTCAAGGACGCAGATGTGCGTCTGATTACCCTCACCAATTATGAGGCCGTGCTAGATGTGGCATTGCAAACTGGCTATATCACTGAGAAAGATGTGCCTGTGCTTCACGAGTGGAGAAACGACCCGGCTAATTGGAAGAAATAACTAAAAAACAGAATTGTTATGGCTAAATATGTAAGTGACGTGAAGCAAGTGGCTTATCCACAAGAAAGCGTTTATAACAAACTGTCGAACCTGAACAACTTCGGAGATATCAAGGAAAAGATTAACAATCCATCCTACGAAGAGCGTTTTACCGGGATACCCGCCGACAAGATTGGTGACGTGAAGAAATACATCCAGTCAATGGAATTCACTGCCGACGATGTGAGTGTGGAAGTGCCAGGTTTTGGTAATCTTTCGATGAGAATTGTGGAGCGCGAGCCAAATAAATGCGTGAAATACGAGTCGGTGAACTCACCTGTAGGCTTCAGACTTTGGGTGCAGATGCTCCCTGTGACCGATATGACCAGCAAGATACGTGTCACACTTGATGCCGACCTCAACTTCTTCATCAAGCAGATGCTGGGCAGCAAAATTGAAAAGGCTGTGGAAAAAATCGCCGACATGCTGGCCATCATGCCTTATTGAATCCTGCACGGGCAAACATAGGTTTAGGGACTACAAAACTACAAATTGACACATGGCAGACAAACTATGGACCAAGAATGTCCAAATGACATCAGAGATAGAGCGTTTCACCATCGGACGTGACCGTGAGATGGACCTCTACCTTGCCAAGTACGACGTGTTGGGAAGCATGGCGCATATCACTATGCTGCAAACCATCGGACTGCTTACCGCCGAAGAACTCGATTTGTTGCTCAAGGAATTGAGGAGCATTTACGACCAGGCAGAAAAAGGTGACTTTGTCATAGAAGAGGGGGTAGAGGACGTTCATTCACAAGTAGAACTGATGCTCACGCGCCGTCTGGGCGACATCGGCAAGAAAATCCACAGTGGACGTTCGCGCAATGACCAGGTTTTGGTTGACCTCAAACTCTTCATCCGCGACCAAATCAAGGATTTGGCCACCCTTACCCTCGACCTCTTCAACGAACTCATCGCTCAAAGCAACAGATACAAGGATGTGCTTATGCCAGGCTACACCCATCTGCAAGTGGCTATGCCATCAAGTTTTGGACTGTGGTTCGGTGCCTATGCCGAGAGCCTTGTCGATGACATGCAATATCTTCTGGCGGCTTGGAAGGTGACCAACCGAAATCCTCTCGGGTCTGCTGCCGGCTATGGTTCATCGTTCCCGCTCAACCGCCAACTCACCACCGACTTGCTGGGTTTCGATTCCATGGACTACAATGTGGTCTATGCACAGATGGGACGCGGCAAGACGGAAAGGAACGTCGCTTTCTCCATGGCCAGTATCGCGGGCACCATCGCCAAGATGGCATTCGATGCCTGTATGTTCAGCAACCAGAACTTCGCTTTCGTCAAATTGCCTGACAACTGCACTACAGGGTCGAGTATTATGCCGCATAAGAAGAACCCCGATGTGTTTGAACTGACTCGCGCCAAGTGCAACAAATTGCAGGCACTGCCGCAGACCATCACCCTCATCATGAACAACCTGCCCTGTGGATATTTCCGTGACCTGCAAATCATCAAAGAGGCTTTCCTGCCGGCTTTCGATGAGTTGAAAGACTGTCTGAAAATGTCAGCCTACATCATCAATAAGATGAAGGTGAACGAGCATATCCTCGACAATCCCATCTACGACAATATGTTCAGCGTGGAGGAGGTGAATCGTCTTGCCGCCAATGGCATGCCTTTCCGCGATGCATACAAGAAGGTGGGACTGGATATAGAGGCTGGGCAGTTCAAACCCGACAAGAACATTCACCATACCCATGAGGGCAGCATCGGAAATCTATGTAACGACCGCATCACAGCCTTGATGCAACAGGTAGCCAATGGCTTCCAGTTCCAGAAAATGGAAGATGCTATCAATGCCCTCCTTTCCACAGGAGAACGATGATTTGTTCCTCATCCTCCCCATTAAACCAATCAACCTCAACTTCACCATAAACATCCTTCCCCTATGATTTATAAGTATTGCGGACATTCTGGTGTGCAGTTGCCTGTTTTCTCCTTAGGTCTCTGGCACAATTTCGGTGATGTGGACGACTACGCCACTGCGCGCGACATGATAGTTTATGCTTTTGAACATGGTGTGTGCCACTTCGATTTGGCTAACAACTACGGTCCCCCTCCAGGTAGTGCCGAGCGCAATTTCGGCAAGATTCTCAAGGAAGATTTGACTGGCCACCGTGACGAGATGTTCATCGCTTCCAAAGCGGGTCATGAGATGTGGGAAGGTGTCTATGGCGACGGCTCCTCACGCAAGAACCTCATCGCCTCGTGCGACCAGAGTCTGCGTCGGACAGGACTCGACTATTTCGATGTGTTCTACAGCCATCGCTACGATGGCGTAACTCCCGTGGAAGAGACGATGCAGGCACTCATCGACATCGTGCGCCAAGGCAAGGCACTCTATGTGGGCATTTCCAAATATCCCCCTGCTCTCCAGCAAAAGTGCTACGATATCTTGGCTGAGGCGCATGTGCCCTGTCTGCTGAGCCAATACAGATGCTCCATGTTCGACCCTCATGCGCAGAAGAATAACTTCCAGGTGGCTGCAGACAACGGGTCGGGTATCATCTGTTTCTCACCACTGGCACAAGGACTTCTCACCGGCAAATACCTGAACGGCATACCCGAGGGCAGTCGTGCAGCCCGCAAGGAGGGTTTTCTGCAGGAATCTCAAGTGACTCCAGAACGAGTAGAGGCTTCACGCCAACTTGGCCTTATTGCCCAGGAAAGAGGACAGTCGCTCTCTCAGATGGCATTGGCATGGCTGTTAGCCGACAAACGAGTGACCTCCGTCATCTTGGGCACCCGCACACTCGACCAGTTGAAGAACAACTTGGAGACACTCAACAATATGAGTTTTAGCGAGGAGGAGATGTCGCGCATTAATGCCATCATCTCTAACCCCGATATTTGGTTCTAATGAAACGAAACAGAATGAAGCGCCTTCCTATAGCCTTGTTGGTGGTGTTCCTCGGATTATGTGCCTGCAGCGACAGTTACAGTGAGTTCTCCAAGAAATATCCCGTGAATTTCAGTTATATGGTCACAGCCTCGCAACAGTTGTTCTCTACTATGGGCAACTATGGACAGTTCTGCACCATACGTAGGGAATCCAACAATGGAAAGACGGAAATAGTGATGACCAATGCCTTGGGCACAGGCCGCTACACCATCAACGAAACTCAGAAATATTTCAGTTATGGTCTGGGCGGACTTATTGTAGGCACCAACATTTACGGGCAGCACCTGGCCTACGACCTTGCCTGCCCCAACTGCGACCGCAACACACGGCGCCTCTCGCTCGACGATGCAGGCTATGCCTCTTGCTCGCACTGCGGACTCACTTACGACATGAACAATCTTGGCGTCATCACCACCAAGGACTCCACAGCGCGCCCGCAAACTGACGCACGAGGTTTGTTGCGCTACCGCATCACCTACAATGGCACTACAATAGCGGTGTATAACTGATAGTAGAGACGGTTATTTGAAGTCTTCAAGCCCCATGAATCCGTTGTTTGACTGGTCCATGGCCGAACCAAAGCCTTTTTGGAAACCCTCGCATTCCAGGACGCAGCAATTCGGAGCCTTCAATTGATATTCTACCATTGGATGATGGAGGAAGAGGTCAACACAAATGATTCCCTTCGTCAGAATCTTAGGTAGTGCAATTTTTCGTTGAATGGTGAAATCGCCCTTTGGGCAATGAACCAGTTCTCCCTCGTAATGCCCTAATGCGTATGTAGCCAAAGGCATACCGTCCTTGGTCTTGAAAATAAGCATCACATCGTAAGTTAAAGGTTCACTGGTAGTACCTTCAATCAAGACATCAATGAATTCTTGACCATTTCTGATGGTCGAATTGGCTTCTTTTGTGCCATTGATTTCAATATTACTTACTTTGAGGGAATACTTGGTGCTTTTCACATTATTGATAATCAAATCCTTTCTTGTCTCATCATCATTCTTTAAGTAGTGAGCGAGCGAATCAGGAACACTTCCCATGAAATCTACCATACCGTTCTTCAAAACCACTCCGCGTGTGCAGAGACTACGGACAGCAGCCATGTTGTGACTCACGAACAACACCGTGCGGCCCTCACTTTGAGCCACATCCTGCATTTTGCCGACTGCTTTTTTCTGAAATTCAGCATCGCCCACGGCAAGCACTTCATCCACCACCAGAATCTCTGGTTCAAGATGGGCAGCTACAGCAAAACCCAAGCGGACCATCATTCCCGAGGAATAGCGCTTCACTGGGGTGTCAACATATTTGGCAACACCTGCAAAATCCACAATCTCATCAAATTTACGTTTGATTTCCTGCTTCGTCATACCCATGATTGAACCATTCATGAAGATGTTCTCACGACCAGTCATTTCAGGGTGGAAACCTGTGCCTACTTCAAGAAGAGAGGCCAAACGTCCTTTGATTTTGATAGTGCCTAAAGTGGGTGAAGTCACGCGGGAGAGGATTTTCAGTAAGGTGGATTTTCCAGCACCGTTTTTTCCGATGATACCCACTACATCTCCCTGTTCAACCTTGAAACTGATGTCGCGAAGCGCCCAGACGAAGTCACTGTCTCCCTTTTTTGTCCGGTCGTTCGTGTCACCAATCTTAAGGAACGGATCTTCCTTGCCGCGCATCCTCGCCCACCAGCGATTAAGGTCGTGGCTCAGTGTACCTGTACCGAAAGTGCCAAGCATGTATTGCTTGCCTACATTATCAATGTCGATGACTGTATTGCTCATTTCTTCTTTGATTTTCGATTGAAATAAAAGAACACCCTGAATAGTCCATACAACAACTTATTGTTGTTGATGAGATGAACCATCTCATAATAATCCTTGTAGAATTTAATGTATGGACTGAGGTATTTCCATTCTTTCATCACTTTATCTCGTTCATTATTATATAATTGCTTGTTCACCGCACTCACCCCACCTACGTCGTAAATGGAAACGACGACGGGAATATACTTGGTAGATGCTTGGTGCATAACAAGGGCTTGGAACAGCAAAACCCAATCGGACACAATCTTCAAATCCTCGCGATACAAACCGTAGCGGTCAAAAACGCTCCTCTTGGTGAAAGTACTTTGATGTGGAAACGAATACGTCGTGAAAAGGAAAGCTAGCCTTTCTGGTTTAAGGTCCTTTTCAGTAAAGACTTTTACGCCCAACTTGTCGGAATGGAATATACTTCCTACAATGAAATCCTCTCCTGTAAGTGCAGGTATTACTTTCTCAACAACCTGTTCGTTGGCAAAAAGGTCACCTGAATTCAAGAACAACAGATAATCACCTGTTGACATCCTGATGCCTTTGTTCATGGCATTGTATATGCCTGCGTCAGGCTCACTTACCCATACATCGATGCTTTCGCTATGTTCCTCTATCAACTCGCGGCTCCCGTCGGTGGAACCACCATCCACCACTACCCATTCGAAATCCTTCACGGACTGTGCTTCTACGCTCTTGATGGTATCGGCAAGCCCCTGAAGATTGTTGTAATTGATTGTAATGACAGAGAGTTTCATATAGCCTTTAAATCATTTATTTATAAACGATTTGTAAATCAATTGATAGAAATAGGATGTCACTTTATACACAACCCTTTGGAGAGGGGTGCATTGCGCAGGTGCCACATCTTGATAGTATCGGGAAACCTCATAGTACATGGCATTCTGATATTCCAATTTACTTTTGAGGGTACGATTGACGGTGTAAGGCTTTCCCGCTGACCCTGCTATGCCTTGGATATCAGGCTTGACTGAAAAGGGAAAGTAACGGCATTTGCGCTGGAAAGCCACTCTAGCCAGAAGATGCTCAAACCAAACACCCTTGTTGTCGTCCAAACATTCCTTATTGTCAACGATATCTCTCAACACCTCGCATGACGAGATGAAAACTTGACTGGCAGCAAAGCTTTTGCCTGTATTCAACTCACATACCAGGTCTTCGTGATGCTGGAAAGGGAATCTGCCCTTTATCAAGGCACGAAAGTTCTTGATTATCAAGCGACCAGTGATTTTCATCACCATCAACTTCGTGTGATTTTCGTTGCACTCAGCAAGACAGTTCTTGATTACTTGTGAATGGTCGAGAGCATGCTCAATAATTTCGCATTCTCCAAATCCTTTTCCTTTCGTCTTATTCATGTTGCCTTCAAAAGTAATCATTTCCAACTTGCCCGAGGTTATTTCAGACTGAAAGAGATGGCTGATGTCATTGCCAGAGTTCTCCACAAATACGATAGGGTAGTCCGTTTGACCAAGATAGAACCTCAAAGCCTCTACATATTGACTTTTGCGGATTTCCGGGTCGGTCAATTGTGTGAGCAACATTCCGTCTGGGTTGATGCAGGCAGTTAGCAAAATCACATACATAGGCTCAACGAACTTAAATGACGTCCATGAAGTTGCGCTGCACACGGTTGAACACCAGTAGACCCCAGATGAAAAGCACGGTAGTGATGACAAAGCTATACAACAAGTATAACCAACTGAACATGCCCACTCCTGTAAAAGCGTACTTGAATGTCTCAAGGATGGCCGTCAAAGGGTTGATGAGCAGCACCCAAAGGTACTGGGGATGGGATGCCTTCAAGATAGAAAGGGGATAAATCACTGGTGTGGCATACATCAGAAGGCTAAGGCCAAAGGAGACGAGGAAATTGAGGTCACGATACTTGATAGTCAACGATGATATCAACATACCCGTTCCCAATCCCAACGCTGCCATCATGACAATCAGTAATGGAACAAGCAGAACTGTGGCATTGAAGTTAAAATGCACTCCTTGGCAGATAAAATAGATATAGACTGCCAAGAAGAGTGAGAACTGGATGCCGAGTTTGATGAGGTTTGAAATGACTCCGGCTATCGGCACTACCAATCGAGGAAAATATACCTTTCCGAAGATTCCCTTATTGGATGAGAACACATTGTTGCTGCGGCTGAAACAATCGCTGAAATAGTTCCAGCATACCAAACCGCCCATATAAAACACTGCCTGGGGAACACCATCGGTGGAAATGCCTGCGATACCACCGAACACAAACATAAACATGATAGTGGTGAAGATTGGCTGGATGAAATACCAAATCGGCCCAAGGATAGTTTGTTTGTAGAATGTGATGAAATCGCGTTTCACATACATGAGCACCAAATCCCTATAACGCCACAGCTCCCTAAAATCAATGTCGAATAGTTTACTTCGGTTGGTGATGATGATATCCCATTTTTCTTCCATGCTTGTCAAAATAAGTGACTGGAAATTCTTATGCATGAGAATTCCAGACTTGTCAAACAAATAATAATTGGTGCAAAATTACAAAATAAAAACTATATATTGGCCTTGTTGTGTCAAAAAAGGCATGTCACTCAATCTTCATGACCACGTAGTTGAACTTGGCAAGCCATTTTTTTACCCGCTCCACAATGCGCCACTCAATTTTGTGCCGTAGATTATAGGCAGGTTCCTTGGATTTCTCATCACGCCAACTGCCCAGAGCCAGATGGCGGCACACGGATAAACCTGTTTTGTACGGAGGGTCGAAATACATAGTTGGATAGATGACGAGCCCGTTTTCGCATCGTTGCACCGTCTGGGTCAATGGTTTCCAGTCGTAGCCTTCTGTTCGAGCGATTTCTGCCTGAATATAGGGCATGATGACATAGTTGAAACGTAGGGGAGGGGGCAGTGTCTCGTCTTGTGAGGTCATAAAATGGCGGTCTGTATAGTAGTCGAGGCATTTTTTCAAAAAAGGATGGTGCCTCTCGCCTCCAAAACAATGCGATGTCAAATACTGTGAAGACTGACGGCCTGTGAAATGTATGGAGTTTTCCTTCCCAATGAAAGCAGTATCGCTAAGGAATGCGTCAAAGTTCTTGAAGAGCATTACATCGGTGTCAAGGTAGATTCCTCCCTCATGGTAGACAGCGTACAAACGTACATAGTCAGCGGCATATGCCCATTTCTTGCAAGCGATTGCCTCTTTAAGAAAAATGGAGTCGATGTCCTTGATGGCATCCATGTCCCAGAGTCGGAATGAATAATCTGGCAAGAACCGATGCCAACTGGCAATGCAGGCTTTAATGTCATCAGGGAACGGGTCTCCGCTGAACCAGGTGTAATGGATGGTTTTGGGAATCATAACCGTCAGTGCGTTACTTTTGAAAATATATGCAAAATTATAATTTAATTCCGATTTTTTATATACTTTTGCATGAAATGTGGCCATTTTTGTGCCTTTGGGAAAATAGTCATCGCTTTCTTACTTGAATATAGACGCATAAATGACAGAATATCTCATCAGAAAATACTGGAAGGGGGTAGTGGGAATGGTGTTGCTTTTTATTTTATGTTTGTACACCTTCGACACCCTTGATGAAGCAATGAACGGCTTCGTCTGTATATTCATCTTTATCTGGATAATGTGGGTCATCTTCTCTTCCGGCCGGAATCTCCGTAAAACTATCATTATGATAGGTGGCCTGATCGGACTGTTGAGGCTCACTTGGTATATCTGCTCGCTTAAACCACTTCGACGCCTGGCCTTCCGGATGTATTATTTGGGAGCGCAGCCACGTCCCTATCCATATTTGGCACTGTATGGCAGCTTGCTCGACACACATGTCATGATGTACAAGTTGTCGGTGGCTTTCTACCGCGACAAGACACCTGTGGCTCGCGCCGCCTTGTGGCGGCTCTTGGCCAGGGGAGCCATACGGTTGGGTACCGACCAGCAAGGTAAGGCCGCTGTTGTTCTGGGGCAGTGGGTGGACTCTCCTAGTGATGGACTTGACCAGAGTTTGGAGGAATGCATCTACAAGTTCCTTGCCATAAGCAAACCGCTCCACGGAGCGATTAATCCCTTGGAGGTGAAGAATGTCATGACACATTATCCTAAGGGCAAATCCTTCACGATTTTTGGCAAGAGTGCGAGGAAAACCTATACTGATAACGAGAGCCAGTATCATTTCGCTGACCTGCTCAACACAGGCATCAGTCTCAAGGCCTATTCTCGTAAGGATGTGCGCAATATCTATGGCATGAAACGATTCCTGAGCAACTTGTCGGAGGATTATGGCAAGTATGTGGTGCCAGAATTGGCTAATGCCGAGGCCACAGGAAGTGAGATGCCTGAACTCAGTCGTGTGTGGCCGGAGTATATGGCTTTCGCCTATCTTTTCGGTATCGAAAAAAAAGTATTCCAGCAGATTAAGAAGATGCTGCCACCTGACGGAAATGAAAACCTCCTCATCAGCCAGTTGGCCGACAGACAGTACCTGGCTGTATGGCGGGAACTGGTGCATCAAGTGAGTGTGGCCACACCTGCCGTTGAGGATGCTGTGGCTGGTAAACTGGGCTTGCTGCCAATCGCATGGCACGCTATGGAATTATATGACATTTAGATTGATTATGAAAGATATCATATTGCTGTTCACATTTCCCCTTCTCATGTTTGTCCCAGAGGCGGGATTTTTCTTCGGGTTCATGCCGGAATGGCTCGACACCCTTCTGTCTATGACTACCATCATCGTGGTGCCGGTTGTCGTCGTCTTGGTATTCGTGGCGATGGGGGGCAAGACATTCCGCCTCATTTGGTACATCATCTCCTTGCAACCCTTGCGACGGTGGCTGACCAGGCGGAAATTGCAGGAGCAGTTGGAATACTACCGCGACATGCCTGCAGGAGGCGACTTGAAGATTGCCAACGCCGTGATGAACGCTCTCTCCTCCTCGCCGATAGCTGACTACCAAGGACTTTTTGGCGCGTTGATTCTTCGCCTAATCGAGAAAGGGGCTCTTGTGTTGGAGAACAAGGCGACTATTTATGGTTCCGAACCTCATCTTGTACTAAGTGTTGGTAAACGGCCCCAAACAAGAGAGAACGAATTGGAGATGGAGTTCCTGTCGATGCTGGTCAGTGCCTCTGGAAACGATGGCATCCTCCAGCCTAGGGAACTGCAGCAGTATTTGCGTAACAGCAAGAAGAAGCCTTCTTTCTTCCAGTCGTTAGAAACGCTGAGCAAGGAAGAGAAAAACATAGCCTCGGATCCCGACACCGCTCGGCAAGTGCTCGGACTACGCAAGTTCCTGCTTGAATTTACACTCATCGGCATCCGCGACATCAAGGAGATGCCTCTGTGGAAAGAATACCTTATCTATGCCACCCTGTTCGGTATCGCCGACCAGGTAAGCCGTAATTTCGGCGAAGTTTATTCCGACTATTTCAATGCCAATAAACTTGCGCTCACCGAGCTCAACATAGTCGGAAACAATGCGCTTGTCAATTATACTAATGCAGTGGCCAGTGGAATGAAATAGGGTATTTTATTCCATAAGCGTGGGTTTATGTATGCTTCTTAGGCTATTTTCAAACCACATCCTTTCATTTTCTTGTCCGATTTGGTCTGAATTGATAAAAAACATGTAATTTTGCATGATGTGCTTTTATGGGCATGTTCATGTTTTCACTCAAAGTGTAGAAACTCAAGTGTTCGGTAAGGAAGAATGTAAGATGCTGGAGGAAGCCCTCCGTGGTACCATGGTCGAGGCCATGGGTGTGGAGTTCTTGCCCAGCGACGACGATGTGGCGTTAGCGCGTATGCCCATCACACCTACAACGCGCCAGTATTTTGGCATACTCCATGGTGGAGCCTCGCTGGCTTTCGCCGAGACGCTGGCGGGCGCAGGCACAGCCCATTATGTCGGGTTGGAGAAACGCATCTGCGGCCTGAGTGTCACTGGCAACCATGTGGGGATGTCGGCCACCGAGGGTTGGGTCTATGGACGTGCCACCGCACTTCATCTCGGACGTTCCACTCATGTCTGGAATGTGGATATCGTGGGTGAGGACGGTCGGCTCATCTCCACCGAACGGGTCACCAATATGATTATCGACCCGAAGAAACCCCAACCTGGTGAAAAATAGATGTTTGATTATAATTTACGAATTATTCATGTTTCATTCATATTCATTCGTGTTAGAATAATATGAACAATATGTTTCAAAGATGAAAAAACTGTCATTATTCATTTTGTCGTTGCTCTGCCTGTCGTTCTATTCCTGCGACTGGTTCAAGACTGGCGGAGGCGAAGGTACCGATTCCATCGACTCCACAAGAACTCCCGACACCTTTAACATCATTCCCGTTGACCTGCCTAAGTTCCAAGAAGTGACAGGTACTGTAGGTGATGGCACCTCGATGAATTATATCGAACTCATCACCGAAAAGGGCGATACACTCTCGCTGCGCACCTCGGGTGCCCATTTCATCGGTGACCTCTATGCCACTCAGAAGGTAAGTGTGTTCTACAACACCATCGATGACGAGGATGTGGCCTCAGTCATCGTCAATCTCACTCAGATGCAGTCGAAGTGGGCGCAGGTCAACCGCCAGGGACAGGAGTTGGGCATGTGGCTCACACCCGACGGCAAGGTCCTCACCGACAGTACCGCTGTGGGCTACACCCAGTGGGAGATTCGTGATGGTTCGTTCCTGCTCTCCTATCCGGTAGAGACACAGAACCGTGAGTTAGGAACGGTCTTGAAGTCCGACACTTTCACCATAACAGCGCTCGACAACGAACAGCTTAAGATTGCCAGCGGCAATATCGGCTATTCCTTCAAACGCGAACTCTGACGCCTCATGGTGTTCTTCGTCTTTTGCTAAAATGAGAAGATATCTATTGTTGTTGGCATTGTTGGCTGTATGCTGCTTTGGATGGGCACAGCAGAAGCAGGTGCAGTATAATGCATATTGCGAGGTGACGGTGGGGAATAGTGGCATGGACCAGTTCATACAGATTACCTTTGACTTCGGCTACTCTCGCTATCCTAATGCCTTGCTCTATGACGAGAAAGGACAGCCCATCAAGTTCCGCTCACCTATGGATGCGGTCAACTATCTGGGCGAACGGGGTTGGCGTGTGGTGAGTTCTTATTACCTCAGCGATGCGAAAGGCTCTTCCCGACATTATATCCTGGAGAAGAAGGTCACTGACCGAAAGCAGGTGGAAGCGGGGTTGAGGCTCTCTCCGAAGTTGACCATTGGCCGTTGACCATCAGTTTTTCACATATTCACTGGGGAGCATACCGAAGTCTTTCTTGAAACAGGACGAGAAGTACTTGGGGTCGTTGTAGCCCACGCTGTAGGCCAAGTCAGAGATGCGTATAGTTGGGTTCTTCTCCAATACTTCGCAGGCGGTTTTCATTCGGATGCTGCGGATAAAAGCCGAAGTGTTCATGCCTGTGAGCGTCTTGAGTTTCTTGTAGAGTGTTGATTTCGAGGTGCCAGTTTGTTCGGCGAACTGCTGTTGGTCGAAGTCAAAGTTGCCGATGTTCTTCTGTACGCAAGCGATACATCGCTTGAGGAACTCCTCGTCAGATGATGTAAGGTCGATGTCGGTCATGCCCACCAAGTCCTTCTTTTTCAGTTCTTTCTTCGTCGCCTGGCTGCGTTCCATCAGGTTTTCCACACGCGACATCAGCACATTGGAGTTGAAAGGCTTTGTGATGTAGGCGTCGGCTCCGGCGCTGTAACTTTCAGCACGGTCTTGGTCGTCGCGCTTGGCTGTGAGCATGATGACGGGAAGGTGGGCGTTGTCAGCGTTTTCTCGAATATGGCACAGTAGTTCCATGCCGTCCATCACGGGCATCATGATGTCGGTTATCACCAAGTCCACGTATTCGTTTTCCAGTATTTCCAATGCTTCTTTGCCGTTGTAGGCGGTCAGCACTTGGTATTTGGTAGAGAGTAGATGACGAAGGATGGCGAGGATGTCGTCGTTGTCCTCCACCACGAGTACTTTGCCCATAGCTTGGACTGAAGTGTCGTTGGCCACAGTATCGTTCAGTTCTGTAAGTTCAGGGCTTTCGTTTTCCGAGGGTGTCACGGTGTATTGGTCATCGATTTCCTCGTCGGAGAACGATGCTTTGTCTATTGGCAAGGTGATGTTGAAGGTTGTGCCCACGCCCTCTTCGCTTTCGAAAGAAATCTCACCATGGTGTAGGTGTACAAGGTCGCGGGTGAGTGATAATCCAATGCCTGTGCCGTAAGTGTTGAATTTGCGGTGTTCCCCTTCATAGAAACGGTTGAAGAGCGTGGCTTGTTTCTCCTTTTTGATGCCCTCTCCATTGTCTTTTACTTGGATGACAACCTCGCCTGGGTTGTCTTCTGCCTGCACCATGCTCACTTGCACGAAACCCATCGGACGGTTGTATTTTGCGGCGTTGGAAAGGAGGTTGTAGAGAATCTTGTCGAGAGCGTCGGGGTCGAAATATCCCCTTACCGTTTCAGGGGAGGTCACGATTGACAGGTGCAGTTGTTTCTTCTGCATGAGAGGTTGTATGCTCTCTATCTCCCTTCGGCAAAAGTCAGCGATGTCGCCTTTCGATACCGTGAGCCTTAGATTGCCCGTTTCCGCTTTCCTGAACTGCAGGATTTGTTCCAAAAGGCGCATCAGTCGGTTCACATTGTTTTGTATCACGTTTTTGCCTTCCCCCTGCATGGTATCCACCGATGCCGAGATGATGGTGAGTGGTGTCATCAGGTCGTGGGTGATGTTGGTGTAGAACTGCAGTTTCTTGTGGTTGAGTTCTTCCACTTTTTCAGCCTCCATCTGCGCGATTTGGAGTTGTTGACGCTGAATCAGTCGGGAACGGTAGTACCTGATAGCGCCGTAGATGATTCCCAATGCCACCAATGAGTAGAGCAGCAACGCCCACCAGCGGAGCCAAAGGGGTGGCAGTACGACGATGGTCAGCATCCTGTCTTTCTGCGACCACAGGGATTGGGGGTCGGCCCCACGTAGGCGGAAGGTGTAGGTGCCTGATGGCAGGTTGCTGTAATTCACGGAGTTGACGCCTTGTTCCGCATACATCCATTCCTTGTCGTAGCCTTCCAGCATGTAAGCGTAAGCCGTGTATGGAGTGGATGCGAAATTGAAGGTGGAGAACTCTAATGAGAAGTTGTTTTGGTTCGACTTGAGTACTATTTTTTCGGTGTAAGGCGGCAAAAGGTTCAGAATGTCTTCGCGTTCTTTTAGAGGAATGTCGCCAACACTTTTTCCGCCAATCCTGATGTTGGTGATGTTCACCTTGTTGGTGCCTGTCGCTTGTGGGAGGCTATCGGGATGGAAGCTCGTGAAGGCCGCCACTCCAGCAAAGGCCAGGCTGCCATTGCTGCTGCGGGCCGACAGGTAGTTGCTGAATCCCCTGAAGTGTGGCAGTCCTGCTATAGTATAGTAATTGAGCGTGTTGAGGGTGTTGTTATTGTTGACGCTGAGACTCAGTAGGCTTTGGTGGGTTGCCATCCACAATGCTCCACCATCGGCTACCTCCAAGGCATAGAGGCTTTCGGTTGGAATGTTGAACCGGTTGTTCATGGAGACGAGTTCGTCGGTGGTTTTGTCGTAAAGCATGAGCCCGATGTTGTGCGAGCAAGCCCAGATACGTTGCTGGTTGTCTTCCACAATGCCTATCGCATCGTTGACCCCATAACTGGAACCGTGTGGCGACACATAATGACGTGTGCGCAAAGACTTGGGATTGTGGATGTTGCCAGTCAAATGAATGAAACCTGTGTTGCGTGTAGTGAGCCAGATGGAACCATCGCTGGCCAGGGTGATGCGTTGTACGCGGGCATTGTCGAGGCTATCGATATTTGCTAGGCTGATGCCCTTTCCGTTGCTGTAGATTACACTCAGCCCATGCCAGCCGCCAACGTAGATGTTGCCTTCCTTGTCTTCTGTGAAAGTATAGACGCAATTGTCTGTCAGCCAGTCGGTATTGTCCTTATCAAGGGTCTGAAGAGTGTTTGCTGTTTTGTCGTAGACCAGTATTCCGTTTTCCTGTGTGGCTATGTATATCATTCCCTTGCTGTTGCGGAACACGGTGTTCACCTTGTCGGGTAGGGATGCCACTATAGATGCCGGTAGGTGCTCCGCGGTCTTGTCGGTATGTCCGTCAGCGCTGATGCATCTTGTGCCTCCATGCTCCAAGGCCAACCAGAGGTTGTTATCGCTGTCGAAAGTCAGTCCTCGCACCACGTCGGTGGATTGTTCGTCTGGCTCGACGTTGTGACCGTAGATGTTGTGGGGACTGACAAGAGTATAAGCTACGCCCGTGCGGTGGCCTGTCATGAAGATGTTGCCGTGATGGTCGAAGATAAGGTTGTCGATACCTCTTCTGAAGAACTTCGGAAAGGGTTCTTTTTCTTCGGGAAGCAGATAGAAGGTTTGAGTTTTTTGGTTGTAGTCGCAAAAGCCCACCCCTTGGCTGGTGGCAACCCATAGCCGGTCGGTATCGGGACTTTTAGTGACGGAGTAGATGTAATTGAGTGCCAGTTCTTTGCCGTTGATGGAATGGAGTTTGAAGTTCTGGAACTCCAGAGGAGCGTCTGTATCGTATGGATTGTCAATGCGGTAAACGCCTTTCCCCCATGTTCCTACCCACAGATGGTGATGCTCGTCCATCAACAGGCAATGTGCTGAATTACCGTCGTTAAACTTGGGCAGCTCATACCATGTGCCATCAGTGGTGTTGTAGCGGTACAGTCCTTGATTCCATGTGCCAACCCATAGGTAGCCCTTGTCGTCCTCGTAGATGGCTTTGATGGCACTGTGAGGTACTTTTGAGTTG
>JAFXVU010000130.1 GCA_017534705.1 Bacteroidaceae bacterium
AACAGCATCGACTGGCGCACAGGTCTGTTTGCCGGCGGATTCCTCAACATGTGTGAATCGCGCGATGTGGTGGCTATGGGTGCGGCGGCTCTGTTTATACGCCGTACTGACGCTCCCGATTGGAACAACGCTTTCATCAACTTCGACTATAAGGACTTATTCAAGGCACCCAACTGCCAGGTGACAGAACTTTGGTATGACCATTTCTCGAAATACCGTCTGGCATTCAGTGGTGAAACAGGTGATATCAGCGTGAGCACCACTCTGTCGGAGAATGGCACTGATGTGATTGTGAAGGTGGTGAACCCAACAGATGTACCAACGAACCTGCGCATCAAAGGCGATTGGGTAGGGGTGTCGAATACGAAGTTTGAGTATTACGCTCCAGGCTCACTGACGGTGGCTAACAGCATGGAGGACAAAAATGCCGTTGCGCTCCAGAAAGCGAACGCCAAAATCGAAGGCAACGATGTCTTGCTTTCTGTTCCAGCCCTATCCGCAGGTGTGCTGAGAATGACTAAACAAAACGTGAATTCGACGAAATAATTTTGTGATGTGCCTTATTGTCGAGTTATCATAGCAGAAGGGAGGTCAATTGAGTAAATGTTACATTTGTTTCATCGAATGGGCAAATAGTTCAAAGTTATTTGGACCAAAATGTATATCTTTGTAGCGGATTATTGATATTTCATTCAACTTTCGGAAGTAAAAATGGAAGTAGATATGGAAGTAAACTCGCTTCGCTCTTGGGAGTTATGTGCTATGCACAGGACAATAGCATTGAATTGCCGTAGTATCGTCCAGCACGAAAGTGCTTAATTTCCAGCCTGCACGGCTGGCTTAACTACCTATTTAACTCCTTTTTATAACTTCCGAAACTTCAGTATTTCAGTATATTGCTATAATTAACTATTAACTTAACTATTATGTTTATCAAATCAATGAAACAATTGTTTACAACAACTCTATTGCTCTTGCTTTCGCTCATTGCATCGGCACAGACAGAGCAACGGCAGATTACCGTGACGGAGAACATCGCTTACCGGACAGATGTTGGACCGAACACCTTGCTCGACTTGGCGCAGCCCCTGTTCGGACCGCAAAAAGACCGACCTGCCATCCTTATCATCCATGGAGGTGGATGGAGTGCCGGCTCGAAGAACGACATGGTCTATCGTACACTGATGATTGACTATGCAATGAAAGGCTATGTGGTTTGCAACATGAACTACCGACTGATGCAGGAGGCTGAACCACCTGCATGTATTGAGGATGTGCGGTGTGCCATCCGCTGGATGAAAGCCAATGCGCAAAAGTTAGGCATAGACCCTAAACGTATTGGTACCTTTGGGCATTCAGCTGGTGGACACCTCTCGTTGATGGCAGGAGTGTCGGCTGAGAGCAAAGCCTTCAATGACTCAGCCGACCCATGGCGTGAGTACGACTGTTCAGTGGCCTGTGCCGTTGGTGGTGCACCACCCACCGAGCTCGGGCGTCCCGGAATCCCTTGGGGCGACAAAAAGGAAAACTGGCCAATTGGTTACATCGGAAAGAGTGCAACCCCCTTCCTTGTGTTGCAAGGTGGTGAGGACCCTGTAGTAAGGCCCAATTTGACGGAGGACTGGGTGAAGAAAATGCAGAGGGCAGGGTCTTCTGTCGATTACGTGAAGGTGCATGGCCAACATGGGGTGGCCTTTGACCAACAACTGGAGTTCACCCGTCCTGCCATGGACGCTTTTTTCGCACGTCATCTGAAGCACGACGACCCGACGGTTTCGTTCGAACAACTGAAAGTTCCTGACTTTGGTGGCAGCGGTCCACACAAGGCAGTGGCTGTTCGCGAGAAGACGTTGACCGACTTTGTGGTCTATCGCCCCATGAACATGGATGCCGCCATGACTGTCGGCACACCGGGCATGTGGACTACTGGCGAGCCGAAGAAAGCAAAACTGCCTGTGTTGGTTTTCTGCAACGGTGGTTGTATGGATACCAGCATCGGCTACGAGAACATGCTTACCGACATCGCCTCCTATGGTTATGTGGTCGTGGCCATTGGCGAGTTACAGATGATGGCACAACATGAAAAAGACCAGCACACGCCATCGTCAATGGTTCAGCGTGCACTTGACTGGATTAGTCAGCAAGAAGCAGACCCCAGCTCTCCCTATTATAACAAGATTGATGCCGGCCGCATCGCCGCCGCCGGACATTCATGCGGTGGAGCTCAGGTGCTGGCCAATGCCGCTGACCCAAGACTGAAGACCTACCTCATCTTGAACGCAGGAATGGGTAAGATGTCGATGGCTGACGCTGATGCCAAGTCGCTCAAGAATCTTCATGGTCCGATTCTCTACCTCGTGGGCGGTACGACCGACGTGGCATGGCAGAATGCCCAAATGGACTATAAAGCCATCAAGAAAGTGCCTGTGGTTTTGGCCGACAACACCCAAAGCGGTCATGGTGGCACCTACGAACATCCCAATGGCGGTTCCAATGCCCGTATGGTTCGCGCTTGGCTCGACTGGCAATTGAAGGACATACAGGACTATGAGAAACTCTTTATCAGTGGTAACCTCACGGGCTATCCAGGGTTCACCATCATGCAGAAGAACTTCAAGCAGACCCCCAAGACTCAAGCCAGTGTGCAGGAACTATGGATAAAGAATGGCAACCGTCGGATTTTTGGCGAACTTTTCACACCCCAAGACGCCAAGAAGAATTGTCCTGTGGCTATCATCGCACATGGCTTCAATGGCTCACATGAATATGGTCGTAACTATTATGATGTGATGAATCGTTTGGGATACCAGTGCTATACATTCGACTTCCCTTGCGGTTCAGTACGAAGCCGTTCGGACAACAACACCCTCAACATGTCGATTCTTGATGAGGTGAGCGACGTGCGTGCCATCGTCAATCACTTCCGTAGTAAAGGACATAAACACGTCGTGCTTATTGGCGAGAGCCAAGGTGGACTGGTCTCGGCACTCACCGCCGCAGAAATGAAGGACAAGGTGGCCCAACTCGTACTGGTTTATCCCGCACTGTGCATCCCCGACAACTGGCGTCAGCGTTACCCCAAGGTAGAGGATATACAAGATGTCACTGAACTATGGGGTGTGAAGATGGGTCGCCATTTCTTCGAGGAGATTCACGACATGCGTCCTTTCGATGTTATCGGCAAGTACCGTGGCCCGGTGCTAATTGTTCAGGGAGATGCTGACCGTGTCGTATCGATGGAAGACTCCCGAAGGGCTCAGCAACTCTACCGTTCAGGCACCAATCTACACGTCATCCCTGGTGCTGGTCACGGCTTCAAACCACAAGAGTTTCAGCAAGAAGTTGTACAACTGGAGAAATTCCTGATTAAATCAAAGTAAACGGCAGTTTCTTCAAGTTCTTGTAGTCGGGCAACAGCTCTTACGCTTACTAAAAGTCACAAATGGCATCATTGCAAAAAGTGCAGTGATGCCATCTTTTTTTAAGTGCTAGGCATCACCTGACTGTAAAGATATTTTAGCAGCTCGAGATGGACATCTTCCGCTGGCTAAACATCATCTGCGAGGATTAAAGAACTATTTATGCTTGAGAAGAGGTTCATTTCTGATTTTTATTTTATAATTTTGTACTTGGAAAAAAAGAATAATGAAATGAGAGTTAAAATTCAGACACCATTAGGCGACATTGTGCTTCGCTTGTATGACGAGACACCACTTCACCGTGACAATTTTCTCAAATTGGTAAAAGAGGGCTTTTATGATGGTACACTGTTCCATCGGGTCATCAAAAACTTTATGATACAAGGCGGAGACCCTGATTCAAAGGGTGCACCCGCCGACAAGATGCTGGGTGTTGGCGATCCTGGTTATACCATTGAAGCAGAGATAAAGGATGGTCTGTTCCATAAACGTGGTGCCTTGGCTGCTGCAAGACAAGGAGACGAGGTGAATCCTGAACGCAGAAGCAGCGGCTCGCAATTCTACATTGTTTGGGGGCAGGTGTATAACGAAAACCAGCTCCGACAGTTATCCAAGCAAATCATGATGCAGAAACTCCAGGTCGAGTTCAACAAACTTGTTGCCCGTCATCGTGCGGAAATTATGCAGATGCGACGTGAACGGAATCACGTTGGTCTTCAGGAACTGCAAGAGAAATTGGCTGCGGAAGCCGAGGGCAATGTTGGTCAATCAGGGTTGACAGATGACCAGTTGAAGATATACTCCTCAGTCGGAGGTACACCTCATCTCGATGGCCAATACACCGTGTTCGGTGAGGTTGAGGATGGTCTCGATGTGGTGGAGAAAATCCAGAATTCAGCGACAGGACGTGCTGACAGACCTGTAGATGACATAGAGATGAGGATTGTTGTGGTCGAGTAATCATTTGAATAGTCGATACCATGTTAGGTACTGGTAATGCCCTGGCCACCCGAAGCTACATCTCTGGACATGTAATGTAAGATAAGAATGTCCGATCTATCCCTGAAACGACAGCTACGTACGCTCACCATCCCAGTATTCATCGAGATGGCGCTTGTGATGCTGCTTGGTGTCATCGACACCATCATGCTGAGTCGTTATAGCGACAACAGTGTAGCGGCGGTGGGACTTGACAATCAGTTAATCTCACTCGTGTTCCTCGTCTATCAATTCTTCTCGATGGGCGCAGCCATTCTCTGTGCACAGTACATCGGGGCAGGACTGAGGAAGCGCCTTGTTCAAGTGGTGGGCATGGCATTAATGGTGAACTTGATGCTCGGAATGACTGTCAGCGTCCTGCTTTTCTTCTACGCCGAGCAACTGCTCCAATTGATGGGCTTGCGACCAGAACTGATGGGCGACGGACTGGTATATTTACGGCTCACGGGTGCTTTGTCGTTCTTTCAGGCACTGTCACTGACGTTTTCCGCCTCGCTCCGTAGCGCCGACAAGGTGGTCTATCCAATGGTTGTGACGGGTATCGCCAATCTGCTGAACATCGTCGGTAACTATGCCCTCATCTTCGGGCACTGGGGCTGTCCACAACTTGGTGTAGAGGGTGCGGCCATTGCCACCGCCACCAGCCGTGCCGTCGCTATGGTACTTCTTACTGTCATCCACTTCCGAGTGCATATCAAGCGTTTCCCTCTCCGCTATTTCCGTCCCATCCCATGGAAAGAACTTCGGAACCTGCTTTACATAGGCATACCAGCCATGAGTGAGAACATCAGCTACTGCCTCTCACAGGTTGTCATCACCTATTTTATCAACCAAATCAGTAACGAGGCACTGGCCACACGAACATACTGCCACAACATGATTATGTTCGTCTATCTCTTCTGCATCAGCATTACCCAGGGTGGCGACATCCTTGTGGGACATCTCGTCGGCCAGCACCGACATCAGGCTGCCTACGTCCTGGGCAACTACTTCTTTCGCTGGTCGATGATGATTACGCTTATTGGCTCGGCTTTGCTCGCGTTGTTTGGTAAGCATATCCTTAGTGCCTTCACGGACAATCAGGAAATTATCATTATGGGGGTATGGGTGCTCGTCATCGACTGGTTTCTGGAGATTGGGCGCACCTCGAACATCTTCGCCGTCGGGACTTTGCGTGCCACAGGTGATGCCATCTATCCCGTCGTCATCGCCATCATCTTTAACTGGAGCATTGCC
>JAFXVU010000015.1 GCA_017534705.1 Bacteroidaceae bacterium
AAGCGTCTGCGCACAAGACAGCGACCCCGTGATTATGCGTGTCAACGGAAGGCCAATCACAAGGTCGGAGTTTGAGTATTCTTTCAACAAAAACAATGCTGACGGAGTCATCGACAAAAAAGGACTTGCCGACTATGTACCTCTATACGTTAACTACCAACTCAAAGTGGAGGAGGCTAGGCAGCAACGTCTCGACACCGTGTCGAGCATACGCCAGGAACTCAGCGGATACAGGGAACAACTTGTCATGCCTGAACTGGTCGACAACGACTTTATTGAGAGGGAGGCCAGACGCACCTATGACGAGACGAAGAAGCGATTCGGGGACGATGATATGCTCAATGCATCACATATTCTGATTCTCCTCAAGCAGGATGCGACCGAGGAAGAGGCAAGGGCCAAGAAACAGACAGTTGACTCTATTTACAATGCCCTCCAGAACGGTGCAGACTTCGCAGAACTGGCCAAAAAGTACTCCGATGACAAGGGCTCTGCTGTCAATGGCGGTAAACTGCCTCAGTTCGGAAAGGGTATGATGGTGCCGGAGTTCGAAAAGGAGGCATACCAGCTCGCCAAGGGAGAAATGTCCAAACCTTTCACCACTGCCTACGGATACCATATCATCCTGATGCACGACAGGCATCCTTTCGAACCATACGAACATCATCATGATGCTATTTTGCAGTTCCTTGAACAACGTGGTATCAAGGACATATCAGCACGCATGCATCTCGACTCTCTGGTCAAACGGTCGTCGCTTACCAAGGAAGAGGTCATCGACTCCATCGCAAAGGTCTTGGAAGATAAGGACCTGGATATGAAATACCTCTCCAAGGAATATACCGACGGCACCCTGATGTTCGCCGTCTGCAAACAGGACGTTTGGGACAAGGCCGCTGCTGACGAGGTGGGTTTGGAGAAGTTCTTCAAGAAAAACAAGAAAAACTATGCTTGGACAGAACCCCATTTCAGGGGCATCGTTGTGCACGCTAAGAACGACTCCGTCATGACTCTTGCCAAGCAGATGATACCGACAATCAAAAACGAGGAGGATTGGGCCACTCAACTGGTCAAGGCCTTTAACAACGATTCCGTACGATTGGTGAGAATCGAAAGAGGCGTCTTTAAGAAGGGCGACAACGCTTATGTGGATTACCTGCAGTTCGCAGGACCGGAGAAAAGCATGAACGCTTTCCCCGAAACTGCCACTTTCGGAAAAATGCTGACAAAACCTGAAACATACAAGGACGTGAAAGGACAAGTCACTTCCGACTATCAGAACGAATGCGAGAAAATCTGGGTCGAGACTCTCAGAAAGAAATATAAAGTCGAAATCGACGAAAAAGTGCTTTCCACAGTGAATAATCATTAGGCAACTGATGACCTTCACAGGCATTTGCCGTCACGTTTTCATAAACTCAAAAAACAAACACTAAGGAATTCTATAAACCGTAAATTCGTGATTGATAGATTCTCCCCTTAACAATTTCATGTGATGAATCTCAGAATAATGAAATATCTGCTTGCCTTCTTATCCATCGTGAATGGACAAGCACTGATGGCGCAAGTCAACAATGTCATCGACGAGGTGATATGGGTCGTAGGAGATGAACCCATACTCAGGTCCGATGTCGAACAGGCCCGACTTGAAGCCATGCAGAGCGGACAAAGAATCGAGGGCGACCCCTACTGTGTCATACCAGAACAACTGGCCATACAGAAACTGTTCCTCCACCAGGCCACCATCGACAGTATCACGGCTTCTGAAGCCGAAGTGCAGGCCAATGTGGATAGACAGGTGGATTTCTATGTCCAGAACATCGGTTCCAAGGAAAAGGTCGAGGAATATTTCGGAAAGACCATGACGCAAATCAGGGAACAATTGGCGAACATGGCACGCGACAACAACATCGTGGGGCAAGTAAGGCAAAACATCGTCAAGGACATCAAGGTCACTCCCGCGCAGGTCAGAAGATACTTTAAGGACGTTCCCGAAGACAGCCTGCCTTTCATACCTACGCAGGTTGAGGTGCAGATTATTGTCAGGGAACCCAGAATAGAACCACAAGAGATACAAAGGGTCAAAGACGAACTGCGTGACTACACCGAAAGAGTCAACACAGGGCAAACACCTTTCTCCACACTCGCGCTGCTCTATTCGGAAGATCCAGAGAGCGCCAAGAGAAGGGGAGAACTCGGATTCCTCGGTAGAGGAGAGCTCGTTCCAGAATTCGCCAATGTGGCTTTCAACCTCACCGACACCAAGACCGTGTCCAAAATCGTCGAGTCGGAATTCGGATTCCATATCATTCAGCTCATAGAGAAAAGGGGCGACAAAATCAACTGCCGCCATATCCTCAAGAAACCAAAGGTTTCCGAAGAGGCGCTGACACAATGTATCACTGACCTTGACTCCATTTCCAACGAGATACGGCGGGGACTTTACACCTTTGAGACGTCTACCAGCATCATCTCCTCCGATAAAGACACCCGAAACAACCATGGACTCATGTGGAACCCACAGACGGCTTCCGCACGATTCGAAATGAAAGACTTGCCACCAGCTGTGGCAAAGGCGGTGGCCAATCTCAAAATCGGCGAAATCTCCGAACCCTTCGTTATGGTCAACAACAAGGGAAAAGAGGTGGTCGCTATCGCCAAGCTCAAGAACAAAATCCCAGGACACCGTGCAAATATGGCCGATGATTATCAGGAAATGCAAGATGTGGTGCTGGAGAAACTGTACGAGGAAAGGATTGAGGAATGGATAAGGGACATGCAGCGCACCACTTACGTGCGAATCAATGAAGACTGGAAAAACTGCGAGTTCAAATATCCTGGTTGGATTAAGTAAAAGCAACTGAAGATGGCCATAGGGAAGAGGTCTGGAAATATGAACACTGCGGGCAGGGCATTGGCGATAACCATGCTCTGCTGCGTCATTATCACGGCTACGTCTACCAACGACCCTAAAGACCGTATTTACCTGCTTCATAGCGACATCCTATACAAAAACTACCAAGACCCCAGAGCGGAAGTGCTCGTCGGACATGTCAAACTCAGCCATAAGGGATGCATCATGTACTGCGACAGCGCCAAGTTCTACAGGGACGACAACTCTTTCGACGCTTTCGGACATGTCAGGATGCTGCAAGGTGACACGCTCACACTGACCAGCGACACTCTCTTTTATGAAGGCGACAACCTTACGGCCAAGGCCAGAGGGAACGTGGTGCTCACACACCACAAAACTCGTCTCCATACCAATCACCTCGACTACGACCGTATGTATGGGGTCGGTATGTATATGCAAGGAGGTACTCTATACGACGACGACAATGTGCTCAACTCCAGATGGGGACAATACACCCCTTCCACACATGAGTCGTTCTTTACCGACAACGTCAACCTCGAAAACCCAAGTTTCACACTGCTCTCCGACACTCTGTTCTACAACACCCAGACCAAGGTGGCGAGAATTGTCAGCCCCACCAACATCGAAACCGACGACAGCACTTTCGTCTATGGCATGAGGGGAAGCTACAACACCAATACAGGGGAAGCCGACCTCACTGAACGGTCTTACATCATCAAGGACATGAGACGTATCATCGGCGACAGCCTCCACTACGATAAGGAGAAGCATTTCAGTGAGGGATTCAACAACGTCGTCATCAACGACGACGAGAATATGTGTATTCTCTACGGCGACCGTTGCCAGTATGATAACCTCACCGGCTATGCCATGGCCACGGACAGGGCCCTGATCAAGGAATACTCTCAGGGAGATACCGCTTACGTGCATGCCGACACGCTCAAGATGTTCACTTACGATATGGGAACTGACTCGGTCACGAGAACCATACATGCATACCATAAAGTCAAACTCTATAGGTCTGACGTTCAGGCGGTGTGCGACTCCATGGTCAGCGTCCAGAAAGACTCATGTACTTACCTCTTCGGACAGCCCATTCTTTGGAACGAAGGACAGCAGTTGTTCGGAGAGACAATTCATGTCTTCAACAACGACTCCACCATACGGCTCATACACGTCATCAACCAGGCTATGGCGATAGAACAGACCGACTCCGTCACTTTCAACGAGGTGTCCAGCAGGGAGATGTATTCATACTTCACTGACGGACAACTCACACGGAACGAGGCTCATGGAAATGTGTATGTCATCTATTTCGTCACAGAGGACAAAGGACGGACCAAACTGTTCATGAACTATTCTGAAACGACAAAGATGATTATGTTCATGCAGGACAGGAAAATCGAGCATATCTGGATGCCTGCCGCTACTTGCTCGCTCTATCCAGTACTCCAAATTCCCCCCGACAAAAAACACCTCAAGGGATTCGCATGGTTCGACTATGTCCGGCCTACAGACCCTGAGGATGTCTTCAATTGGAGAGGAAAGTCGGCTGAGAGTGTGCTCGTCGCGGAACGTAAGCATAACGTACCTCTACAGAAACTTAACAAGGGCGGCCTTCCCACACAACAACGTTCACAGCAATCAACAGAAGCGTCCGAACCGTCCGAAACAACCGACTCGTCTGAAACAACCGAACCATCCGATTCCTCGGAATCCTCTGAAATTTCGGGATTTTCTGAATCCTCAGAATCCTCAGAATCTTCCGAATCCTCCTCTCCCCAATAACATCACCCCCAAAAACACTTGACTATGGCGCTTTTCAAAACAATGAAGCCCCGCGCTTACAGACATGAGTACATCTACTATAACGAGCGCAAGGAGAAACTGAAAGAAATACAAGACAAGGCGAAGCGAGAACTGGGTTTGTTGCCACCTAAGGAGTTCTCTCCTGAGGACATCAGGGGCAAGTTCACCATGGCGACCAAACATGTGAGGAGAAGAAAAGAGAGCGGATGGCACCTCTCTTCAGGAATGCTCATCTTCCTCATCATTGCTCTCATCATCTTAATGAGGTACCTTTATACTGGAAACTTGCTGTTCTGATATGGAGGATATCATTCATCTGCTACCCGATTCTGTGGCCAACCAAATCGCCGCCGGCGAAGTGGTGCAGAGGCCGGCGTCTATCGTTAAGGAGATGGTTGAGAATGCCATCGATGCCGACGCTACAGACATCAAGGTACTCGTTGTGGGAGGTGGAAAAACTTGTGTGCAGGTCATCGACAACGGGAAAGGTATGTCTGAAACCGATGCCAGAATGGCCTTCGAAAGACATGCCACTTCAAAAATCTCCAAGGCAGCAGACCTCTTTTCCCTGACTACCATGGGATTCCGTGGAGAGGCCCTGGCTTCCATTGCGGCGGTGGCTCACGTCGATCTCAAGACAAAAAGAAACGAGGACCAAATCGGAGTCCATCTGCTCATCCAAGGTTCCAAGGTCGTCGAACAGGAACCTGTCGCTTGTCCGACAGGCAGTAACTTCAGTGTCAACAACCTTTTCTACAATGTGCCGGCCAGAAGGAAATTCCTGAAGTCCGACCAGACTGAGCTGACAAACGTCATCTCGGAGTTCGAACGTATCGCTCTCGTGCATCCTGATGTCAGGTTCATGCTCTCCAGCAACGGAAACGAAGTCTATAATCTGCCTGCCGCTATCCTAAGACAGAGAATCATCGATGTGTTCGGAAAGAAAATCAACGCGGAACTTCTACCCATTGAGGTCGAAACATCTATCGTGTCGCTTTCTGGATATGTGGGAAAACCTGAAAGTTCCAGGAAAAAAGGCGCCAAACAATTCTTCTTCGTCAACGGACGATTCATGAAGCATCCTTATTTCCATGTGGCGGTCATGAAGGCTTACGAGCAACTTATTCCCGCCGGGGAACATGTCTCTTACTTCATTTACATGTCTGTTGACCCTTCCACCATTGATGTCAATGTGCATCCTACCAAGACGGAGATAAAGTTTGATAACGAACAGGAGATATGGCAAGTGCTGTCGGCGGCCGTGAGGGAGGCACTGGGCAAGTTCTGCGCCGCGCCGACCATTGACTTCGATGTGGAGGGAAGGCCTGATATTCCCGCTTTCATCCCTGCCGACAAAACAAAGTCAACAACGGCCATGCCCACCGTGAACGCTACCTACAATCCCTTCAACACATCAGGAACGGGAACATACCAGCGCAAGAACACGGAGTGGGAGAAACTCTACGGAACATCCTCCAAAAACCATCAACAACAGTCGGGAATCGACAACCAGGACTCTTTCTATAGATCAGGGCTTTTTGACGACAGTACAAAAAACTCCGCTCCGCTCGATACCAACCGGACCGAAACACAAACATGGCACTACGACACCGACCTGCCTCATTTCCAGTTCAAGGGGAAGTACTTGGTTTTCCCCGCACCTAACGGAATGGTGCTCGTCAACCAGCACAGAGCGCATGTTAGAGTGCTCTACGAACGATTCCTGAAAAGAATACAGTCCAGGAAAATGGCTTCCCAGGGGATTCTATTCCCTGAAGTGGTGCAATTCACAAAAGCGGAAAAAGCAGTCATCGATGAAATCATCGACGAACTGTCGTATATCGGATTCGACCTCACCGACCTTGGAGGAGGGGCGTATTCTGTGGGAGGAGTGCCTGCGGAAATACAAGGACTCAACTCCGTCGACCTGCTCCATAAACTTGTCGCATCCGCCATGGAGAAGACTGGAGGCGTCATAGAGGAGATGGAGGAGAACGTAGCGCTTGCCATGGCCAAATGCTCTGCCGTTGAATATGGCCAAGTGCTGACCGAACAAGAAATCAACGAACTCCTTACATCACTCTTCAGGTCATCCGCTCCACAATTCACACCCGATGGCAAAACCATCTTTGTTCTGCTTGATGAACTCGCCATCGGAAAACTCTTTTGAAACACTCTGCTGTAACCAAATTCTGACTTTTAAACATCACTAATAAAACACCCGAAAAAACTGAAAAAAACATGCATAAACTCCTCGGGAAAATAAAAAAAGTCACTTTTTTAAGTTAAAAAAGCACTTTACGATGAAAAAAAACGCTTTTTTCTTGCTTATTATTGAGTAAAAGCGTTAAATTTGCAAAACATTATAGGGCATAAGGACTTCATTAAGGATAATTATGCCTTGTTAAGAACAGAAGCGAGAATAAATTATATAAACTAATATATTCATTTTTTATTCAAAAGTATTATGAAAAAATTTTTGATTGCTTTGGCTTTTGCCACAGTTGGTACTGTTGCTGTTAACGCACAGACTACTACTATCGAAGCACCAACGCTTTCACCGTACTCAGTGGCCACAAACTCTTTCTGGTCTAACTGGTTCATTCAGGCTGGTGTTGACATGTCGCTCGCTAACCCACACGGCGTGAACTTCATGGATGACGTGTTCCCCAATGGTAAGTCTTTCGGTGTTGACCTTGCTCTTGGCAAGCAGTTCACTCCTGGACTCGGACTCCGTCTCAAACTCAACTGGGAGAACGGTCAGATTGAGAACAAGCACAACAGATGGACTCCTGATTACGAGGATGGTGGTTATGCAGCTCTTTATGGCGATGTGATGTTCAATCTTAGCAACATGCTTTGTGGCTACAGCGCTACTCGCACTTGGAACTTCGTTCCTTTCATGCGCGCTGGTATCATCCGTAACTTCGGTCGCAACTACTATGCACCTGCTCTTGGCGCTGGTATTGAGAACACTTGGAGATTCGGACAGCACTTTGGCATCTACCTCGACGCTGCTTACACTTTCACTACTGCTACTTTCCTGAAGAACACTCCGCTCTACAGAGCTGGTGGCGTTCACGGAAGTGAGTTTGGTGAAGGCATCGTTAGCGTTGACCTCGGTGTACAGTTCTACCTTGGCAAGGCTACATTCGACCAGGCCGTTCGTCTTGAGGACTACAACGCTCTCGCTGCTGCTTCTGAGGCTGCTCTCGCAAGACTTCGCGCTGAACTCGACGCAGAGAAGAGACTCAATGCTGACCTTCAGGCTCAGCTCGCTAAGTGGAAGAACCACAAGTGCCCAGAGGTTGGACCAACTACTGTAATCGGTAACGCTCCTGCTTCTATCTTCTTCAACCTCAACTCTTCTAAGATCAACAACAAGAAGGACCTCATCAACCTCGAGGCTATCGCTACAGCTGCTAAGAACTCTGGAGCTAAGGTGGTTATCACTGGTAGCGCTGACAGCAAGACAGGTTCTGCTTCTATCAACCAGAAACTCGCTGAGGCTCGTGCTAACGCTGTTGCTAACCAGCTCGTTAACCTCGGTGTAAGCCGCGACAAGATCGAGACTAAGGCTCTCGGTGGTGTAGCTGACGTTACTCCATACCCACTCAACCGTCGCGCCGTTGTTGAGCTCAAGTAAGATTTACAAGCTTAATACTTAAAAAAAAGGTACATCCCATGAGGATGTGCCTTTTTTTGTTTTTTTAATTCTTTCTTTTCGTCTTTCAAGTGATTATATAGTACTTTTGCATCCGAAAATTATTATTAATCATTTGAATATGAAAAAATATCTGATGTTTATCGCCATGGCGCTCTTCATTGGGGCTATGAATTCTTGTTCCACAAAACAAACGGCTATGAACCAACTCGAGGATTTCTCCATCGAGCTGAAAAATAATAGTGAAAACTATGACCTACAGCAATGGAAAGGTGCTCTCGACCAATTCATCAAAATTAGAAAGAAAATCTCTAAACACCATTACACATCAACAGAAAGGATGCAAATCGGACTCACTGAGGGAAGATGTATAGGATACATCGCCAGCGGAGCTAAGAAAGGAGCTTTCTACAACCTTACTGGCTTTTCCAGTGAAATCAAGGGCATCATCGACGGCGTGATGGAGTCTGAAGCCAAATAATCCCAATAACAGTCCGTACCTTGAGGATATCGTATGCCGCTCGCAATGAGTGGTATTCCTGGGGACACAAGCAATACCTATGACAATCAAACAATTCAATGTGTCTTTAGTATCTCTCTGTCTCTTTCTTTTGATTGGGACTGAGGCACAATCACAAGTTGTACAGAAAGAACGACCCAAAATCGGACTTGTATTGGGCGGAGGCGGTGCCAAAGGTGCTGCTGAGGTGGGTGTGCTCAAAGTGATTGAGGCGGCAGGAATAAAGCCCGACTTCATCGCAGGCACAAGCATTGGCTCTATACTTGGCGCGCTCTATGCCACTGGCTATTCTGCAGCTCAACTCGATACATTGATGCGCTCACAGGATTGGCTGACGCTGATTGGCGACAGAAACACCGATTACAAACAGAAAATCATCAGTGAGGACAGCACAGCATATTATTTCCTGGGGTTCCCTGTCATGAGAAAGATGAAGAATCCCGATGCCAATGGAGTAGGGATGTTGAGGGGAGACCATATCATACAACTTATCGACAGTTGCACAAACCTCCCCGACAGCATCAGTTTCGATGAACTCAAAATACCGTTCCGGTGTGTGGCCTACGACATCAAAAACAAAGAGGAAGTGGTGATGGATAATGGTAACCTGCCTCTTGCAGTCAGAGCCAGCATGGCCATTCCTGGCGCTTTTAAACCCGTCAGGAAAAACGATTGGGTGCTTCTCGACGGTGGACTCATCAACAACCTTCCTGTTGATGTCGTAAGGCAGATGGGAGCTGATATCGTCATCGCTGTCGACCTCACACAGAAGAAAAGAGAGGCACGCGATTATTCTATCGGTATCGGAGGATTGTTGGAATGGGTTCTCACAAGGCCTGACCTCGTCAAATACAACCAGAATGTTGATTCCGCTGATATCTATATCAATCCCAATCTCGAAGGTTATGGTGTTTCAAGTTTCAACCGAAACAGCATCGAGGTGATGATAGAAAGAGGTGAAAATGAGGCTTGGAAACACTACAAGGAGCTCGTTGACCTCAAAAACGGTAATTTCAAAAAAGACGAATCAGAACTTCAATCAAGACACCGAAAGTCTAGTGAGGATAAAAATGACTGAAATCAGGACGATTAAAGACCTTTCCCACACGTTTTTTCGCTTTTATTGACTAACTTTGCATTTTAAATCACCAATCGGCTCAAGAGACCGGTTGAGTGTAGAGCCATTGCAATTGGCTTAATGTGATGGTTTGAGTGCAGAGCCATAGCTCTGAATCGTAGCGGCCTATAAGTATAACAAATAAATAATCATTAAATGGAAACAGTATTAAGTGGAATCAGACCTACAGGCAACCTACATCTCGGTAATTATTACGGAGCGGTCAGGAGTTTTGTGAAAATGCAAAATGAATACAATTGCTTCTTTTTCATCGCCGACTGGCATTCTCTGACCACACATCCCACACCGGAAAACATACAGAACAGCGCAAGGACTATACTCGCTGAATACCTTGCTTGTGGACTCGATCCCGAAATGGCCACAATCTATATTCAAAGTGATGTGCCTGAAACCATCGAACTCTATCTCTACCTCAATATGAACACATATATCGGGGAACTTGGGAGGGTCACCACTTTCAAGGAAAAAGCCAGACAGCAACCCGACAACGTCAATGCCGGACTCTTCACATATCCTACACTCATGGCTGCCGACATACTGCAGCATAGAGCAACAAAAGTGCCTGTCGGAAAAGACCAGGAACAGAACATGGAGATGGCAAGAAAGTGTGCCAGAAGGTTCAACAACATTTATAAGACAGAATTCTTCCCCGAACCACAGAACTTCTATTTCGCTCATGAAGCAGTTAAGGTACCTGGACTCGACGGAACCGGAAAGATGGGCAAGAGCGATGGCAACTGCATCTATCTGTGCGACGAGCCGAAGGTCATCCGAAAGAAAGTGATGAAAGCCGTCACCGACAACGGACCACAAACACCCAATAGCGAGAAACCAGAAGTGATACAGAACCTCTTCAACTTCATGAAAATCGTCTCCTCAAGCGACACCTATAACTACTTCGATGAAAAGTGGAATGATTGCACACTCAGGTATGGAGACATGAAGAAACAAATCGCTGAGGATGTGGTGGCCGTGATTCAGCCTATTCAGGAACGTATCAATGAGTTTGCGTCCAACCAACAGCTTCTTGACCAAATCGCGAGGAGAGGAGCAGAGAAAGCAAGGGAAAGCGCTGCCGCAACACTGAAGGAAGTGAGGAAAATCATTGGATTCAGAGTCTATTGATATCAGCAGAAACAATATTGTCAATCAATAACTTACAAAAAAAGGCATCTGTCGAAAAACAGATGCCTTTTTTGCGTCGGGGCAGCGTGACTCGAACACGCGACCGCCTGGTCCCAAACCAGGAACGCTACCAACTGCGCTATACCCCGTCTCTTGGAAAAGAGATGTCTCAATCCAAAAAGCGGTGCAAAATTACACACTTTTTAGTTAACAACAAAGGTTTTTGCCAAAAATCTTGACCGAGAAACTAAAAAACATACACGACAGACTTTTTTCACCTGCTCTGTGTGCGTATGTCAATGCTTTTTGCTAATTTTGTAAAAAGAGAACGACAAACAATTCATAGGCCAATATAATAAGATTCAAAGAAGATGAAGAACAATGACTGGAAGGACAGATTGGGGGTGGTCTTCTCCACAAACCCCGATTTTAGTTACGAAGACGATAGTCTTGAGCAAAATGACACTCTGCCTCCACAGCAGCAAAAACTCCGTCTCAGAATAGAAAAAAACGGACGGGGAGGAAAGACCGTGACCATCGTCAGCGGATTTGTCGGAAACGAAGATGACCTCAAACGATTGGCACGCCTCATCAAGACGCGCTGCGGAGTGGGAGGGTCGTCCAAACAAGGAGAAATCATCATACAAGGGGATTTCAAGTCCAGAATCATAGAAATACTCAAACAAGAAGGCTATAGCAACACCAAGTGATTGTCAAACGTCTGTGACCAAGCATAAACAGACGCTGTCTCGCGGCCATATCTATCCCGAAGGGGTTCATGGAATTCAACCTCGTGGTAATCTCCGCCTTTGAGGGAGGATGACCCACGCGGACATGATGGCGACGACCTCAGAATTCATCACCTTCACAGACACAAACGAGATTTCGTACCTACATTTAGCGTTAAAAAAAGAAAACTAACGACAGATATTCATGAAACACGGATAAAAATGACTATCTTTGCATTTTATTAGCGAAGCGTGGGTAACGCTATCACGCCAACAATAAGAAATTGAGAATGTAAGAACATAATTGAAGTTTTTTCAAGATATGAGCAAAATAATAGCTTTGGCAAACCAAAAGGGCGGAGTGGGAAAAACCACTACTGCCATCAACCTTGCAGCATCTCTGGCTACAATGGAGAAGAAAGTCCTTGTTGTCGATGCCGACCCGCAGGCGAACGCCTCTTCTGGACTCGGTGTCGATATTCAGCAAGTCGATACCTCTATCTACGATTGTCTCATCAACGATGTCGATATCAATGGAGCCATCTATACAACAGACATTGAGGGACTTGACATCGTACCGTCACACATAGACCTCGTTGGAGCGGAAATAGAAATGCTCAACATGAACAACAGGGAGAAAATATTGAAGAATGTACTCGACCCACTCAGGAAGGAATACGACTATATCATCATCGACTGCTCTCCTTCTCTCGGACTCATTACGGTCAACTCACTTACTGCCGCAGATTCTATCATCATACCAGTGCAGTGTGAGTATTTCGCTCTAGAAGGTATCAGCAAACTGCTCAACACCATAAAAATCATCAAGTCCAAACTCAATCCCGCGCTCGAAATAGAGGGTTTTCTCCTCACTATGTACGACTCAAGGCTTAGACTCGCCAACCAAATATTCGAAGAGGTCAAACGACACTTCCAAGAGCTTGTCTTCAAGACCGTCATACAACGAAATGTCAAACTCAGTGAGGCACCAAGCCACGGACTGCCCTGCATACTGTATGATGCCACATCTTCAGGAGCAAGGAATTATGTCGCTCTCGCTAAGGAACTGATAGCCAGAGACAACAAATAGATGACAGCAACCAGTTTTTAGATTCATTCCCCAACCATAGACCCATTATACATTATGGCTGTAAAGAAAAAATTCAACGCACTTGGAAAAGGACTCGATGCACTCATCTCCACCGATGATGTGCACACTGAAGGGTCCTCTACAATCAACGAGATAAAAATCAACCTCATCGACGCCAATCCTAATCAACCAAGAAGGGAGTTCAACCAAGAATCACTACAGGAACTGGCTGACTCTATCAAGGAGATAGGAATCATACAGCCCATCACGCTGAGACAGATGGAAAACGGACGGTACCAAATCATTGCGGGAGAAAGACGATGGAGGGCATCGCAACTCGCAGGGCTCGCAACCATTCCAGCATACATCAGAACAGCTGACGATGAGAACGTGATGGAAATGGCGCTCATCGAGAACATTCAGCGACAAGACCTCAATTCTGTCGAAATAGCCCTGGCTTACCAAAGGCTGATTGACACCTACGGACTCACTCAGGAGAAACTATCCGAGAGAGTGGGGAAGAAGAGAACGACTATTGCCAATTATCTGAGGCTCCTCAAACTGCCGGCACCAGTGCAGGTGGCTCTGCAAAACCACGAAATCGACATGGGGCACGCAAGGGCACTGCTCGCACTCGACGACCCAAAAATGCAAATCAAACTTTTCCGCGACACCAAAATCAAAGGATACTCCGTAAGAAAAGTCGAGGAGCTGATCAAGCAAATCAACGCCAGTGGAGGGGAGAAAAGCGTAAAGGTGGATAGGACCATACCACAGAATGTCCTCGACATCTGCGGAAATCTCTCTAAGGCGGTCGGTGCAAAAGTTACTGCTACATACAAGAAATCAGGAGGAGGAAAAATCAGCATCCCCTTCTCTGACCTGCAACAACTACAACGGATTGGCCAACTACTCGAGCAATTGGGACAATAAACAATCAGTACAAGGTGATTAGACACGGATTCAATATGAAACTCTGGAATGGAATCATGCGTAAAGTGTGGGTCGTCGCTTTGGCGATGACAGCATGCTGCAACAACGCTGAAGCCATCGAAATCAACGACACCATCGTGGTCGATAGTGGAGTGGTTGTCGTCACCGTGCCTGAAGAGGAATGGGTTTTCGAAATGCCTGTGGACTCTGCAAGAGAAGATAGCATACGGAAACTTAATGAACTGAAAATCAGTCAACAGCAGGAGCATGCCGACACGGCGAGAATCACACTGCAGCTCGACTCGATTATCTCTGTCAATGAGATTAAGAACAAATGGATACCTAACCCCAAAAAAGCGCTTTGGCTCGCCATCGTCATTCCGGGAGGTGGACAAATCTACAACAGAAAATACTGGAAACTGCCACTTGTTTATGGAGGTTTTGTCGGATGCATGTATGCCCTGCATTGGAACAACACCATGTACAGAGACTATTCACAGGCATATATCGACATCATGGACAACAACGAGAACACCAAGAGCTATGAGAACTTCTTGCCTCCAGGTTACGATGTTAACACCAACCTGTCAAGAATACAGAAATTGTTCCAGAACAAAAAAGACTACTACCGACGATACAGAGACCTCAGCATTTTCGCCTTCATCGGAGTTTATCTGCTGTCGGTGGTCGATGCGTACGTCGATGCCGAATTGTCGAGCTTCGACATCAGCAGGGACCTCAGCATGAAAGTTAGGCCTACAATTATCAACCGAAAAGACCGATACGGAATCACACAGGCACCTGTGGGAAACAATAGTTACGGAGTGCAATGCGCTCTCACTTTCTGACCCTTTATATTAACCCGCGCCTTCTGACTCTTAGGTGCAACAAAAAGTATTGAATGTAATGAAAAAGAAATGGTATATCATGATGGCCATCACGGCCATGAGTTTTGGCAACGCATACGCACAAAGTGTCATCACCGTTGAAGACGAGGACGGAGACACAGAAGACATCGAGATGCCTGAGGGTATGACCGTTGAGGCCGACTCCATACTGCAGGAGTATGACAACAAGACAAGACTGGCCGAGGGGAATAGCAACTCCATCAACGACCTGCCATACGACGACCAAATCCTCGTCGACAGGCTCGCACACATACCCACCACCATCGAGATGCCACTCAACAACATCACAAGGAAATTCATCGACCAGTACTGCAACCGGATGAAAAACTCAGTTGCAGTCATGCTCGGAAGCGCGAATTTCTATATGCCCTTCTTCGAGGAAGCGCTCGAACATTACGGACTGCCTCTCGAACTTAAGTTCCTGCCTGTCATCGAGTCTGCACTCAGACCTACAGCACAGTCACATGCAGGAGCGGTCGGCCTCTGGCAGTTCATGCTCGCTACTGGTAAAACATACGGACTCGAAATCAACACTCTCGTCGATGAAAGAAGAGACCCCGTTAAGTCCAGCTACGCGGCCGCTCACTTCCTCAGCGACCTCTATGAAAAGTTCGGTGACTGGGGACTCGCTATCGCAGCGTACAACTGTGGAGAAAACGCCGTCTCCAAAGCGCTTCTCAGAGCTGGTGGAAACGAAGGTGACGACTACTGGTCGATTTACAACCAACTGCCTAGGGAAACACGCGGATATGTGCCGGCTTTCATTGCGGCAACATATATCATGAATTACTATTGCGAACATGGCATCACACCTATGGAGGCCTCACTGCCCACAGAGACGGATACGGTCGTCGTCACAAAGGAGGTCGGATTCTCTCAGGTTGCTTCTGTGTGTGGTGTCACTGTCGATGAACTCAGGGCGCTTAACCCTCAGTACAGACGTGATATCGTCCCGGTGGACTATGCACTCAGAATGCCCGACCATGCCATCGAAGCCTTCATTCTCAACGAGGACAGTATCTACGCTTCCAGTTCAGTGATGAGGAGAAGGGTCATCGAGGACATCAATGAGGCACCTGCTGCTACTACCAGAGCCAGGACGGCAACAAGAACTACAAGAACCACAAAGGCAAGAACCGCCTCAAGAGGCAGGAAGACAACGGCTGCGAAACGTTCCACCGCAAGGAAATCCACCGCAAGGAAATCCACCGCAAGGAAGGCCACTGCAAAAAAAGCACCAGCAAAGAAGACTTCCGCCAAGCGTTCTTCCTCATCGAAGAGGAGAAGAAGGTAGATGGCTAGGGGAAATCGTTCTGCTCCCTAATCCACCGGATTCTCCGCAAAATCCGGAATCCTCGAAAAACAGTTATTTTAACTCAGAAAGCCTATGGATGCAGATTTGAACAAAGACGAGATGTACGACAAGATGGTCGAAGAGGAGTTCAACAAACTGCTCGAAGCCTATCTGGCTTCTCCACACAGAAGGAAGGTGGAAATCATCACTAAGGCCTTCAACTTCGCTAAGCATGCGCACAAGGGAGTCAAGAGACTCTCGGGTGAACCATACATCATGCATCCTATCGCGGTGGCGCAAATCGTTTGCTCCGACATCGGACTCGGTTCGACTTCCATCTGCGCCGCGCTCCTGCACGACGTGGTCGAGGATACAGACTACACGGTCGAGGACATCGAGAACATGTTCGGACAGAAAATCGCCAAAATCGTCGAAGGTCTCACTAAAATCTCTGGAGGCATTTTCGGTGACCACGCCTCTGCACAGGCCGAAAACTTCAAGAAGCTGCTCCTCACCATGAGCGACGACATCAGAGTCATTCTGATCAAGATGGCCGACCGGCTTCACAACATGAGGACACTCGGCTCACAACCGCTCAACAAAAGATACAAGATAGCAGGAGAAACACTCTATATCTACGCGCCACTCGCTAACAGACTCGGTCTTAACACCATCAAAAGCGAACTGGAGGACCTCAGTTTCAAGTACGAACATCCAGCGGAGTACGAGGAAATATCCAATAAACTCAAGGACACTGAGGCACATCGTAACATGATTTTCGAGCATTTCACTGCTCCTATACGAACCATACTCAATGCGAAGGGACTCCACTATGAAATCAAGGCCAGGGTCAAGACTCCTTACTCCATCTGGACCAAGATGCAGAACAAACATGTGCCCTTTGAGGAAATATACGATATCCTGGCCGTAAGAATCATATTCGAACCTACTTCTAAAGGAAGCGATAATACCGACTGTTTCTCCATCTATGTGGCGCTCACCCAAATCTATAAGTCACACCCCGACAGAATACGCGACTGGGTAAGCCACCCCAAGGCCAATGGATACCAGGCACTCCACGTCACACTCATGAGCAACGACGGTGAGTGGATTGAAGTGCAAATCCGTTCACAGAAAATGAACGAGGTGGCCGAGAGAGGATTCGCGGCACACTGGAAATACAAGGAAGGAAACGATAGCAACAAGGACGGAAGTGAAGCCGAACTCGACAAATGGCTGACTACCATCAAGGAAATACTCGACGACCCACAACCCGACGCCATCGATTTCCTCGACACTATCAAACTCAACCTCTTCGCATCCGAAATCTTCGTCTTCACCCCTAAGGGCGAGTTTAGAACAATGCCTTCGGGGTCCACTGTGCTCGACTTCGCTTTCACCATACACACATTCGTCGGAAGCCACTGTATCGGGGCAAAGGTCAACCACAAACTCGTGCCGATGAGCTACAAGCTCTCAAGCGGTGACCAAGTGGAGGTCATCATCTCCAACTCACAGCATGTCACCAACAAATGGCTCGAAATGGTCACCACAGCCAAGGCCAGGACCAAAATATCATCAATCCTGAGAAAGGAAGAAAGGGAAGCCAGAAACAAGGGTGAGGAAATCGTCAACGAGTTCTTCAGCAAGGAGGAAATACCACAGAGCTCCGAGAATCTGGAGAAACTGGCCAGATTCCACGAGTTCAACAAAATAGACGCTTTCCTCATCAGCGTCGGACAAGAGAAAACCAAGCTTGGTAACGCCGACAAGGATTTCATCAACAACGGTTCAAACGGAGGAAGGAACTGGAGGAACATCTTTAAGTTCGGACGTAAAAACAAGGATGAGAAAAAGGAGGAATCTGCCAACACCGACACCATCGACAGGAAGAAGGTGCTCGACCTCAACGAGGATACAATCCGAAGTAAATACGTACTGGCAGAGTGTTGCAAGCCTATCCCAGGAGACCAGGTCATGGGATATATCGACGACGACAACCGAATTGTTATTCATAAGGTCGATTGCTCACTCGGAGCACTCCTCAAAAGCAGTCACGGAAACAGAATCCTCAGCGCCAACTGGAATATGAAACGGGAATTGCTCTTCCCGGCGTCAATATATATTAAGGGTCTCGACAAAATAGGACTGCTCAACCAAATCACACAGGTCATTTCACAACTCAGAAACGTCAACATAAGAAAACTGCAAATCGAATCCGATAACGGACTCTTCGAATGCAAGATGGAGATGTTCGTTCACGACACCACCGACCTCAATGCCATCATCACTGACCTCAAGAAAATACAGAATGTCAAGGAGGTGTCACGAATTTAAAAAAACGTCTTCTTTGTCACAACGCTAACACGGATACAATATAAGAGATGAAATCTATTTGTAATGCTATTTCCAAACACATGGCTATCTTGGTGCTGCTCTCGGCACTGCTTGCCATGCTCTTTCCTACATTCTTCCAGCAACTCAAAACCACGGTCATCAATCCTCTGCTCGGACTGGTGATGTTTGGAATGGGACTTACGCTCAATCTCAGCGATTTCAAGGTAGTGTTCAAACGGCCGAAGGACATCATCATAGGATGCCTGGCGCAGTTCACCATCACGCCACTGTTGGCATGGACCTTGGCAAGGGGATTCCATCTCGACACAGCGCTCGCACTCGGTGTCATACTCGTTGGGTGTTGCCCAGGAGGTACTGCGTCTAATGTCATCACTTATCTCGCAAAGGGCGACCTCGCCCTCTCGGTTGGCATGACGGGAGTATCCACCATCTTGGCTCCTGTCCTCACGCCTCTCCTCACATGGATGCTCGCCGGTGAAAGGGTAGAGGTTGATGTCTGGAGCATGCTGCTCAGCATACTGTGGGTGGTCATACTACCAATCGTGGCTGGTTTTGCCATCAAGAAAATCCTGCCCCAGACCACACAGAAGGCTGTGGATTACCTGCCGGCTTTTTCCACAATCGTCATTGCCGCCATCGTCATGATTGTCATCGCACACAATGCCGATAAACTCATCAACGGTTCGTGGATAATCATGCTCGTGGTCGTTTTGCATAATATCTGCGGTCTCATCATCGGTTTCCTCATAGGATATCTCTTGGGAATGACTCAGAAGAAGAGGATAGCTGTCTCCATCGAGGTTGGCATGCAGAACAGTGGATTGGCGTCTAGCCTCGCTAACATGCATTTCGCCGCATATCCTATGGCGACAATTCCTGGAGCCCTGTTCAGCGTCTGGCACAACATCTCTGGTGCGCTGCTCGCCAAATTCTATGCACACACCATAGAAAAGACCGAGAAGCAGTCTTGACAAGCCCATACCTCATTGACCAACTCAGGAGTAAAAGTGCCCCCATGAGCCTTTTACTCCTTTTTATTTCTGCTCTTACTCATTAGAGGGAAAAAATGTATTTTTAAAACTTTTTTGACATTATTGCCGCCTTTTTTTTGTTGGTATCATGTAAATATGTTAAATTTGCTTACTAACTAAAAACTTAAGGTATGAAATATTGTTCAAATTGCGGCACACAGATGGCCGACGATGCATTGTTCTGCACCAACTGCGGAACACCCGTTGCTAACGGACAAACACCCAATACGACAGGTTCCCAACAACCTAATGGTAACACAAACCAACAGTTAGACGAAGAGACCCTCCGGCAAGGAGTGGTTCTTTGCGCTGACGGCAAGTACAGATGGATTTACGAACTCAACATGTGGACCAACCCGTCGATACTGTTCGTTGTACTAAAGATTTTCGGATGGATATTTCTCGGACTGTTTGCTTTCATCTTCATTCTTCAACTCTTTGAGGGAACCTCATGGAGTGATATCTGGGGGTTCTTCAAAGGCATGCTTATTTTCATGGCTGTCTTTTACGTTGTCATACTCCTCGGTTATGCCCTACTTGCACTCATCTATGGAGGCAAGTACATCGTGCTCTTCGAAATGGACGACAGAGAGGTCATACACCGCCAGATGAAGTCGCAGTTCAAGAAATCCGAGGCCATCGGATGGCTCACGGTCATGGTCGGCGCAATGGCTGGTAGACCCTCAACCATGGGGGCAGGACTACTCTCCGCTACACGTTCTACCATGTCGTCCAGTTTTGATTCCGTACGCAGCGTTGAACCTTACAAGAGCCGCAACCTCATCAAGGTCAATGAACTGCTCTCCAAAAACCAAGTTTATGTCCACACTGAGTACTTCGACTTCGTCTATGATTATATCCGCTCACATTGTCCAAAACTCAACAAGTAGGCGCCCCGTAAATATTGAAGACTAACGGATTAACCTTTTAAACAATTAAGAAATGAAGTTTTTTTTTCTAATTGCAGCGGCAGCATTGGCAGTATCCTGTGGAAACGTACAAAAGAATCCTGAGCAACCAGAGAATGATTCCACCGTAGTGGCATTAACCGACACAGTGAAACCAGAAGTGGCTCCAACTGCAAACAATCCTGAACTTGATGCGAAAGTAGAAGCGATAATTCGGGAATTTTATAATGACTGTATATGGGGTGACAAGTATTACTCCGCAGATAATATGGAGGAACAAGAAGCCATCCTCAGTCAGTACTGCACGAAGAGCTTGATAGAGTGGCTTGCCGAAGACAATCCGTATGATGTTCCTTGCTATGCTATTTGGGATTTCCGCAGCGATGCGCAGGACAGTGATGGAGAGAATGAGATCTACAGTGTGGAGCCATTAGGCGGTGGAAAGTACAAAGTGTCTTTCAACGATGGAGGCACCAAAGGTTCCTGTGTCCTCAGTGTTGTAGTCGATGGCGACGACATCAAGTTCGACGAAATCAGTGACAGATATACTGAAGAATAGACAGGCTATTCTGGAACAAAAGGCCACCTTGGAAATAACGAATGAAATAGGTCTTCACATGGATTGTATTGTAGAGGTAAAGCAAGGAGGGGTATTGATATTGAATGGCGGTGCGTTTGGATAATTGCTTTATCAGCAGTTCTGGCGGATATTCGTGAACAGTCTAATGAGAAATTCCTAAATCCGTAATGATCATGGATTTAGGAATTTCTCTTGTGCGCCTTATTGCTTTTTTATTACCATAATGGCACGTCGCAACATTCCGCCTACGGCGTAGTGTTCTCGATAAGGCTCTGCCCTACGCGCATGTAGTCATCCACGACGGACTTGGCGAGGATCTTCGCGTAGTGCTGCGTCTGCTTGATGTTGGAGTGACCAACCATACGGCTCACGTTCTCGATGCTGCAGCCCTGGGAGAGCATGTCGGTGGCGAAGGTGTGGCGAAAGTGGGATTACTTTTGGGATTGTGGGATTACAATGTAGTCCCAAACCGCACTTTCGGATGATAAAACGCACTCTTACGACCTTTTTTTTTATCAGCCGTAACCATAAGGAAATCATGTACTTAGCAAAAGAAAGGGAGTCGGACGACTCCCTCTTGGGCGGTGCGTACGAGACTCGAACTCGTGACCCCATGCGTGACAGGCATGTATTCTAACCTACTGAAC
>JAFXVU010000131.1 GCA_017534705.1 Bacteroidaceae bacterium
AAAATCCGCTTCCATCATCATTATTCATAACTTTGCAAACCAAATCTATTCATGTAAAAACATTTTTACGCATTTCAGACACACCAAGTACCATGATTTTCGAAACGAATCACTACTTTTGCCAAAATAACACAACTCAACTCTCTACGTTTAAAATGGATATAAATTCGTTGCGCTTTGCACAGACAATAGCATTTCTTTTTTTTCCAAAAAACTATTGAGTTCTTATCGGAAATTCATAATTTTGTTAATTAATCCACACTTAAAGATTCTGTCTATGATGTATCATCGTATGTTGAAATCAAATTTAATGTCGCTCTTCCTGTTAAGCCTGTTGATTGCGTTGCCCATTACCGCTCAAGAGGTAGAGACAGAAGAAGCCGTTTCGGCAGTTAAAACAAGCGATACTAATGTCAATCCCATTAGCCCTGTAGTGTTTTGTGCCGACCCTACCGCCATAGAGTACGATGGACGTGTTTATGTCTATGCCACCAATGACCATCAGCAGTTTATCGCAAATGGCAAGAAAGGCTCCAATAATTATGGCGCCATCAAGACCTTGGTGGTATTCTCTTCTGCCGATATGGTCAATTGGACTTATCATGGCACCATCCCAGTCGGCAGTATATGTGGTAGTTGGTGCTACGCCTCATGGGCTCCTTCCATAGTCAGCCGTATGGAAGACGACGGCCTCACCCATTTTTATCTGTACTTCTCCAACTCAGGTGGAGGAGTAGGTGTGATTACCGCCACCAATCCTCTTGGTCCATGGAAATCCCCCTTGCGCCAATCCCTCGTATCCCATTCTACTCCTGGTGTAGGCGATTGCTCCGCACCTTTTGACCCAGGCGTGGTGATAGATGACAATGGTGTTGGATGGCTTGCCTTTGGAGGCGGCGACCCAAATAAAACAGGAAGCAAACTGATGCCTGGCAACGCGCGTATTATCAAATTGGGTAAGAACATGGTAACAGTTGTAGGCAAGGCGAGTGAGATTAAAGCACCCTATATGTTTGAGGCGAGCGAACTCAACTACATCAATGGGCAGTATGTTTATACCTATTGTACCAACTGGAGTGCTGGTGAGAACTGGTCGTCTTATGGTAGCAGTGCAGCTGCTCCAACCGCATGTTGTATGGCTTACATGGTGAATTCGGGCGACCCACTTGACACCGACTCATGGTCGTACCGCAATGAGTATTTTGCCAATCCTGGCCGGCATGGTTATAATTTCAGCAATAACCACACCCACCTACAGAAATTCAATGGTGCCTATTATCTTTTCTACCATACGATGTCGCTTGAGAAGCTTCTCTCATCTCCTGGAGATGGTTTTAGGAGTGTACAAGTCAACAGAGCACCAGTGATTGAGAATTCGGCTCATATCAGCGCTACGACCGCCAACGACCGTGGCCCAACGCAGTTAGGTCGAGTCAACCCCTATCAATGGCAGGAAGCAGAAATGATGTCAAACTGCGGTGGTTTGCAATACAGTAACCTTGTGTGTGCCGCCAACAGTTCCACCAACAGCACAGCAATGGGTTCTTTGGCACTTACGAGTGTGTCAGCAGGCTCATGGGTGATGGTGCGTGGTGTCAACTTTAATTCGTCCTCCGATATCTTGTCGTTTGCAGCCCGCATATCAGGTAAGGGAATCCTTGAGGTACGTCTTGACAGAAAGGATGCAAAACCCTCTGCCATATTGGAATTCGACAACACGAAGATAGCCGAAACCACGGTTGAAGGACTCGATGCCTCTGCATTTTCTGGTATTCATAATGTGTATCTTTTCTTTGCATCAGCTAAAAGTGTGAAATTCGACGCTTGGACTTTCACCGATGGAACAGTTGATGCCATCGAAAAAGTTCCGGAGAGAGAATGTTATCCCGTACGTGAGGAGTACTTCGACTTGAGTGGCCGCCGTGTTGACTATCGTTTCGACCATTTTTCAGGTCGTGTGCTTATTCGCCGTACCGTCATGGATGACGGAACGATACATACCGATAAGATTGTGGAATGATATATAACTCATCTTTCGGAAGTAAAAATGGAAGTAAAATTGGAAGTAAACTCGCCCACAAATTTAACACGAATTTCTCATGAATTTTAATGTAAGGCAAAGCCTTTTTGTAATTCTCAGGAATTCATCGAACTAACGTTAATTTATGATTAATTAATTGCTGATAGTCAAATTCAACGGCGCGAGAAGTCATGCTTCCCGCGCCGTTGACATTATTTCACCAAGAACTTTTTTCCGTTCTTGATGTATACCCCTCTCGTCGGTCGGTCATTTGGTATGCGACGACCTGAGAGGTCGTAGATGGCATCGGAGTTTGGTCCTGTCTCTCTGGTGACAGGTATTTCTTCGATGGCATCAGCCAAATCCTTTGTCAGCATGATTTGGCGAAATTCGTCGATGTCCGATTGTTGGATGCCAATTTTATCCACGAAGAAGGTGTTGAATCTCTTCTGTAAGGTAGTGCCTTTCAAATCGTTGATGTAATTGAAGAAGGCATCTTGTGTGCCTCTGGTTCGAATACCAGCCAAAGAGAAAGTAGTCAACTCATAGTTCTTGTTCGACTGGTCTTGTGGAATGCCCAGGAGTCCCTCAAGCAACAGGGAGAAGAGTCCTGTTCGGTCAGCTCCCCAAATGCAGTGGAAATAGACGCTCTTGCCTTGTTTCAGGTTTGTCAGCAGAAGGTTGAATGCCGACTTCCAGTGGTCGTAACTTTCCTGCGAAGACATACTTTCAGGATAGCAGTCATTGCCATTTGCAAAATAGAAGGTATTGTTTGACGTTGTGAAGTTAAAGGCAGACTTTCCTGCACCATTTTCATAATCGACGCGAAGGTCTATCTCTGCACCTATTCCCAAGTCGCGCAGACGCTTGATGTCGGCCGTAGTGGCGACATGGCCTCCATTCAGTTCTCCTCCACGATAAATCAATCCGTATCGTACGTATTGTCCATCGGTAGTCCGCCATCCGCCCAAGTCGCGGATGTTGCTAATGCTAGGAGCATAAATCATGCGGAGATGACCTTCAGTATGGAACTTGCCCCTTCCCACGATAGCCTCTCCAGACTTCACCTCATAATAATAAGTGCGTTGAGGAATCAGGTTGGGGATGTAGAACAGTTTGCCGTCAGTCTGTTGTCCACTCAGAGTCTTTGCTTGACTCAGGTCTTCATTCTCGGAAATGACGATGCTGAGTTTAGTGTTGCCATCAGCAACAACAGGTATGCCCACGTTGTTAGGATGGTCGCGTCGTGCAGGGGGTGTGATGTTGTATTTGTCAATCTGGCTGCTGTTGGAAGTCGTGTAGTTCTCCAATTCGATGAAACGTCGTGCCTGCAGGTTTTCCAGATTGACTGTAAAGTCCATGTTCATGGGGTCGGCGACGACAAATGTCAGGTTGTCTGCTGTTGTCACGGTCTTTCCGTCGATGGTGGTTGTTGTCCAGGTATAGTTTGTGAGGTCGCTTGTGATGGTACCTCCGTCCCAAGGCAGTGGAGTGGTGTCGCCTTTTTTGTCCCGTACCTTTGATGGCTGGATGGTGAAACCAGTCATGTTCTCTTTAGCATTCACTACGCATGGCTCTCCAGCATGTATGGTGTTCACTGGGAACAGCATAGCTTGTTTGTCTTGTATGCTGCCAATGGCATAAAGTTGTCCTACCTCATCACTGTTGAGTTCGAAGGGAACGCACAGCGGTGTGAGTTGACCAGCAGTCAATGTCTTGTTGACATAGGTGTCGTGTCCGTTTCCGTAGAGCAATTGGAGACGGCTGGCGATAAACCAGTTTTCGGTCTGGGTAGTTGCATTGATACGGAATCCGAGGTTGAGTTCGCCATCTGTCTCTAAGTCACTTTCCACTGCTACGCCATAGTCACCTTGGTTGAAGGCGCTGATGGCTGTGGATTCAGTCATGGGGATGCTTCGTCCATCAATGGTGGCATAGATGTCTGTCGGGCTGGTTGCGGCGTGTCGTGCGTCATCGAAAATGCCAGGAACAGGTTCTTGTTTATCAGATATGAAGATATATGCGGAATGTTCCTCCTTTCCATCCTCGTATTGTTCCAGTGCCTTGGCTATAGCAGTAGGACGGTACAAAGCATTGGCCCGGAAAGTGTAGTGTCCGGCAGGCATGTCCGCCATGTTTTGCTCGATGGTCGTGAGTGTACGGGTTGCCGCTGCGCGTTTTATTCCTCTGTTCTCAAGCAGTGCTGTGAGGTCGAATTGTCCAGATTCTGTTTCGCCAGTCTTGATTAGATTCATGAGAGCCTCTCTCAGCTTAGCGTTTTGACTGGCTATCTCTTCGTCTGTTATTTCATCGGCCATCAAAGCAGTTCGCACTTCACTGAGCACAGCATCGTAGTTGCTGCGGTCCAGCGCTTGGTTTGCAATCTCTTCGTAGCGGTTGGTTGTGGAGAGTCGTCTCACTTTCTCGTATTCTTCGGTAATACCGAAATAGATGAGTCGGAAATGGTCAGCCCTGAACCAACTGGCCGATCTCATACCTATGGTGAGGTTGGGTTGTGAAGGTGTCAGATAGATTGTCACCTCGTATGTCTGCTTGAATTCAGTCTTTGACTGCGGCACAAAACTGGTCACATAGCTGTTGCCATAGAGTTCGACGGGTGATTGTGCATACAGATAGTTGTTGCTTGAGGCAAGAGCACGCAATCGATACTCTCCAGGTTTCATGTTGGTGAGGGTCTGCTCTACAAAATGTTCCTGTGAACCTAAGACATAACTGTCGCTGTTGGTGAAGGTATTGAAAAGATAGTCGCCGTCTGTGCCCTCGGTCAGATATACGCCTTCGTTCTTCTTTGCTCCCACATCGCTTCCGCCACTAGGATGCCCAACGGTCCATCCATCCGTGTTGCCTGTCTCAAACGAGGGATTTGTGAGCATGAAGGTGACATCGCTCACTTCGGCCGAAGCCCCTTGATAGTAAAGTTCAAAGTTGTCGAAGCATGTCCATGTGCCCCATGCACCTACGTTGCAACGTATACCGATGGTCATGTTGTCACGTGTGAGATGGTTAATGGTCATGTTATTCCAATACATACCATTGGCGAAGAATTTGCTGGCATCGTTCATACTATTGGGCATCCAGTATTCGGTCCCGTTGACGGTGTAGTGTGCACCACCAATGTGGTCGGTGGTCTGGGCGTCGCGTGTGATGAGCGACAGCGCCATTTGTTCCTCGTCGACGTAAAGGTATCCTTCAGACTGTGTGATGATGCCGTTGAGGTAGTCAGTCATCTCCTTGTCGTTGGCGTCCTTGCTGCGCTGGTATCCTTGCATTCTGAGGAGGTAGGTGCCTTGTGGCATATCTGGGAGGGTTTGGTGGAAGTTGTAGGTCTTAGAGTAGAACTCAGCATTGTTGTGTGACTGGAATCCCGCTTCAGTGCCCTCCCATCCCACGGCATTGTCGCATGGGAATGAAGCGTTGATGATTAGTGGAGTCACGTTGAGTTGGTAGCCATCTGCAAGTGTGATAGCGTTGAGGAATGTGCAACCCTTGGCTCGCAGGTCAAGCAGTGTGTTGTAAACATCTGTCTCTGTTGTGGCGGCATCCACATTCGCTTGTGCAGCGGTCAGACTCTCTGTGATTATTTCACGCTCCGTATCGTCGCATGTGATGTTGGTCTTGTCGGCCACCAGCGACTTCAGCATTTTACTCAGTTCGTTGAATGCCACGAAAGGTGCTGACACCTTCAGGGCTTGTATGGGATCATAAAGCGATCCTTCGGCAAAGCACTGCCAAAAGTACTTGTTGGCTGTGGAACTCTGTCCCATTGTATAGTTGATGTACTTGTCGTTGTTCACGCACTGGAACTGGAAGCCTTTGTCTTTGGTGTAGATGATTCGCCAGAGTCCTCCAGCATCGTAGTCCTGCCCATAAACATGGCTCTTTCCTGTTGCCTCACACTCGCCGGAAAAGATGACGCCCCATTGTGAGCTGTTCACATATGGCGCACCGCCAATGCCGTTTGGGAACCGAGTGTGTGCGCCGTTTGAGATTGTGATGCGATAGACCTTCTCACCTTTGTAAGTGATGGCTTGGGCTTTCAGCAAGTAGTAGTAGTCACTGCCATGGCAAATGATAGCCGACTCGCCTGGTGTCAAGGCATTCTGGTTGTTGCCTCGTGTCCAGTAGGGACTCAAGTAAGTGCCTGCGTTCTTGTAGGCCATAATAAAATACTGCGAGGTGAGTTGCTCCACCTGAGTAAGTTCCACGTCTTCAGCGATTGCTGGTGCGAC
>JAFXVU010000132.1 GCA_017534705.1 Bacteroidaceae bacterium
AGACCGACAGAACATCGTTCAATCAATTCAGGCCTGAAGTGGATGCTTCAGGCTTTTTTGCACTTTATCAGCAGTCGTTCACCTCTCATCGTCGTGGCGAAAAGGTAGTCTGTTCCACCATCTCTCAGGTTCAACCGTTTGCGCAGCTCAGCAACAGTGGATGGAAAATTGCGGACAGTGAGGTTGCATTGTGTCATCTCAGCAAGGAAAGATTTCAGAGACTTTTTTGAGAAGGATGTCGCACCTACCACCATGAACTTACGGCCAGGAAAACTGTCTATCAAATGGTCTGAAGTATATAAATGAGTGTTCGTGTCCAACTGACTTGTATGATAGGAATGCGCCAACGTCTTATAACCACCAGCTTTCATCACGGCCGCATTAGGCTCATATAGGTATTTGCCCAATTTATCGGACAATAGACATGACAAGTTTTGTTCTTCAGTAGGATGAAAGGAGAACACCTCATTTTCGTCATTTATCTTGATATTCACAGCATTCATGCACACAGGTACGTTTTCAGCACTTCCATAACCTTGCATCACCATCAGCACTTCCTTGCATTCGCCATCGACAGCCACTACGTGTATTTCTATTACCTGACGCAACTGGGATATCGCTGCTTTAATGTCTATCATAGGAGAGAGTTTTACCATCAAGAAATCACACTTGCCGAGCAAATCGTCAAGCATTAAAGTGATGTCTGGTGTGCAGTCTTTCAGTCCTACCACCTTGCGTCCTGTGTCATCCCGTCTTGCAGGGTCGATGAAAATCATGTCTTGATGAGGTAAGGAAGAGATGAAGTCCTCACAATGACCTTGCCTGACCTCGAAATCATCGATTCCCAACAAAGGAAGGTTGTGACGTGCGATTTCACAGAGTTGCTTTTGGCTTTCGATATATAGATAATGGTTGAAATGGCGGGCAAGTATAGAGCCATCCACTGCCAGCCCGCCTGTGAGGTCAACAAGACTTTCATGATTTCCATCACAAAGTCTTCGGGCAACATCGAGTTTGTAGTTGGCTGTACCCTCTGATGAACATTGCTCAAGGGAGATTTTCTCAGGATAGACGATTCCCTCCACTGAAGCCCATGAGGGCAATTTTTCGCAAGCCTTCTGCCACCCGCTGATCTGTACCAATGCACTTCGCATATCCACATCGGGATATCGGCTCGCCTCCAAGGCAAGTTGCCTCACATCGTCGTGGCGGTGTTCTGTTATGAATTGCTGCAATGACACAGGTAACATGGTATATATACTATCATTTAATGTTTATTACGTCTTTCTGAGCTGTGACATGAGGCATGAATCTTTTCATGAAAGGTATGATGACCGCATATAGAGCCAAGGTAATGGTTAAGCTGACAAAGATGGCAACCCAGTCTGATGAAATGAAAGACTTAAGTCGTGGATTCAGGTAACTCACTATAATGAAATGAGTACATAGCAACATGATAGAATAACGTCCTAAATATGAGATATATGGTAACTTTTTGATGGCTTTGGAGATAAAGATGACGGCAAAGACCCCTGCTAACCCGCATCCGTAAACTCTCAAGAATGAAACCTGGATAAAATTATTGGTGGAGTAATCTATGTGACAAGCGAACAAGTAGGTGATCAACATCAGTACACATGCTATGGGAATATTGAATTTGTCGATTCTGTTTGCTTGCAGAATTGTTGTGTATTTTCTGGTGATGAATCCCACATAGAAAAAAGGCAATGCAGACATTGCTGTATCGAGAAACATATATAAGTTCAATTGGTTATGCCCTAAGTAATAGCCTACGTATCCAATGATGCCAGAAAGAATGGTCATCACAAGAATCTCATGGTTCTTGCATTTCCCTGCAATCAAATAGATGAGATAGAAGATGATATTCATCTCAAATAAGCACAATAGGAACCAAATCGGGAAATTGGGAAAAAACTCAGGATAGAAGAACGACCACAAAAGTCTCAGTTTGAAAAGACTTTGGGTCAAGTACAATATGATATTGGGTACCAGAAACGATGTCAAAAGAAAAAAGAAAGCGAAGGGAATCAGCAATTTGTTGGTCTTACGCTTCATGAATCCTCCAAATCCTTCATATCTCTTGAAGAAAAGTCCAGACAAGAAGAAATACAGGGGCATTCTGAACATTTTGAAACTGTCGGCCAACATATAGGGAGCATCAAATCCCTTGTGAATATGGTTGAAAACGACAAGAATAATGCAGAATCCCTTTGCTAAATCAATGAATTCAACTCGTTTCTTTTCCATAATACGTCATACCAATAAGTTTCATCAAACATGAACATCTGACAACCAAACCTGTCACAGTTTGCAGACAAGCCCGATATTAAGTTCATAACTTCGTCCACTCACTGACGGGTAATCCTTGTAGTTGGTGTGGCGGTAGTGCAGCACGCCTTCGAATTTGAGGTTAACCCCTTTGATAAACTCAGTGATGACATAGAGGCGGTTCACGACAATGCTGCTCTGGCCCGTATCGCCAGGAGTGGACACTCGCATGCCGTTGTCTAATCTGAACCTGAGTTCTTCACTGTTGTATTTGCCGAAAGTAAAGAAACGTGCATAGTAGAAATCATCACCTATGGTCAGCCGGTTGTATAGAGTGGTCTCGAAATCGTTTCTTACACTGAAACCATGACTGAAATTATAGGAACGACACGGATAGTAGTCGGACCGTTGCCCACCAAGTATCACTCCTGCCACTATCAAATCGTTGTTGAGACGCAGATGCTTGTAATCGTACTCTGAATAGGCTCCTCCACCCACACTCACAGCCTCTGAGATAACGGGGAAGTCGCTCACGTTCTGATTGAACTCCCGCTGGGTAGCAAGAGGTCCGGCATGTGTACCGTTATCTTCACCTGTGGGATAGGTCTCCACATATTTGAGCAGTTGGTAAAGCCCCAGGTCGAATTTCCAAAATTCGTTCTTGGAATGTAATAGGATGTTGGCCAGTCGACCGCGAATGTCGAAATCACCCACCGTCGATTGCTTGGACGAGAAGTTGAAGAGCATCTTAATCTTGAACCAGTCGAAAGGGTCATGACCCGAGTTGTCGAAACGGTCGTTATAAGTCATGTCGAAATAGATGTAAGGTACATTCATGCCGTTCCTGAAACGACTTTTCGATGAAACATACCTGCAACCTGTACCTAAACGGATATCAACAGGTACATCGGGCTCTTCTTTGCCACGCGATGTACTCCTGCGCCACCACTGGCCACGCACCAGACGTTTTACACCTCTGACTGGGTTAATCAGGTTGCCAAACACCTCGCGAACCATCCTCTCTACACCCCAGGCTGTTTCATCGAGTATCAAGTCAGATACACGGTGACATACCTCACCCAACAACACACCACCAATACCTGTGGACAGCACATCGTTGACTGCAGGCTCGTTGGTCTCACAGAAAAACTCCCAACTCAAACTGCCTGCTACAGGAAAGGGGATGCTCTGCCAGAAGGTTAGACCATTCTCACGAGCAGTGTTGTAGAACATACTACCATGAAAGGGATGAGAGAACTGGTTGCCTGAGAAACTGTCGTTGTCCCAGACCAATCCTGTATGGAAATTATGTTCCAGCACATTCTTGCTGATGCGTGCGTAGTCTCGGTTCTGAATATAATAGTCCCATCCAAGCACCAAAGCGTTAAGGCCGAAGTTCTCTGCCACCGCAAGCAAAGGACGGGGCTTAAGCACCACCAACGTGTCGTCTTCCTGTACCAAGGTGCTGCCATACTTGTTCCTGCTGTACTGCTTGAGCATCGACGAGAGCGTAGTAGGAAGTACCACCGAATCTTTCCTCAAAGAATCTCTTGGACTAAGCACACTGGGAACTTTGGCTGGAGTTGTCACATTTGTCAGACTTGTCAGATTAGCGGGATTCGCCGGGCTGGCCTGATTCATTGAGTCTGTTTCCTCTATAGTCTGTTCATCTATAGGAACAAAAATGTCTTCTCCCTTACAAACCAGGGAAAACATCAACAAAACTGTAAAAAGAAGGCATTTGAAATGCATAGATGAATTTGCAGTGTTCTTGAAAACTATTCTTATTCAAAAAGTTTTGCAAATTTAGTAATCATTTGTCAAATAAGCAATTTTAACAAAAAGAATTTGCCTTGGAAATGATAAGAAAGCATGAGACATTCAGACTGGCTGTTATTCCTTTGTTGGAAACTGAATGGTGAAGCGGGTGAGATGGTCCTCCGGGTCGGTAATCAGACTGAAGGTACAGTGATGCGAAGTAAGGATATCACGGATAAGCAGAAGCCCCAAGCCCTGGCCTTGGGGTTTTGTGGAGAAGAAGGGCGTAAAGAGATTCTGGGCTATTTCGGGCGGGATGCCGTGCCCATTGTCGGCAATGATCAATTGCGACGGCGATGTAGTGACGGTGATAAGCCCTCGTGCGTCTCCTATGCTTTCTACAGCGTTTTTCACGATGTTGATGAGAACTTGCTGGAACAAGACCGTGTCCAGACGAACAGGTGTCGCTTCGTCGGTGAGATGGAAGTCGATATGGACGTGTGCCTGCGTGCACAGATTCTCAAGGAAGGGACGACAGGCCTCTACCTCCTCACTGAGGTCACAGAGTTGCAGTTGAGGTTGGGGAATCTTGACCACTTCGGCGAAGCGGGTGACGAAGGCGGAGAGGGCGGTGAGTCGTTCTGCCTCCTCGCCGGAAAGGCTGCCTATGATTCCCGCCACACTGTTGTTCACCTCGTGGGCAATCATACGGATGACGCGCTCGTATGCCGCTTTTTCGGCAAGACGCACTTCCGAGGTCAACGATTCAATGAGGTAGAAAGGATGCTGGAAACCACGGTCAGGGAACGATAGGTGGCTGATTCGGAAGAGTTGCGGTTCACCAGGGATGCGGACGGTGGTTGTCTCGCCAAGGGGCAGGGAGTGGATGGCTGTTTCGATACTTGATGATAGCATCTCACGGGCGGCGGGATTCATGGAAGTCATGTTGCCGTCAAGGTCGCACAGGATGACTCCCATTGGGGATGCCTCGATAAGCAGGTTGAGGAAGGTGTATTGCTCTTCGAGTCTGAGGTGCTCGCTGCGTAGGCGTCCTAGCAAGTCATTGAACGTGCGGACGATGATGTCGGTCTCATGCTGTCCCGAAGGAGCGAGGCGGGTGGTCAGGTCAAGGTCCTTCACCAGTTCCATGCCACCAATCAGCGTGTCGTACGGACGGATGGTCTTGCGGTAGAAATACCAGAGATAGGCGAGCAGAAGGACGGCAAATCCCTCGGTCACATAGAACAGCACAGGATTGCTTCGAAACGTGCCGAAGAGCGCTACGCCCGCTATCAGGACGATGCCCACAGCGAGGAGAATGAAATAGTGTTTCAGCTTCATAGTCCGTACTTTTCTATTTTGCGGTAGAGCGCGCCACGGCTGATACCGAGTTCCTTGGCCACAAGGGAGAGGTTGCCGTTATGCTTGGCAATACAGGCGGCGATAGCTGAACGTTCCATATCCGACAATGACTTCGCATCACTTGGAAAGGCTGTGCTTTCATGCGTCATGGTGTTGATGGAGAAGTCCTCCATTTCAAGTTGGTTCGCTTCGGGATTCTTCATTAGCAATGCCCTTTCCACTATGTTTTTCAACTCACGGATATTGCCCTGGTAAGGAAGTGTCTGAAGATAACCGATGGCATC
>JAFXVU010000133.1 GCA_017534705.1 Bacteroidaceae bacterium
ATAATCGCAGATGTGGGTCTTGGGACGCACCCATAACTGCACAGGGCGGTAAATACCCGACAGGCGCCACATGTCCTGGTCCTCAAGATAGGAGCCGTCGCTCCATCGATAGACCTCGACCGCAAGACGGTTCCGTCCGACCCGCATGTACTTTGCCACGTCGAATTCGGCCGGCGACATCGAGTTCTGGCTGTAACCTACCTTCTGTCCGTTCACCCAGACATACATCGCTGAATGAACACCGCCAAAATGAAGGATGAGGTCTTGTTTGAGCATCTCTTCGGTGACATCCACAAAGGTCACGTAAGAACCCACGGGGTTGCGGTTCTCGTAGGCTGTCCAGTCCTTCGGTGGTTCGGTGGTCACACTGGGACGGTTCCTCACGAAAGGGTAGTTGATGTTGATGTAGATAGGTGTGCCGTAGCCTTGCGTCTGCCAGTTGCCGGGGACGGTGATGGTGTTCCAGCCACTGACATCGTAACTCTCTTCATAGAACGTCGCAGGCCTCTCGTCGGGGTTGCGGCTCCAATGGAAACGCCATTGCCCGTCGAGCGATACGATTTCCTTGCACTCCTTTTCCTTGGAGGGCAGCTGCAAAGTGGCGTGATAGGGCAGTTTGTTGATGCCAAGCACCGACGGGTTTTCCCAGTCCTGCACCTTTGCTTCTTCTCTCACCACCTCAATGTCGCCATAGCCCATCCGGTCGCCTTCGTTCAGACGGTCGGCTTCGAAGCGGAGTATCCTCGCTTTGACAGGAGTGAAATTGATGGTTTGCCAGATGGGGTTGTTCACGATGTTCGAGAACTCACCCGAGGCGAGTTTCGTCCAGTTGTTCCAGTCCGATGAAGCCCAAAGGGTGTAATGTGTGACGATGCCGTTTTTCGTGTCTTGGGGTGGCAGGTAACGGAACGCTGTGAATGTCTGTTCGTTGTCGAAGTCAATCATCATCTGCTTCGTGTTGCTGAAGAAGATGTGGAGGTCGGATGAACGTTTCTCGCCATTCTCGGGGCTGTCCTCTTGGATTTTGGGGGCGAGATATACGCCGACCTTGGAAATCAATGGACAGGCTTTGCTGTCGGTGATGGTGAATCGCAGACGGGTGGCGGTCAAGGTGGGGAAGCAGATGATACGGCGGTGTCCGATGGTGGTCAATCCGTCACCTTCTTCTGCCAGTTCGTCCTTGAGGAACTTCCATTGACCATCCACAAAGGCTTCCAGCGTGAACGACTTCACGCGCTGTCCCAGGGCGATGTACTCCTCAGCGACGAAACGGTTGAAGGTCGTGGGTTTCTTGAAGTCGATTGTCAGGCTTGCGGAGGTCACTCCGTCGTCGGTCGCCCAGTAAGTGTCTGCCTTGCCGTCGATGGCCTTCGACGCGCTGAAACGCGTGTCGTTGCCACGGACATTGGTGGCCGACACTTTCGCTTTCTTCGTCAGGTCGGTTTTGAAAACCTCACTCACCATCTTTGAGAAGACGATGCCCCTTACACTGTCGTTGGGGTGTATGCGTCCGTTGGGAGCGATGGGGAAGTTGAGCAACAGTGTTGAGTTGCGCCCAACGGATTTGTAGTAAGTCTCCATCAACTTGGAAAGGCTCTTCACGTGCTCGTTCTCTGTCTCGTGATAGAACCATCCTGGACGGATGCTCGTGTTCGTCTCCCCCGGTACCCATGAATCGCCCGTTTCCAAACCAAAATGGAGCATCGGCCAAGTCACTTCTCCTTCCTTGTTCAGCAAACTCCAGTTGGTGGCTCCTACATTTCCTGCTTCAGTGCCTACCCAGCGGAGGTCGCCTCGGTCGCCACCGTCGTTCCAGATGACCGCATTCGGTTGCAACTCTCGTATCATGCGGAACGTCTCGGCCCACTGGTAATAGGTCTTGCCGTTGATGCGCCGGGTCTCGTTGGCACCGCCATACCAACCGTCGCCACCATTGGCGCCATCGAACCACACCTCGAAGATGTCGCCGTAGTTCGTCAGCAGTTCACGCAGTTGGTTGCGGAAATAAGTCACATACTCAGCACGACCGTATTCCGGATGGTTACGGTCCCAGGGCGACAGATAGACGGCGAACTTCAAACCTTCCTCACGGCAGGCGTCGGCCAACTCACGTACCACATCGCCCATGCCGTTTTTCCAAGGAGTGTTCTTAACCGAGTAATCTGTATATGCCGAAGGCCACATGCAGAAACCGCAGTGATGCTTGGCGGTGAAGATGATGCCCTTCATGCCCGATTGCTTGCACACACGCGCCCATTGGCGGCAGTCGAGGCTGGAGGGATTGAATAGGCTGAGGTCTTCGTTGCCGAATCCCCATTCTTGGTCGGTGTAGGTGTTCATTGAATAATGGATGAAGGCATACATCTCCATGTCCTGCCAGCGCAACTGATCGGACGATGGGGTGGGACCACAAGGGGCGGGCATACTCACTTGAGCGTGAGCCGAGGTCAATGACAGAATCGACAGTAAATAGACAGAAAGGGCTTTTGGAATGATTTTCATGAAGGATAAGTTTTTGGTGATGAGGGTTTACAGGAAGAACAGACTTGCGCCTAAGACACTGATAATCGTGCCGACCACTTCCAGTTTCGTGATTTTCTGCTTGAACAAGAAGTAACTGGGCAACAAGATGAAAACGGGGGTCAGCGACATCAGTGTCTGGGCAATGCCGGCTGAAGTATAGCGAAGTGCCATCAACGACATCGACACGCCAATGAAGGGACCGGTCATCGTAGCGCCCAAGGTCGCGCCCATGGCCTTGACATCACGAACGGAACGACCTAAGGAACCGAACTTGTGGCGAAGACCCATTAGAAGTATGAAACTGGTGCCACCAAACACTGCACGCATGAAGGTGGAGGAGAAGGGCATCAACCAACGCACGGCATCCGCGCCCTCGGGGATGTTCAGACTATAATACTCCATGCCTTTGCCACTCAGCACCAAACCCACTCCTTGGCCTACACCTGCACCGATGCCGTAAAGCACGCCCGACAAAGGCATCTTGAACGACAGATGCTTACGGTGATGGTGTTCGTCACCTCCTTTGCGGGTCAACACCGACATCGCTATTCCGCCAATCACAATCAACATCGCGACGATGGACTTCAACGACATGGACTGACCCAGAATCGCCCAACCGGCAATGGAGGCGGCAATAGGAGCCAAGGTCATGAACAATTGGCCGAAACGCGAACCGATAATCAGGTAGGAACGAAACAGACAGATGTCGCCGAAAGTGTAGCCCACCAACCCCGACAAACCTAACCATAACCAGGCGCGGGGAGTGGTGTAGGAGGGAAGAGGGCTGCCTGTGAAGCACAAGAGCAACAGGCTGATGAACAGCATTGAGAGAAGCATACGAACTACGTTCAGGTTCAAGACACCCATACGCTTGGTCGCTGCCTCAGAAAAAAGGGCGGCAAGTGTCCACGACACTGATACCGCCACTGCTATGCTTTCACCTATATAATGCATTGAAGACTAATCAAATAAACCTGGCTCACTGAAAGTGCGCTTCGACTCTGGTATCAAGTCCTTCAAGTCGGCTTCTTCCTCCTGCTGAACTTCCTGGGGAGGCTGCACATTGGCTTGGACATTGTCCAAAGTCTCCCCTAAGTAGGTGTAGTAGAAATTCGAACTCTTCGACGATGGGAACTGGCTACGTGAGTCAACGTCCTGACGGTTGCGGAGGTGTTCCACTATCCTGTTGTAGCAGTCCATTGCGCTCTGGGCCTTCAAACGGACACGGAACAGGGTGTCCTTGTACTGGAACTTGCTGGTTTCGGGAATCAAGACCACACGCTTGAAAGTCAGGCTTGCTTCGTACCAACCGTAATGAGGCTCGTTCAAGATGTCTTGAATCGTACGACGGCGGTCGGGCATCACACCCGAATGCTTGGGGTCGTTCTTCTGTTCTTCACGTTTCTTCTGCTGCTCCTTGAATTCCTCCATGCTCTGGGCATCCGACTTGATGATAATCACGTAGTTGTTGAAACTCACCTTCAGATGATAGGGATATATCGAAGTGCCTGTGTAGAATGCATTGATCCTGTTGATGAGGGATTGCTCTACCTTAATTTCTGGAATGGTGCGCAAGAAGTCGGCAGCTTCTTCAACGCTTTTCACAAATGCCTCATGGGCAAAATACCTGATGTATAAGTTCATAAAATAAAATAATATCAATAGACTTGCTACTGAATAAAAAAATAAATCATCATATATACAGAAGATATGATAGCGACTGCACACTATCCTATCCTCACGTTTGCAAAGTTACTCAAACTTCATCGGATTTCAAAAAAAAACACTCTTTTTTTATTCCATCATCACGCTTTATACCATTTATGGAACATAAAAAACACATTTTTTCCCGTCTGTTGTGCCTTTTGTCTGATTAAAAAGACTTTTGTTAGTTTTTTTTTGTAATTTTGCATCTGCAAAAATTGTTACTACTAAAATAATAACTATCTGATGAAAGGCAAGAAATTTCTTGATTTTATTTTTCCTAACAGTCCGCATCGCGCTAGAGTGAATGTGGCTTTACTTTTAGGAAGGGTGGCTTTTGCTGTGTTGATGGGCTATCATGGACTGGTGAAAATGACCACGTTCAGCGATTTGTCCAATGAATTTCCTAACCCATTCGGTTTGGGCTCTAGTTTGAGCCTTTCCCTCGTTATCTTTGCCGAGGCGTTCTGCACCTTGTTTGTTCTCTTTGGATTCCTCACACGATTGGCTACAATGCCCATCATTTTCGCCATGCTCGTTGCGTACTTGTTCGCCCATGGAGGATATGTAATCGACGGAGGAGAACTTCCACTGCTCTATGCCATCATTTTCATCCTTCTCTGCATCACAGGAGCAGGCAAATATTCCATCGACCACAAAATCCACAAGAAACTCAAGCACATGGCTTGAGAGTAACGCTGTTGTAGCTTGAGAATACCTTCGTTACTCTCGCTGTCGGATTTTCCAATACTCAGGATATAAGTTGTTCGCACGCGAACCAAGGTTGTTGGCGAACCCCAAGGGTGTGCCTTGGTGGGTCAACAGCACATAACCTCGCGGAACACTCGCGTCAAGTGTGAGCGACTCTCTGCGGAGGTACGACAACGCTGTCGGAATGTCAACTTCTACCGTGGGGAAAGAATGGGGAAGAAGGGCTGTGCTCATCGCCAAACTGTGTGAAGGACAGATTTTCTTCCCTTTCATCTCTCCCAGTACAATGCCATGGTGCAGGAGATGCAGCCGGCGTTGGAGTAGGCCTAGCAAGTGGCTGTGATTTCTTGGGAAAGCAGTGAACACACCGTCGTTTTCTGTCAGTTCGTATGCTTCTGCCTGTTGTAGGTAATTGCCCGGAGAGAGTGGCGATTTAGCGTTCGGCTTGGCTTTTTTCTTGTCTTTCTTCGGCACTGAGGAAGAACGGCTTTCCGAAGTTGAGTCTTTCATCAGCACACAAGCGAAGAAACCTTCGCCGCGAGTCTGGTGAGGAAAGAAATGATAGCAGGGATAGGCAGGATGGCCCAGCTGGTTGCCGATAATACCCCAAGCGGATTCAGTGTCCACAGGAAGGCAACGGCCGCCCAGCTCCTCACATATCCATTCCACATTCTCCTCGTCTTCATGGACGTTGTAGGTACAGGTGCTGTAAATCAGAATACCACCTGGCTTCAGGCATGACCATATGCCACTTACAATCTCTCGCTGACGTTTCTGGCACATCCACACATTGCTTTCGCTCCATTCTTCTATCGCAACCGAATCCTTGCGGAACATCCCCTCTCCTGAACATGGCACATCTGCTATCACCACATCGAACAACTCGCCTAAATACTCGAAATCGGGGGCGTAATTGCATGTCACCACACTGTTGGGGTATCCCCACTTGACCATGTTTTCCATCAAGATGTTGGCACGGCTACGGATAGGCTCGTTCGACACAAGAAGACTGTCTGGAGGAAGGCAGGAAAGGGCTAAGGTTGATTTGCCACCAGGGGCGGCGCACAGGTCCAGCACCACTGAGGGCTCCTTGATATAGGTTTTGATGATACGTTCCAGGAACATCGACGAGGCCTCCTGAACATAATAACAACCGGCATGGAACAGTGGGTCAAGGGTGAAGGCGGGGCGTTCAGGAAGGTAATAGCCTGTCTCGCACCAGGGCACACGGTCCGCAGGTGCCTCTTGATGCCACTTCTTGGGGTTGATACGGATGCTCACAGGGCTCACGCTGCCAGTGATGGCGTGAAACAGACCCTCGGCATCGCTGCCCATCTGTTTTTGCATTGCATCGATGAATGCTGTTGGCAATCTTCTCTCTTCCATATTGAGGTCGTTGGTTTTTTAGGCGAAGTTCAAAAATGCGATTAAGCGAGTGCAATCAAGTTCACTTGAATTGCCGAGCGTGAGCATTTTAGGCGAAGCCAATGGTCAATGTTCAAAATTGCGATTAAGTGAGTGCAGAGGGCAAACTCGTTTGCACTATGCCGAACGTGAGCAATTTAGGCGAAGCCAATGGTCAATGGTCAATGTTCAATGGTCAATGTTCATTAAAAATCCCCCCCATTATTTCCACTTCTGATTAATTTTGCATATATTTGCACCATTAAGATGCTATCAGCATTTTTTTACTCCTGAAACTAATCGTTTTTAATCATATTATATATGGGACAAAGGCAACTTGACGCGCTCGATGAGAAAATTCTGAAAATCATTGCTAACAACGCACGCATCTCCTTCCTTGAAGTCGCAAGGACTTGCAATGTGTCGGGTGCGGCTATCCACCAGCGCATACAGAAACTGACCAATATGGGGGTCATCAAAGGCTCTCAGTTCAATATCGACCCTGAAAAGGTGGGATACGAGACTTGTGCCTACATTGGACTCTATCTCAAGGAACCAGGGCAGTTTGATGAGGTCACTGCACGACTGGCGGAAATACCGGAAGTCGTTGAGTGTCATTACACAACGGGTGGCTACGACATCTTCATAAAAATCTATGCACGAAACAACCACCACCTCGTCACACTCATCCACGACAAACTGCAACCACTTGGACTGGCCCGCTCCGAAACCATCATCTCGTTCTGTGAGGCCATCAAACGCCAATTGCCCGTGCCTACCATCTTCGACAAAGACGAGGAGAAAGAGGGCGTCAACGCCGACTTGGATTTTCCCGCTGAGGATTTCCCGACAGAACCTTAGCCTTTCTTCGACCACCCCTTGGCGTTCGTCCAGGGGAGTCTCATCTATTGTGGGGAATTGCTTTCACCGGCCATCTGTTGGTCGGTGGGATTCTCTGTGAATAGTCCCGAAGCGACTGCTGCTTTCCTCTCATAATCCACAAACGAGTAATCTACGGCATGACGGTCGTCGTGTTCGTACGACTCGCAATCCGTCTGCACCCATTCGCTAAAGTCTATCTCTGGGAAGAAAACGTCGGCTTCGGCTGGGGTGTCGTGAATGAAGGTCAGGCACAAACGGTCGGCCAGGGGCAATGCTTCTTGGTACACCGAAGCACCGCCGATGATGAACACGTCGTCATCTTCCTGACAATGGCTCAACGCCTCTGTCAGCGACCAGTAGCACTCCGCGCCCTCAAAATCGCGATTACTGCGGCTGAGCACGATGTTTCGCCTGTTGGGCAAAGCGCCTTTGGGTAGGGATTCAAAAGTACGGCGCCCCATGATGATGGTGTGACCTGTCGTCAACGACTTGAAACGCTTCAAGTCATTGGGCAGACGGTAAATCAGGTTGTTGTCCTTGCCTATCGCTCCGTTTTCGGCGATGGCTACTATAATTGAAAGTCTCATAATAAATATCCTAATGATTTGAAGGCAAAGTCCATGGTCCATGGTCAAAATTGCGATTAAGTGAGTGCAGAGGGCAAACTCGTTTGCACTATGCCGAGCGTGAGCAATTTAGGCGAAGCCAATGTTCAATGTTCAATGTTCAAAATTGCGATTAAGTGAGTGCAGAGGGCAAACTCGTTTGCACTATGCCGAGCGTGAGCAATTTAGGCGAAGCCAATGTTCAATGTTCAATGGTCAATGGTCAATGGTCAATGTTCAATGGTCCTACACGGATACTGTGGCCTTGATGTGGTCCCACGGGTCATAGTCTGTGAGCGTGAAGTCCTCGTACTTGAAGTCGAAGATGTCCTTCACGTCGGGGTTGAGGTGCATCTTGGGCAAAGCACGTGGAGTGCGGGTCAACTGCAAGTGAGCCTGGTCTAAATGATTCAGGTAGAGATGAGTGTCGCCTGTGGTGTAAACGAAATCACCGGCTTTCAAACCTGTCACCTGTGCCATCATCATCAACAACAGCGAATAGGAGGCGATGTTGAACGGAACACCCAGGAAACTGTCGGCGCTGCGCTGGTACAACTGCATGCTCAATCTGCCCTCTGCGACGTAGAACTGGAACAGGATGTGGCAGGGAGGTAGGTTCATGTTGCCAAGGTCGGCCACATTCCATGCGCTCACAATAATGCGGCGGGAGTCGGGGTTGTGCTTGATGTCGTCCACCACACGCTGAATCTGGTCGATATGGCCGCCGTTGTAGTCTGGCCATGAGCGCCATTGGTAACCATAGATGTGGCCCAGCGAACCGTCTTCGTCTGCCCATTCGTTCCAGATGCGAACACCATGTTCCTGAAGGTAACGGGCATTTGTGTCTCCCTTCAAGAACCACAGCAACTCGTAGATGATGGATTTCAAGTGAAGTTTCTTCGTCGTCAGCAAAGGAAAACCGTCTTCAAGGTTGAAACGCATTTGATGGCCGAACACACTCTTCGTGCCGGTGCCAGTACGGTCTTTCTTCTCAACCCCCTCGTCGAGGATGCGCTGCAGAAGGTCTAAGTATTGCTTCATTTTCTCTTTCCTTAGTTTGTCTGTTGAATAGGGACTTTTTCCCAATCCCCTTAAAATGCAAATTTAGTCATAATACGCGAATTAGAGGTCATGATTAGGGGCAATTTTCACTCTTTTACATTCTTTTGTTTTTATCTTGACCGTTTTATCCAAGGAATATTGTATTTTTGCATTCTTAATGGCTGGTATGCCATTCCATCTTGTTTTTCAACCAAAGAGGATTATTGAAGCAATGAACAGATATCTATTATTCATCCTTTTCACCTTAATCGTCATCTCGGCCTGCAAGAAACCTAAGGACGAGAAGGTCCAGACTTTCCGGTATTCCAATCCCAATACCGAGATGGTGCCCGAGAACGCTGCGTCTAATTCAGAAAACGAACATCAGTCTTTCGGTGACAAGAAACCTCGGAAAGAAAAACAAGGGAAAGTAAGCAGGAGAATCGAAGAGGAGGACAGGCAAGGACTGGAATTGCCCGCCAAACTCAAGGACAGGTCGGAGAATATGCTCAAAAAACAAGGATTCGCCGTCTCCTACAACAACAAGTACAACTGTCCTAACTACGTCGCCTGGCACCTCAATTCCAAACGCCTCAAAGGAAACGCTCATCGCACCAAGTTCGAGGAGGACCCCCGTGTCGCTAAGTCAAACCGGGTGCAGTGGTACGACTACGACGGGTCGGGATACGACAGGGGACACATGTGTCCTGCTGCCGACAACAAGTGGAACCAGGATGCCACCAACGAGACCTTCCTCATGTCCAACATCTGCCCACAGTCCCATAACCTCAATGAGGGGGTGTGGAACGACCTCGAGCAGAAATGCCGCTCATGGGCTTGGAGGGGAAAGGACCTCTACATCGTCTGTGGCCCCATATTCGACAACAAGCATCCTAAGACCATTGGAAAAAGCCAGAAAGTGAGGATTGCTGTACCCGACCGCTTCTTCAAAGTCGTCCTCTCGGCTTCCGACGAAGTGACGGCCATAGGCTTCATCTATCCCAACTCCAGCACCAACCTGCCCATGAGCGACTACTGCGTCAGCGTGGACTCTATTGAGGCTATTACTGGCATCGATTTCTATCATATACTCGACGATGAACTCGAGGACATCATCGAGGCCGAATGCAACCCCAGGAAATGGGGTATTCAATGAACTCTTAAACAATTTGCTCTGATTGATGAAAAAGTACATGAAGAATCTCACGGTTGAGGAAGTTTCCTTCCCCCACCAAAGATACGTCCTGATCAAACTCACTGACCAACAACCGCTGCCCGACATCTTGCCAGGACAGTTCGTGGAAGTGAAAGTCGATGGGGCGCCAAACACCTTCCTCAGAAGGCCTATCTCCGTCAATTATGTCGACAGAAACAAAAACCAATTATGGTTGCTCATACAATTGGTGGGCGAAGGAACACGGACCTTGGCCAAGCTCACTCCTGGAGACTGCCTCAACGTTGTCTTCCCCCTCGGGAATGGCTTCTCTATGCCCACCGACACGAACTGCGACATCCTCCTCGTAGGAGGCGGAGTAGGGGTGGCTCCATTGCTCTATTATGGCGAACAACTCAAGGACAAAGGGTTCAAACCCTTTTTCCTCCTCGGTGCTAGGACAAAGAACGACTTGCTTCAGATTCCTCTGTTCCAACAGTTCGGAGAGGTCTTCATCACCACAGAGGACGGTTCGATGGGGGAAAAGGGATTTGTCACCAATCATAGTGTGCTGGGCAAAAAGGCCTTCTCGCATATCGCCTGCTGCGGCCCCAAACCCATGATGATGAGTGTGGCGAGATATGCCTTGGCGAACAACATTCCTTGCCAGGTCTCTCTTGAGAACATGATGGCATGTGGCTTAGGCGCCTGTCTCTGCTGTGTCGAGAAAACAGTCAAAGGAAATGTCTGCGTCTGCAAGGAAGGACCAGTCTTCGACATCCGCCAACTCACTTGGGAACTCTGAACAGTTTTCCGTCCCACAGCTCCCCTCCCTTTAACTCCCTCTTAAACTCCCCTTTTAACTCCCCCTTTAACTCCCATTTAATAAAAATGTCCAATCTCAACATCAAAATAGGAGACCTTCAACTCAAGAATCCGGTCATGACCGCATCTGGAACTTTCGGTTACGGACTGGAATATGCCGACTTCGTCAATCTCAGCGACATCGGTGCTATCATCGTCAAAGGAACAACACTCCACCACAGAGAAGGAAACGACTATCCCAGAATGGCAGAGACACCGAGCGGAATGCTCAACTGTGTCGGACTCCAGAATAAAGGAGTGGACTATTTCTGCAACAACATCTATCCGCAAGTCAAGGACATCGACACCAATGTCATCGTCAATGTCAGCGGAAGCACACCAGAGGACTATGCCGAATGCGCTGCGCGCATCGACCGGCTTGAGAAGATTCCCGCCATCGAACTCAATATCTCTTGCCCTAACGTGAAAGACGGTGGCATGGCTTTCGGTGTTACGCGGAAAGGTGCCGCTGAGGTCGTCAGGGCTGTTCGAGCCAGATATCATAAGACACTCATCGTCAAACTCTCTCCCAATGTCACCGACATCACTGAGATTGCCAAGGCCGTTGAAGATGAAGGAGCGGACGCTGTCTCACTCATCAACACACTCATGGGTATGGCTATAGATATAGAAAGGAGAAAGCCCGTACTCAGCATCAAGACAGGAGGACTCAGCGGACCCGCCATCAAGCCTGTGGCGGTCAGAATGGTGTGGCAGGTGGCCAGAGCGGTGCGCATACCCGTCATCGGACTTGGAGGCATCATGAATGCCAAGGATGCCATCGAATTCTTCATGGCAGGAGCGTCTGCCATCCAAATCGGAACGGCCAACTTCATCGACCCGACAGTCAGCGTGAAGGTGAGGGACGGCATCAACCAATGGCTCGACCAGCATAAGGTCTCCTCGCTCAGCGAAATCATCGGTACGGTCGACTGACTTCTTTTAGCCGCTTAATGAGAAAACAAACGTCCGTAAGGATGTTCTGTAAGCCGCCTTGTCATGGCGGCTTTTTTTAATTTCATTCTGACATTTTATCTGCATTTTTTGTATTTTTTATGACTAATTGAAAGAAAAATCATAAAAATTGCTTGTATTTGTTTTTTAATTCCTATCTTTGCACCGAATTTTTGATATTTTGTTGATTAATTACTGACAAATGAGCAAGCTGATAAAACCAGATGCATACAAACAACTACTGAATCCTGCGCAAACAGAACAAGGTATAAAACTCATCAAGGATTTCTTTCAGGCAAACCTGTCCACTGCACTCAGATTGAGGAGAATCACTGCCCCTCTTTTTGTGCAGCGAGGACTCGGCATCAACGACGACCTGAGTGGAGTGGAACGACCCGTTTCATTCCCCATCAAGGACATGAACGACCAAGTGGCGGAAGTGGTGCACTCACTGGCAAAGTGGAAGAGGCTCATGCTGGCGGAGTACAACATCAAACCAGGATATGGTCTCTACACCGACATGAACGCCATACGTGGTGACGAGGAACTCGACAACCTGCACTCGCTCTACGTGGACCAGTGGGACTGGGAAAGGACTATCCTGCCGGAAAACAGAAACCTCAAGTTCCTCAAGAAAATCGTCAGGGCCATCTATGCCGCCATGCAGCGGACGGAGTATCTCGTCTGCGAGACCTATCCCCAAATCGAACCATTCCTGCCTGATGAAATCAAATTCATACATTCCGAGGAACTCATCGCCATGTATCCCGACATGACGCCCAAACAACGCGAGAACGCCATTGCCAAAGCATACGGAGCCGTCTTCATCATCGGCATCGGAGGAAAACTCTCCAATGGAGAACCTCACGACCTCCGCGCGCCCGACTACGATGACTGGACCACACCTAATGAGGAAGGATTCTATGGACTCAATGGCGACATACTCGTCTGGTATCCTATCCTCAACCGTTCTGTCGAACTTTCCTCAATGGGTATTCGTGTGGATAAGGACACCCTCCTACGCCAACTCGAACTCACAGGAAAAGAGGAGCGCAAGCAACTTTTCTTCCATCAGAAACTCATCAAAGGCGAACTGCCGCTCAGCATTGGAGGCGGTATCGGCCAAAGCCGACTCTGTCTCATGCTGCTTCACAAGGCGCATATCGGTGAAATCCAAGCCAGCATCTGGCCACAAACCATGAGAGAAGAGTGCCATCGTCTCGGCATGCCTCTCATCTAAGATTTCGTAACTACTCACCCAAGTCCCTGAAGGGGACACCTCTCAATAACCGGGGGTACATGAAGCGAAGCGGAATGCACCTACGGACTATATCTCAGATGCTTACCATATCGACCCTGAAAGGGGCGCCCATCGCTTTAGACTCCAGCAATCGTTTATTATTGTTAATTTTTGCCCAATCATGCTTTGTCTTTGCTGATTTATTGCTAAATTTGCACGGTCTTTAAGGGTGCGCAGGCAATTGCCTGTCAAATCAGGACATCATCCAAGATTCCACCCTTTTTGCGGCAATAGCTCAGTTGGTAGAGCGTTGGCTTCCCAAGCCGAAGGTCGCGGGTTCGAGCCCCGTTTGCCGCTCAATCTGAAAGTCAATTTTTCACGCAAAAAAAACGGTAGGAATTCCCTACCGTTTTTTGTGTTAAATGGGTCTCTGGTTAAGTTCTAAAAACGCGAAAGTCTTTGTTTTTGTTTTTTTTTCATTGTTTCTTTTTTATTATAAATATAATTATTATATTTGCAATAAAAAGTGAGAATGTATGGAAACAATAACAGTTGTAAACCCCTTTGTAGTGGGGAAATATATCTCTGACGAATACTTTTGCGACCGTGTTCAGGAAACGGAATTCCTAAAGAAACAGATAGATAACGGGCGTAATGTGGCGCTCGTTTCTTCTCGACGTATGGGTAAGTCGGGACTCATCCATCATCTGTACGCACAGCCATCTGTACAGGAACCATATTATTGTTTCTATGTTGATGTATATGCTACGTCGTCTTTTCCCGAATTCATCTATTTGTTTGGAAAAGCTATCTTTGAACAATTGAAACCACGGAAGACTGTATGGGCAGAACGATTCTTCGAGATTGTGCGTTCACTGAGAGTGGGTTTCAAACTCGATACGCAGACTGGTGCTCCCATTCTCGAAATATCAATAGGCGACATCTACTCGCCGCAGACCACTCTTGACGAAATCTTTGAGTATCTGGAAGCCGCCGACCGAACTTGTGTTGTTGCTTTCGATGAGTTCCAACAGATTACCAATTACCCTGAAAAGAACATAGAGGCACTGCTTCGTACTAAAATCCAACAATGCAAACAGTCTCAGTTTATTTTTGCAGGCAGTAAGTGTCACTTGATGAGTAATATGTTCAGCTCACCTGCGAAGCCCTTCTATCAAAGCACCATCATCATGGGCCTGGATCCTATTTCACTGTTCTCCTATCTGGAATTTGCCACCCGTCTGTTTTCTGAACATCAGAAACGAATAGACAAAGACACTATTGAAAAGGTCTATGACAGTTTTGATGGTTGCACATGGTTCGTACAGATGATGTTGAACGAGTTATTCGCCATGACACCTGTCAATGGGACGTGCACCGTGGATATGTATCCTCAGGCATTCGACAATGTTGTTTCTCGCCAGGTTATGGGTTATATGGAGCAACTCAACAACCTTCCCGCCAAACAGAAGCAATTGCTTTTGGCTATCGCTAAGGAGGGGCGTGCCAGTAGCATTACTTCTGCGGCGTTTGTCAAAAGGCACAAGTTGCCATCTGCCAGTTCGGTGCAGGCTGCCCTCAAACCACTCCTCCAATCCGACATTGTGAAAAACGACAACGGTCACTACCGTATCTACGACTATTTCTTTGCCCATTGGTTAAATAATTCTTTCTAAAAGAAAGCGGGAGGGAGTCTGAAAATGGCTCTCTCCTGCCTATAATGTTCCCCCTTTATTGGTGGGAACTGAACTCTGCATCAACCGGCCTCTGCATCAACCAGGGGAATCTTTTTTTCGCCCTTGTAGAATGAAAAGGGGGACGGAGCAGCCATCACTTAACGACCATCTTCTTTCCGTTGTAGATGTAGATGCCCCTCTAAGGGAATGGGTAGGGGTGCGGTTTCTCATTGGGGGTACGCAGGCTG
>JAFXVU010000134.1 GCA_017534705.1 Bacteroidaceae bacterium
GTGTCATCAAATTTAACGGAGAACCAGTTTGGATAAGCACCATCGCGCCATGCGGAAACTTTCAAGGTCAGTTCATATACTTCGTGCGCGTTCAAAGGCAGAGTGTAGCCTGTCTGTTCTCCATAAGTAAGAGTTGTTCCAGCCCAAGAGAACACAGCGACTTTTCCATCGGTGTATGCAAGACCTGGGTCAACAGTTTCGTCCTTTACCAACAGACGGATACCTTGAACTTTTGTCCAACCTGGGAGGTTGATGTCACCAGAAGTTTCATTGGCCTCGGTAGTCGCAAACTGACCATCGAAGATGGCGTCAACCTCTTGAGTGTTAGCAGTCCAAACTGCATTCTGCAATGCTGTTGTCATCGCTGTGACATCATCCTTTGGATTATCAGCTTCTTGGTCTATAGCCTTAGCTGCAGCAATAGTCTGAATTGCTACTATGTTGTTGTAAGGAGCATACTCGCCTTCATCAAAGCCAAGAGTTTTGGCTTCAGCAGCCTCGATAGCGTCATTAAGTGCTGCATAATCATCAGCGTCAGCCAAAGGCTCATCATAGACAACGAGTTTGAAATTGTCACACTTGAAGAACGATACATTGGCTTGGTTGCTTACTGATATTTCCACATCGCTTTCCTCATCGAGTGTGAAAATCAGTTTGGTTTCGTAGCCTGTAGATTCGTTACCTTCCACGGTCAGAGTCTTAGAGAAATCATTAGCGCTGAGAATAATGTCAGCACCATTGGAACCAGTAAGTACAGCACTTAATTGGTAAGTTCCAGCTGGTAGTCCAGGAATGGTCTGCCTGATATAAAGTTCAGTTGAACCACCCCAAGTATTGAAGACGAAATTGCCTTCAGCACCTGTAAAAGCAAAGTTATTACCCTCATATAACGTTATCTTGGTGTCACTTCCTTCATTATACTCCCAACCTATACCGTCACCAGTTTCAAAGCCCGGGTTAAGGATAACAGAAGTATAATCTGTAGCATTATTCTGTGCAAGTTTCATTACCTGATCACCCCGATAATAAGTATAGAAGTCCTCAGGTGCCCAGTCGTACTCTCCTGTTGGGCCATAATTTCCTTCGTAATAGTCGGTGCGGTAGCATTCGGCAACATTTGTACCGCTTTCGGCGCTCCAAGCCTCAATGTTAGTGAGAGCCTCATCAATTTGCTCATATAATGACACACTTTCTTGTGCTGCAATCAGAGCCTCATTGAGGGCATTGTAATTGTCGAGTGTCTTGTTGTCCACAAAAGCAGTCTTTGCTTCAGCCAGAGCATCCTTCAAGTTTTTGTTATAAATCGCTTCGTCCAATTCAGCGACACTGGCAAGGATAGCATCTGCTTCTTCATCTGTAATCATGATGTCTCCAAGACGATAAACGAGCACGTTGTCTATCCAAAGTTTGGCACCATTGCCAGAACCTGAGGTAGATGTTGTCACACCTACGCTAAGGTTGATGTCAGTTGCTTGGGCTACATCAAACTCGAAAGCTTGTGCTTTCCATACTCCTTGTTCTATAGTCTTAAGGTCTGAATAAACGAAAGAGTTGGTGGTGCCATAGAAATCACCTTTGTTGCCATTTACACCGATATAGTTGCTTGCAATATTAGTGTTGCTATATTGGTTAATCACCTCATAATAGATAAGGTAACGACCAGTAGGCAGTGAAGTCAATGTCTGTTGATAACGTGCTTGGTCTCCCCAACCTGCTGAAAGGTGAAGAGCAGCTCCATCGCTTGAACCCAACATATCCTTGGCAGGAAGTGTTGTGCTATTGGTACTCCATCCATTGGCTGGCATCGCTGTACCATATTGAGAAGTAGTTCCTTGTGAAGCTGTAGAATTGAACTTAGAATACTGTGTCCAACCATATACGTCATACAAATAGCCATGGTCTCCTGTGTTTGCGGAGAAATCTTTTGTATTCTCAGGATTTGACGTTGCTGTAGAAAGCGAACCGCCAAAAGTTGTTGTGTTATCTGCGTTCAGCGTATTGTTAGGATTGGTGTCGAAGTTTCCATTGTTCAAAGTAACTACAGTAGTTGCATTGAGTGCGTTGGCTATAGCTGAGTTCAGAGTGGTAGAGGCGGCTACTGTATTATCATAGTCATCTGCATAGTCATCTGCAGCATCATAAACACCTTGAGCTGTTTCGATAGCTGTGGCAAGGTCCGTGTCAGCAAGGACACCATTGAGTGCTGTAGCTTTCTTGATGTATCCGCCCAAAGTGTATTTTGCGGCTTCAAGTGCAGCAGCATGAGCAGCGGCATCGGGGTCGGTGTAAGTCAACTTTAGGTGACTGACGTAGAGAATCGGAGTTTTGTTCTTGTTAGAAGTGTTTTTATAGCCTAAACTGATTGTTGCTTGAGCTGCTTCATCTACAGTGAACGTGATTGAGTGTGCTGTCCAAGGGCTTTTGCCTTTGTTCTGCCATTCTGTCTTGCTGTCAACGTATTTTGTTGAGCCCAATTCTACATAAAAGAGATTCTCGAATGTAGGGTTATCTTCATCTCCGTTTACATCTTCCACATCGTAAGTGAGTTCGTAGAAACCTGCTGGAAGAGCGCTTGTCGTGGTCTGCTGATAAGCGGAAGCAACAGTGTTCCATCGATTCTGCATACCGATGCAATATTCACGGGCAAGGTGAGTCTCATCAACCGTGGCAGCAGTATTTCCCGTTGGTTTAAAAGTTCCAATAAGTCCACTGCCAATGTTTAGAGTCGTACCACTTTTGAATTCCGTCCATCCATCCATCGATGCGAAGTCCGCATTCTGGATATACGTGCTGGTCACATCCGTTTGAGCGCTGATGCCTGTTGCAAGCATCAGTGCACCAGCAGCAAGTAAAAGTTTTAATTGTTTCATATTTGTTTGTTTTAGTTAGTTTGTGAATTGTCAGTTAATTAAGGACAAAAAGGGGCAAGAGGATTACTCTTGCCCCCTGATGTTCAAAGCATCAAAGTTTATTACTTCACCAGTACCTTCTTGCCGTTGATGATGTAGATGCCCTTAGTGGCTTTCTCCACCTTCTGGCCCTGGAGGTTGTAGATGCCCTCAGGAGCAGCAGTCTCGCTGGCGATACCGTTGATAGCATTGGCCTCGCCGTCGATGAATGTGAAGCCAAGGGTGTTGGCATTGTGCTCACCATCCACAAGGACATAGAAGCGAGTGTTCCTGATGGTGACAGGAGAGTCAACTTTGTAGAACTGTCCACCGCTGAGGATGTAAGCCGTTTGCATAGCATCAGACTCAGGAACAGGGAATGTTGCTTCATAAGAACCGAGCAACGAGCATGCACCGTCAGGTGTCACTGCTTCAGGTATACCTGCCTCTACCTTCTTGTTCAAGAACGTGAACTCAGTACCAGCCTCTGTAGCTTTGAGGAAGAACGGAGTGTTGGCAGAAACTGTCTCGGCAGTTTCGAAAGTGAGGTTGTCGTTAGCGTAAGCGCTGACAGTGTAAGCCACAGCACCTTCGCCACCAAGATACACAATATCTTCAGCTGTCAGCTCGAATGGCAGAACCACGGTGTTCATGTTTGCCTTGATGGTACGAGTGAGAGTGATATTGGCGTACTTATAAGCCTGTGTGTTGTCGTAAGTCTCAGTCTCATTAATCGCAACCTTTGGAACTACAATCTGAACATAGAAACGTGTATTCTTAATAGTAACTCCTCCACCATCAACATTGTAGAAATTTCCATCACTAACAATGTAGTATTTCTCGTCAATAGTGGATACGGGCACTTCTTTGGTCACTTCGTAGTTACCTACCAGTGTGAACACATCTTCAACTGTAGTGGAAGGCTCGCCAGCAACAATAGTCTTGTCCTCGAAAGTGAACTCAGTACCAGCCTGTGTAGCCTTGAGGAAGAACGGAGTGTTGGCAAGAACCTCTGTTAACGGTTCTGACAAAGTGAATTCTTCCGTTTCTGGATTAAACTCGCTGACGGTGTAAGCCTCTGCACCTTCACCACCAAGAGTGACGATATCCTCATCAGTCAGAGCGAATGGCAGAACAACAGTGTTAATGCCTTCCTTGATGGTACGCTTGAGAGTCACGTTACCAGCACCCGACTGAGTGTTGTCGTATGTCTCGGCCTCGTCAATTACGAAGGCCATGGTTGGAACTTTGTAGAGGTGAATCTTGTTGATACCTACCCAACGGTTGTTATTGCCTTCATGAGCTTTCATACCTATCTGCACTTCTGTTCCTGCAGTCTTGTTCACAAATTCAAGAGAGCAGTCCTGAAGTGGACCATAAACCAATGCGGTGCCATCCACGTCATTAGCAGAGAATGTAATAGCTGTTTTGCTGCCATTAGCATCATACTGGGCGGCGCCAAGGCGACCTGTCATCTGATATGTTCCTTCGGGGAGTGTCACTTTCTGATAAAGCATGAAACCACTTGTAGCTGCATTTTCTGACCAATACTCGATGAAAATCTCACCAGGAGCCATGTCCCTATTAGCCATTACCTGGAAGTTACCACCTACTTGGTCGGTATACCAACCAGCTGGTGCAACACCCCATGTACCACTTTGAGCATCATCTACCTCGCCATCCCAGAAATCAGTGATGTCGGGGTTTGTCAGCATGAAGGTGAGGTCGAAAGGATTGTTCTCGTTAGTTGGATTTGCATTTGCTGTGTAGGTTTCACCTGCTTCCCTAAGTGCCTCGCAAATAGATGCGATATCATTAGCGGAAGTTACACCGTCTAAGCTTGCAGTAAGCGCTGTTCCAAGGTCATCGTGAGCGCCTGTTGTCAACTCCTCATATTCGTCGATATCATAAAGAGCCTGAATGGCAGGACGGAGGACGTTGTATTCGTCAAAGTTGTCCATAGCGGCTTTGAGCTCAGCTGTTGCAGCGGTAATAGCAGCTGCTGTAGTAGCGTCCTCGACTGTTGTGGTCAGTGACTGTGTGAGGGCGCTGATGGCAGCATAGTCACCATCGGCAAGCTTGGTTGCAGCTGTAGTCCACGCTGCGTAGGCTGTTGCTATTTCGTTGGCTGTGGCCATAGCTGCCTCGATATTGCTGATGGCTTCATTGAACTGTGCCTCTTCGGTGAAAGTTTTGTCATCATTGTCATTATCGTTGATAACAGTTTGGAGAGCATCTGCGCCACCTGTGTTGAGAGTGCCACTGTTAACCAGTTCCTGTGCTTCTGCTACTACTTCGTCCAAAAGATCCTGATAAGCAACGAGTGGATCACCGTAGAACTGGAGTTCGAAACGGTCCCAAGCAATCCAGTTACCAGTGCATCCTTCAAGACTGATACCAATAGTGAGGTCACCGTCTGTAGCCAAAGTAGTGCGGACTTTATACTGTCCATTGGCTCCAATTTCTGTCTTATCACCGTTAGCGGTCAGGAACATACCGGTTCCACCCTTATTATTATTATACTGCTCAATGTTCTGGGCATAGACAGACAGTTCATACAAACCAGCGGGCATGTCCGATAGAGTCTGAGTGAAAGTGCCGGCATCACCAAGTGCAACACCACTTTGCCAACTCTCATAGAAACCGATTCCAACTTTTGAGGAGAAATTATTATTGGTGGCATATTGGTTATTACCTTTGGTTATTCCATTAGTCCATCCTGTCAGGTTGCGGTACTCGAAACCAGGGTTGGTAATAGCGTAGGTCACGTCGGTAGGAGAGCTCACTGAAGCGAGGTCGTTCAAATCGAAGAGTTCGAACATACCGCAGATTATCCAAGACTGCTTGAGGTCGAAAGTTCCAACCAAGCCGATTTCAATCTCAGTTTCTTCCCCGACAATCTCGAATTCTACCACGTTGCGGTACATCTTGCTGTCGAACACATTGGCACCTTCAGATTGACTATTGGCGTAGGATCCAACACCAGTGATTGAGCCTAGGGTCTTAACGGCGACCTGCTGATCGCCAGCCTTCAAATATGCGAGCGACTTTTCAGCTTCTGAGTCATAATTCAATCCTTGTCGGAAGAAAGAGTAGTTAACCAGGCGGTAGCTACCAACAGGCAGTTTGATAGTCTGGGTCAAGGAGTATTGAGAGACATCCAAATTGCCCCATCCTGCGTAACTCTCTGAAGCCCAACCTTGAGTATTGCTACCTTGTTGAGAATTGTTGAAATTCTGCACTGTCCAACCAGTGAGTGTTTTGGTAGTCTTGTTGTTGATAATCTCAACAGTTCCCTGATCAAGTTTCGCGTTGGTGATGTACTTATCGGTTATGTCCTTCTGTGCAAAACCAACAGCAGCAAAAAGCATTGCTAAAGCGAAAAGTAATTGTCTTTTCATTTGTTGTTTGTTTATTCTGTTGTTATTGCAACTTGCGTTGCGAGTGGTTGTTGTGTAGTTAAGCATCTATATAAATAAGGTGTAACCAAATTTATACGAAAAGTAGTAGTTTACCGCTATTGCATCGGAGATGACGCTATGTGGCTTCATTCCTTGCTTTGCGGACACGTTTTGGATGCGTTCAAGACTTGTGTTTACCAGAGGTTACCCCATTCAGCGTTACGCTTGTTAGCGTCACCCTCTGTGATACCACTGCCACTTGTGCTACCACCATCACCAATGATTTCTTCGCCGTCTTTTGATGCTCCAAGCATAACCACATTGTCAATGCGATAGTTGATCTCGCGCACCTCTGGTGCATTGTAAAGTTTCTTGTTCATTTTTAGTTTTGTTTAGTAGTTAATATTTATTGATGTTTATAAGCTCAGATGGTATTGGCATCTTTTTTACTGCACCTAAGCACAGCCCTCATTTGATGCGGGGAGGGCATCAAGGTTACCTTAAAAACTCTCTCTCTCTTCAATGAGGCGCAGATGAGTTAATACATTTCATTCACTTCTTGCACATAATCGTGCAAAGTTACACATAATTCTCAACCCGACAAAGGATTAGCGTCTTTTTTTTCCTTTGGGAGACAAAAAAAGGGGAAAGGAGAGGAAGAGGAACTTGATGAGCTATCAAAAAAACTAATCATTATTTGCCATTTCCGTTTTCATTCGCTAATTTTGCAAAAAAACGAAACTACAATCGATTATGCCTACTACCTCTTGGTTATCTGAGATGCCAGGGCTCCAAGACTACACATCCACCGTCGGCAACGTGTTGAAGCTCAGGCGGCCTTTGCGGACGGGGAAGGAGATTTGATAGCGGCTCTTGACTTTCTTCTTGCCCTGTTTGGCGGGCTTGAACTTCATCTTCTTCACCACACGGACAGCCTCCTTGTCGTAAGCAGGAGAAAGACCACGGGAAACCTTCGCTTCCTCTACCTTGCCCTTCTCGCTAATCAGACAATAGACCAAAATCTCACCCTCAAGACCCTGAATGCGAGGGCTTGGGTTTTTGTAGTTTTTCTCGATGAAATCGTTCATTCCTTCCTTACCGCCCTTGAACTGAGCCTTCTCTACTGGCTGCTGCTGTTCAACACGACGAGGGCCGAAAAAATCATCGAAAGGGTCGCCAAACCCGAAATCGAAAAACTGCGCATGCGCTGCGTGAGGAAGCACCAATGCGAATATCAATACAAGAAGATACCTGTTCATGTCGTTTGAGTTTTTATTAAGCTATAGAGTAGCTACTTTGCCCCGCAAAATTAGCGAAAAAAGGTGGAAATCAACCGTTATCATATCTTAAATAATCAAAACAAGCCTTCCGATTGCTTGATTATGAAAGAAAAATGCTAATTTTGCACCTAAATTTTCAGAACTACAGGAAAATTTGGAACATTCAGAATAATCAGAAAAAAACAATAAAAAGAATTCTAGAAAAAAATGGCACAAGAAGATGTATTCAAGAAGGTCGTTTCCCATTGCAAGGAATATGGGTTCGTCTTCCCTTCAAGCGAGATTTACGACGGCCTGGCAGCAGTCTATGACTATGGCCAGAACGGTGTGGAACTGAAAAACAACATCAAACAATACTGGTGGCAAAGCATGGTGCTGCTCCACGAGAACATCGTCGGCATCGACTCTGCCATCTTCATGCATCCAACCATCTGGAAGGCCTCAGGCCATGTGGATGCCTTCAACGACCCACTCATCGACAACCGAGACTCCAAGAAACGCTACCGCGCCGATGTGCTCATCGAAGACCAGATGGCCAAGTACGACGAGAAAATCGACAAGGAGGTGCAGAAAGCACGCAAGCGTTTCGGAGAGAACTTCGACGAGGCCTTGTTCCGCGAGACCAACCCTCGCGTGCTGGAGCACAAGCAGAAGCGCGACGCCCTGCACGAGCGTTTCGCAAAGGCCATGAACGACAACGACCTTGCTGAATTGCGCCAAATCATCATCGACGAGGAAATCGTATGCCCCATCAGCGGCACCAGGAACTGGACCGAGGTTCGCCAGTTCAACCTGATGTTCAAGACCGAGATGGGCTCCACAGCCGATGCCGCATCCACCATCTACTTGCGTCCAGAGACAGCACAGGGTATCTTCGTCAACTACCTCAACGTGCAGAAGACCGGACACATGAAGATACCTTTCGGTATCGCACAAATCGGTAAGGCTTTCCGTAACGAGATTGTCGCACGTCAGTTCATCTTCCGCATGAGGGAGTTCGAGCAGATGGAGATGCAGTTCTTCATCAAGCCCGGCACCGAACTGGATTGGTTCGCGAAATGGAAGGAATGGCGCATGGCATGGCACCAGAACCTCGGCTTCGGCGCAGAGAACTACCGTTTCCACGACCACGACAAACTGGCCCACTACGCCAACGCTGCCACTGACATCGAGTTCAACATGCCGTTCGGCTTCAAGGAAGTGGAAGGTATTCACTCCCGCACCAACTTCGACCTCGGACAGCACGAGAAATACTCTGGCAAGAGCATCAAGTACTTCGACCCAGAACTCAACGAGTCCTACACTCCGTACGTCATCGAGACATCCATCGGCGTTGACCGTATGTTCCTCAGCGTCATTTGCCACAGCTATTGCGAGGAGAAACTCGAAGGCGGTGAGACCCGCGTCGTTCTGCGCCTGCCAGCAGCACTCGCACCCGTGAAACTCGCCGTCATGCCGCTCGTCAAGAAGAACGGACTGCCCGAGAAGGCACAGGAAATCATCAACGACCTCCGCTTCCACTTCAACTGCCAGTACGACGAGAAAGACTCCATCGGCAAGCGCTACCGCCGCCAGGACGCCATTGGAACACCCTACTGCGTCACCGTTGATTTCCAGTCGCTCGAAGACGACACAGTGACCCTCCGCTGGCGTGACAGCATGGAACAGAAGCGAGTGAAAATCAGCGAGCTGCAGGGAATCATCGAAGACAATGTGACCATCACCAGCCTGCTCAAGAAACTGAAATAGTTTTTATGCGTTAAGCCGATTAATCGTCGATTAAACGAATAATCGATTAAACGATTAATCGGAATAAACCGATAAACGAGATTTTATGAAAAGACCTCTCTATATCATTGCATCCCTCATCCTCATCCTGACAGCCATCTCGTGTCAGGAGCAGGACGAGGCTTTAGAGTACGACAACTGGCAGCAACGCAACGAGCATTATCTCGACTCCATCGCTAACGTCGCACGAAAAGGCAACGGATGGACCATGTACAAGTCGTTCAACCTCGGCGACTCCATCGGTCTGAACGCGGACAACAAATACTACATCTACGTCCAGAAACTTGAGAACGGAACAGGAACCGAGCACCCGCTATACAACGACTCCGTGAGGGTACACTACCAAGGCCACCTTATTCCGTCAGCATCCTATCCTGAAGGATACTGCTTCGACAAGTCCTTCCAGGGCGATGTGCTCAACATCGACACCGATGTGCCAACTCTCTTCGGCATCAACGGTGTGGTCAAAGGGTTCTCCACAGCCTTGATGAACATGGTGGAAGGCGACCACTGGAGAGTCGTCATCCCATACTACATCGGCTACGGAACAGATGACGACATCAATGTCCCCGGCTACTCCACCCTCATCTTCGAACTTTACCTCGCCCGTATCTACAAATTCCAGAAGGACACCAACACCGAGTGGCATTAAAAAATCTAGGAATCTAGAATATCTAGAATATCTAGGCCATTTAGAAAATCCTAGAAAGAAAAAAAAGAGGACTCAATTGAGTCCTCTTTTTATTAGGTATTCAGCGATTTGGACAGCATTGAGCGCCGCGCCCTTTCGGATTTGGTCGCCACTGAGCCAGAAAGTCAAACCGTTCTCGTTAGCCAAGTCCTTGCGGATACGACCGACGAACACATTGTCCTTTCCAGCCGTTTCCAAAGGCATGGGATAACGGAGGTTGGCAGGATCGTCAACCAAAGTCAAACCCTCTCCTTCAGCTATCGCCTTCTGAGCCTCTTCCACACTGATGGGACGCTCCGTCTCAATCCAGACAGACTCCGAATGTGCCCTGAGCGATGACACACGCACACACATGGCCGAACACTGAACGTCGGAGTGCATAATCTTGCGGGTCTCGTTGTACATCTTCATCTCCTCCTTCGTGTAACCATTGTCCTGGAACACGTCAATCTGGGGAATCACATTGTAAGCCAACTGATGAGGGAACTTCTTCACAGTCACAGGTTTGTCCTCCATAATCTCCCTGTACTGCTGCTGAAGCTCTGCCATGGCGGCTGCACCTGCACCACTTGCGCTCTGGTAACTGGCAACATGGATGCGCTTGATATGGCTCAGACGCTCCAAAGGCTTCAATGCCACAACCATCATGATGGTCGTGCAGTTGGGGTTGGCAATGATGCCACGAGGACGGACTAGAGCATCCTCGGCATTGCACTCTGGCACCACCAAAGGCACATCGTCGTCCATACGGAAAGCACTCGAGTTGTCAATCATCACTGCGCCAAAGCGGGTGATGTCGGCGGCAAACTCCTTGGAGATACCTGCACCAGCCGACGTGAACGCGATATCCACGCCCTTGAAGTCGTCGTTGTGCTGAAGCAACTTCACCTCATACTCCTTGCCACGGAAGGTGTACTTCGTTCCGGCACTACGGCTCGAACCGAACAACAACAATTCATCGATAGGAAAATTCCTCTGGTCGAGCACACGGAGAAACTCCTGGCCCACGGCGCCACTAGCGCCTACGATTGCTACTTTCATATTGTTTGAATATTGATTATCCTAAAAATCACTCCCCATCTCGGGGAGAGTCAGAGGTGGAGGTTCCAAACTGAGGTAAAAACACCCTTTCAGGCTGTCACTTAGTCCAAAATCCACCCTTCCCTTAAAAAATCGGTGCAAAATTATAACAAAAAGCCTATAAAAACCATATTTTTATCACTTTTTTGCTACCTTTGCTCAATATTTACGCGCAAAAGCGCATTTCAAAGCACAAACCTACCCACAACAGAACGTAAAGACCTCGTATGAACCTGATTGATCAAATATTGTCGTTTTTGCCAATCACTGACCCGACTTGGATCTTCTTCATCGTGCTTTGCATCATTCTGTTCTCCCCCATCATCTTCACTCGGCTCCACATCCCCCACCTCGTAGGACTCATTCTCGCGGGAGCCATCATCGGGGAACACGGCTTCAACATCCTCACACGCGACAGCAGCTTCGAACTCTTCGGGAAGGTAGGCATCTACTACATCATGTTCCTCGCAGGACTCGAGATGGACCTAGAAGGACTCAAGAAGAACATCGGTCACGGCGTGATTTTCGGATTGTTCACCATTGCCATACCATTCGTCTTCGGATTCGTGGCAGGAATATGGTTGCTTTCATTCAATGTCCCGGCATCCTTCCTACTGGCATGCATCCTAACCTCACACACACTTGTCGCCTACCCCATCATCGGTCGATACGGACTCACCAACCGACAGAGTGTGGTCATCAGCATCACGGCCACGATGATTGCACTGGTTTTCGCGCTTCTTATACTCGCCATCATCTCTGGTACATTAAGAGGCACAGACAACGTCTTCGAATGGATGTGGCTCGGCATGAGGTTCGTGCTCTACATCGTCATGATTTTCCTCATCTTCCCCCGCATCATACGATGGTTCTTCCGTCACCAAACCGACAATATCATCCAGTACATCTTCGTACTCGCCATGGTCTTCCTCGCCGCAGCCGTTGCTGAGTTCTGTGGTATCGAGGGCATCCTCGGCGCTTTCTTCTGCGGACTCGTCTTCAACCGTTTCATACCAGCGTCTTCCACGCTCATGAACCGCACAGAATTCGTCGGAAACGCTATCTTCATCCCCTATTTCCTGATTGGTGTGGGTATGCTCGTCAACGTCAAACCCATGTTCACCAGCGGAGCGGCACTCACCGTCGTTGCCGTGATGGTTGTGGCGGGCACACTGTCTAAATACATCGCCGCCATGGCGTGCAAGAAACTCTTCAACTACTCCAGCGCCGACGGACTGATGATGTTCGGACTCACTGAGGCACACGCTGCAGGAGCGCTCGCCATGGCCATGGTGGGACTCAAGCTCGAGATTGCTCCCGGTGTCCAGCTCGTCGACAACGTCGTGCTCGACGGTATCGTGATGACCATACTCCTATCCTGCATCATCAGCAGCATCTGCACCGACCAGGCCGCCAGAAAGATGGCATTGGAGAAGGTCAGCGAGACCGACAACAGCAGAGGGGAGGACGAGAAAATCATGATTGCACTGCAGAACCCACATACCGTCAACCGACTTGTGGAGGTGGGCATGATGATGATGAACCACAAACTCAACAGAGGCCTCATCGCCATCAACGCCGTTCCCGACGGCAACGAAGACACCGAGGCACAGGACCTCAGCAAGAAGATGCTCGCCAAAGCGGCTGAGATTGCCGTCTCCGCCGATGTCAGGATACAGACACAGAGCAGGCTCGCCGTGAACGTCACCAACGGAATCATACACGCCTTCAAAGAGAACGATGCCTCGGAAATCATCGTCGGACTACA
>JAFXVU010000135.1 GCA_017534705.1 Bacteroidaceae bacterium
CTGAACTTCCTCATCTGCAACGGTTGAAGTCTCAACAGGAACCTCTACAGGAAGCGTTCCTTCAGGATTTTCTTGCACCAAAGTTTGGTTTTCTGCAAGAGATGAACTAACTTTGCCTGTGTTAAGGACTTCTGGTTCGTTTTTACTGACCAGTCCTGACTCAGGCGATACAAACTCAGATGTAGCGAACGCGCTGAGCGCCACTAACGCTACGGGGATGACATACAAAGCCTTTGCACGTCCCCATGGATTTGATTTCTTTTTCAACATCATAGTGATACGATTTTTAAGTAAACTGTGATTAAAGCTGTTGGCAAGAGCGTAGGAACTGGAGCCAACGGCTTTTTTTACTAATAGCAACTGATACTGGCTGGCGTTGACACCGCTGCGCAACACAGCGTCGTCTGCCTCGTACTCATGTACGTCGCGGAAGGAACCCTCCATCAGCCATACCAACGGATTCATCCACATCATCACCTCAAGAAGATTGACCAGCAAGATGTCGAACGAATGCAGACCACGGACATGACCCAGTTCATGGGTAAGAATCTCATGGTAATGGTTCTGATAGTCGTCCTCGCTGATGACAATGGCGTTGAACCAACTGAAAGGCGTGATGTCCCCCACATGGCAGTAGATGACAGCCCCGTCTGTTTGGTCGGTCCACACCACACCGCGGTGGATGGTAAAGTAGAGCTTGAACAACTTGAACAACTTATAACTCAGCACAACCAAAGCACCCACTGACCAAAACGCTACAATCAACCAATATAGAGCAATGCCTGTGTGGTCTTGGGCATGCTGGTACTGATGCCCAGACAAGCCTGTACTTTCAGTCACTATTGTCGGCTCTCCCACAATGACCGTTCCGTTAAGGGTGTTCATCACCGATGACGTATCAGCCCACGCCAGGAAATGGACATTCATCAACGGAATGACCAACGACACCGCGATGATGAGCAGGAGCATCAGACGGTTAAACCTGAAGAAAGTCTCCTTCCTCAAAACCAACAGATAAGGGATGTAGAGGAGACTCAGCAAAAGTGTGGATTTGATGAGATAGGCTATCATAACTGAGGCTGTTGTTTAATCATTTGGAGTAACTCTTCTACTTCAGCTGGCGAGATTTCCTCTTGCTGCATGAAAAATGAAACCAGTGACTTGGCAGAACCGTTGAACATCGAGTTCTTCATCTCATCGAAGGCCCTGCGCCGGTAGTCGTCCTGGCTGATGAGCGGACGGTAGTTGAAGGTCTTGCCCTCCCCTTCACGTTTCACGGACTCCACGAATCCTTTTTGTGTAAGTATCCGCAGGAACGTGGAGACCGTAGTGTAGGCTGGCTTGGGATTGCCGTAATGTTCAAGGATGTCGCGCACGGAACCCATGCCCTCGTCCATCGACCATAGGATGGACATGATTTCCATCTCCGATTTGGTCAAAGTGATATGTTCTTTATGACGACGCATAGTTACTAATTATTTAGTTTTCTCACCGCAAATGTAAAACTAAACTTTTAGATATCTAAACTTTTAGTAAAGAAAATGCGTTTAGAAGTGAAACTTTAACATTTATTGTTAGTAATCTACACGATATTTCCTAAAGATTTGCTTTTATGCGAAAAAAGTAGTAACTTTGCAAACTGAAACGAGGAGGCGACATTTCCGTTCTTTTTCGAGAACAGACGATGAAAAGTTGTAGCAACACCCCTCGTTCACGACATCAATATGAAATTACGGGATATTACAGGTGCCCTTGAAGCTTTTGCACCTCTGTCCCTGCAAGACGGCTTCGACAATGCGGGATTGCAGATTGGATTAACAGAGGATGTAGATACTACAGGGGTATTATTGTGTTTGGACGTGACTGAGGCCGTGGTTGACGAGGCCATCAGCAAAGGGTGCAACGTGGTGGTGAGCCATCATCCGCTGCTGTTCCATCCCTGCAAGTCTATCACTGGGGCTGACTACATCCAACGCACCATCATGAAAGCCATCCGGGGCGGTGTGGCCATCTACTCAGCACATACCAACCTCGACAACGCCCATGGCGGAGTCAACAACAAAATGGCCGAGAAACTGGGACTGGCTGACACCCATGTGCTGCAGCCCAAGGCGGGCGACACCGAAACGGGAGCAGGCCTTATCGGGACACTCCCATCTCCCATAGACAAGGAGGTTTTTATCCAACAGGTAAAGACAACATTCCACGTGGATTGCCTGCGCTCCAACCGATGGACAGGCAAACAAGTGAAACGGGTCGCCCTCTGTGGTGGCGCCGGTGCCTTCCTTATCCACGATGCCATCGCGGCGGAAGCCAACGTGTTCATTACGGGCGAAATCGGATACCACCGTTTCTTCGGCTACGAGAACGACATCCTGCTCATGGAAATCGGTCACTACGAGAGTGAGCAATACACACGCGAGATAACCCGACAAATACTCAGCGCGCAGTTTCCACAACTCCGAATCATCGACACAGAGACCGACACCAATCCTATCTGCTATTACTAAATAAAGGATACTCCCAAATCAAAATCAAAGACAACAAAATCATATTACAAAACTATGGCAAAAAAGAAAGAAAACCCCGCCGACATGTCGGTGGAGAGCAAACTGAAGACATTGTTCCAGTTGCAGACACTACTTACAGAGATTGATGACATCAAGACCCTTCGCGGCGAACTTCCATTGGAAGTAGAAGACCTGGAGGACGAGATTGAGGGACTTCGCACCCGCATCGAGAAGGCCACCGCTGATGCCAACAATCTCCGTCGTGAGATTAACGGTTTCAAAAACACGTTTGAGATTGACAAGAGCAAGGTGGACAACTACAAGAAACAACTCGACACCGTTCGCAGCAACCGTGACTACGACGTGCTCAACCGAGAGATAGAATACGTGAGCAGCGACATGGAACTCTGCACCAAACGCATCAAGGAATACCAGGAACTGCTTGCCGAGAAGGAGAACGCTATCGCCATGAACCAGAAAAACCTCGAAGAGCGCAACAAGGACCTTGACATCAAGAAGAACGAACTCGACGACATCATCGCTGAGACCAAGGCCGACGAGGAGAAACTACGCGAGAAAGCCAAAGACCTGGAGCTCAACATCGAGGAGCGCCTGCTCACTTCGTTCAAGCGTATCAGGAAAAACACACATAATGGCCTGGGCATCGTCTACGTACACCGTGACTCCTGCGGCGGATGCTTCGCCAAGATTCCACCACAGCGCCAATTGGACGTACGTATGCGCAAGAAAATCATCGTATGCGAATACTGCGGACGCATCCTCATCGACCCAGAACTGGCTGGTGTGAAACCCAACGTACCTGTAGAGGAGAAAAAGACAAAACGCCGTCGCTCAGCACCTCGCAAGGCAGCAGAAACAAAAGCCGCTGAGACACAGACTGAGCCACAGGAAGAGGAATAAACCTGAGAAATGGTCCCGCACTTAGAGGTCATACATCTCACCAAGCGCATAGGCGACAGGGTACTGTTCGATGACATTTCATTCACCGTCAACGAACGTGAGCACATCGGTCTCATCGCCAAAAACGGCACAGGCAAATCTACCCTGCTCTCCATCATCGCCGGACAGGAAGGATACGAAAGTGGCGACATCATTTTCAAGAAAGACCTACGCGTAGGTTATCTTGAACAGTCGCCCTCCTATCCCCCTGAGCTGACGGTTATGGAAGCGTGTTTCTGGCATGGCAACGAGGTGACTAACCTTATCCGCAATTACGAACAGTGTTTGCAGACGGACGGACACCCCGGACTAGAACGCCTGCTCACCGAGATGGAGCACCTGAAAGCGTGGGAATACGAACAAAGAATCAAGCAGGTCCTGTCAAGGCTGAAAATCAACAACTTCGACCAACGCATCAGCGAACTGTCGGGTGGACAAATCAAGCGTGTGGCCCTGGCCAACATCCTCATCACCGAACCAGATATGCTGGTGCTCGACGAGCCCACCAACCACCTCGACATCGAGATGATTGAATGGCTGGAGAAACAGCTGGGCAACACCACCAGAAGTATCTTCATGGTGACCCACGACAGATACTTCCTCGACAATATCTGCTCTACCATCGTGGAGATGGACAACACCACCCTCTACACCTACCGTGGCAACTACGCTTACTATCTGGAGAAAAGGCAGGAACGCATCGACAACCTCAACCAGGAGATAGCGCGCGCAAACAACCTTTACCGCACGGAACTGGAATGGATGCGACGCATGCCGCAAGCCAGGGGGCATAAGGCCAAATACAGGGAAGATGCCTTCTACGAACTGGAGAAAGTGGCTAAACAAAGGGTGGAGAACAAGACTGTGCGCTTGCAGATGCAGAACACATACATCGGCAGCAAGATTTTCAAGGCTGCCAACATCTACAAGGCATACGGCGAGAACGTCATCCTGAAGGATTTCAACTATACCTTCTCCCGCTACGAGAAAATGGGATTGATTGGCAACAACGGCACAGGCAAATCAACCTTCATCAAACTGCTTCAAGGACTGGAACAACCCGACAAGGGACATTTCGACATCGGGGAGACCATCCGTTTCGGATACTACTCGCAGGAAGGCATGACGTTCAACCCTGGCGACAAGGTCATCGACATTGTGAGGAAGATTGCCGAATACATTGACCTCGGAAGCGGCAAACACTTGACGGCAAGCCAGTTCTTACAACACTTCTTATTCTCCCCAGAGGAACAGTACAACCTTGTAGCCAAACTGTCAGGCGGAGAGCGCCGTCGTCTTTACCTCTGTACGGTGCTGATGCGCAACCCCAATTTCCTGATTCTCGACGAGCCCACCAACGACCTCGACATTGTGACACTCCAGATTCTGGAGCAGTACCTGCAGGATTTCAAGGGGTGCGTCATTGTGGTGAGCCACGACCGCTATTTCATGGACAAGATTGTGGACCACCTATTGGTCTTCAAGGGACAAGGTGATATCCAGGACTTTCCAGGCAACTACACCCAATACCGGGAATGGAAGAATGAGTTCGACCGCAGACAGGCCGAGAAAGCCAAAGCCGAAAAAGAGTCACGCCGTGATAAAGAACCTTTGACGAGGGACGACAAACAGCGACGGCAGGCTATCCGAAAACCTAAGCTCACGTTCAATGAACGCAAAGAGATGGAAGCATTGGAGAAGGACATAGAGGCATTGGAAGCAGAAAAGAAGATGATAGAGGAGAAGTTGTCGTCGGGAAAACTCAAGGTGGATGAAATCACCGAACTCTCACGTCGTCTGCCCAAACTCAATGACGAACTTGACGTGAAATCCATGCGCTGGCTTGAACTGAGCGAAATCGAGGGATAATCCTCCTTACAGCACAGGCCATCCAATGTCGATGAGTTATCTGAAGGATAACCGCATTATTTCAACAACCTATAGACGAAAGAACATGAAAATAACCTCTGCAGATTTCGTGAAAAGCAGTCCGAGGGCAGACTTGTGTCCTGAGAGCAGCGAACCGGAATTCGCCTTCATTGGCCGTTCCAATGTCGGGAAGTCAAGCTTAATCAACATGTTGACTGAACGCAAGAATCTTGCCATGACCTCATCCAAGCCTGGAAAGACCATGCTCATCAACCATTTCATCATCAATGGCAAGTGGTACTTGGTCGACCTCCCAGGTTACGGCTACGCTTCACGAGGCAAGCGCGACCGCGTAAAATTCGCCAAGCTCATCAACCACTATGTGCTTGACCGTATGCAGATGACACTGCTCTTCGTTCTGCTCGACATTCGCCTCGAGCCGCAACCCATCGACCTCAATTTCATCAACATGCTCGGAGAGAACGGTGTGCCTTTCGCCTTGGTTTTCACGAAAGCCGACAAGTTGTCGAACGAGAAGCAGGGCAAGATGGTGAAAAGTTATCTTGACACACTTAAAGAACAATGGGAAGAACTCCCACCCTATTTCGTGACGAGTTCTGCAAGCAGACAAGGACGTGACGACATCCTCAACTATATTCAGGATGTCATCAAATCGATGCAGTCCAGTCCCGATCAATAAAGCACTTTCTGACTTTTACCATCCGAATAGCGCACAATGTTGACCGCATTGTGACGAGGAGACTCCAATCTTTCGCCATCAACGGAATAGAGAGCCTCCACTTTGCTTTCACTGTCATCTGCTTTCGTTGCGGGTATTCCCGCCACCACATCATCAAGATAAGTGAAGTTGTGGGCAATGATGGCTTTCACCAATTCCCGTCCCCGTGTGTGGTATTCGCCCGACTGGTCAACACCTGCATAGTCCATCAGCACAACGCCCGTAGGCCCGAAATACTCGGTCGACGAGAGAAAGTCGAGCATAGCCTCATGCGTGTGCGTGGCATTGTCGCGATATCCATCACTGGTTGAAATCTCGTAACCGAAGAGGGATATCACCTGTGAATAAGCTGACGCGAAATTAAAATACCACACCAACGACGCCTTGGTTTTGTTCTTGTGCGTAGCACCATAGTTCAGCAACCTTTTCATTGCCTCAATCTTGATGTCAAGGTCACCTTCCTTATAAGTCTCGGAGTAATCCTGAACATACACTTTTGAGGTGTTGTTTCCTGTTCCGATGATGGTGGGACGTGTCATATACGACCAGTCGGCCGAACCCGTCCAGTTCTCAAAGAACCCTCCGACAGGTGTAGCAGCATACTTGTCGCGACTGAGTATCAGCATCTTGCCTCGCACCTCACTGACTTTCAAGTCTTTCTTGAAATTGACGAGATAATCTTTCAGCTCGTCACTGTGGAGTAGTTTCAGAATCTGTGTGTTATAGTCGTCGGTGATGTCTCCGTCTGAAGCATGGAGCATGTGGATGATGACAAACTCGGAAGGATTGGCTATCAGCAAATCACGTATCTGCATGAGGGCATCGTCAAACCGCTTGACTGTGGCTATCAACCCGTGGTTGCAGTTGAGATAACCTTCGAAGGCAGCCGGACGCAGGTCGAAAGCCCTGACACCCACTTTCCATTGCTCTGCTATGCTGAGGTCCTGGCATCGCGCATACTCCTCGCCCATGTCGCCGTTTTCACCAAATCCCTCTCCCGTGGCTGTGTCATGAGTGCCTGGCACGGAAACAGCGGCCACATAGGTGTTGTCGGGAAGTCTCCGCATCCAGTTATCGCCATCATCAGTGGGGCTACCTTGTGCATAAAGAAGGGATGCAGACGTTATCATCATCATCAAAAATATCGTACGCAACGACGCAAATCTTAACGTAATCTTCATAAGGCTATATGACGTGTTTAAGGTGAATAATGATGCAAATATAATCAATCCGCAAGATATAATCACCAGACCGAATCGATTTTTATTCGGAAAACCGTTATTGGATTGTTTTATCCAACATTTCTTGATTCAATATTTCCAAGTTCAGATTTTATTGTATAACTTTGCACCGAATTTAAGCGAAGCCAAGATTCAACAAGCCGAATTGGCTCAGCTGGTAGAGCAATTCATTCGTAATGAATAGGTCGGGGGTTCGAGTCCCCCATTCGGCTCATAAAAAATCCGCTCAACTATTGCGTTGAGCGGATTTTTTATTTCGTCATCACCTTGTTGATGATGCCCTGGCAGGCGTCCTCAAGGAGGTCGAGCGCCAACTTGAAGTCGCTGTCACCACCATAATAGGGGTCGGGGACATCAGGACGTCCCTGGTAACGAACGAAATACTCGTTGATGCGATGCACCTTGACCATATCATCGGGCATCGTGCTGAAACGCTTGATATCGTAGTAGTTTTCATCATCCATCACGATGATAAGGTCGAAATCCTGAAAGTCGGCCGAAGTGACCTGTCTGGCGCGACTTGAAAAGTCGTAACCACGCATTTGTCCATGACGGCGCATACGACGGTCTGGCAAGTCACCGACGTGCCAACTGCCAATGCCTGCAGAGTCTATATAGAAATCATCCTGCAAACCTTGGTCCTCCACCATGGCTTTCAAGATGCCCTCGGCAGCCGGAGACCGGCATATATTACCTAGGCACACAAATAAAATCCGTATCTTCATTAAGCGCTTTTTTAGTGTTCGGACCAGTCGGACGATTCAGTCTGCAGACCATTCCGAGTCTTTATGGTTAGTAAGCGATTTTCACTTCGAATCTGATACCGTTTTTCTTCACATCCGGATAGTGGTAGTTGAGACGGCGCACATACTCGATGGTCAAGATGTTGAAGATGTTGGAAATACCCACCGAGAACTCCATATACGGTTTGCTGCCCATCACTCGAGTCGGCAGATTGTCGTCACCACGTGTGGGGAAAACGAACAGACGGGAATCGTCAGTACTTATGAAAGGATTGTTCTTGTCGGACAAACCTCCCATCATCATCTTGAATCCGAGATATTCACGTAGTTTCAGTTTGTTGAGAAGCGGTACCCTGTTGAGCAACTTACCGTTGAGGCTCCAGTTGAAATAAGCGGTGAAATAACGGTCGTTGAGGAACTCCATGTTGTCGAGCATGTTGAACGACCAACTGTCGAACTGCACGAAGTACGACAGGTTGGAAGCCGGCACGAAGAGCAATGGGAAAGGCACCTGACTCCACTGCACACCACCCTTGAAATACGACTCAAGATAGCCGCAGGCATAGGGCAGATATAAGCGTTTATAGAACGAGGCCTCGGTGAGATGGTAGTTGTACTGGGACCCAAACAACTTGTTGATGCCCATGGTGTGCTCAAGCGTCATGATAGCGGCGTTGTGGTTGGTGGGCTGGCGTCTCTGTTTGCTGTTGCCGAACTTCTCGTTTGGTGCATAGCGGAAAGAGGTCTTGAGTTCCGTGAGGGTGATATCCTTCACCAGTTCGTTTGTTCCCATGCGCTGGTAGACCAGTTTACCTGCAGGCTCGATGTTGGAGTTGGAGAAATCAATTGTTGTGGTGAAGAAGGAATTGGTCTCGTAAGTCCACTTGAGAGCGGCATTGCGCACATACATCATCTTGTCGACCTTGGTGGTCTTGAAGGCCGTGAGCATATTGTCCTTGTCCGTTCCGCTGAACTTATCGACAGGCGACATGGTATCATAGGAGTATGTAGCAGTGAAAGAACGCCGGGGGAACTCATGCGCCATGTATTTCTTCTTGTTGAAAGAATACTCCACTTCTGCCTTGTACTTGAATTTCTCGTCCTTGAAACCGTAGGCGCCAAAGCCACGGAAAAACAGGTGAGGATTGAGGTTACCTGTGGTCTGACCACCTAAGCGCAGACGGAACCCATCCACATAACTATTCGACACAATGGTGTTGATAGGCATGAGGTCGAACTTGTTAGGAGCCTTGGTCAATTCCACAGAGTTCTCCAAGAACGCCTTGACCACCAGCATGAACACTTGGTAACCACTGAGTTTCTTGGTGTCGTTCACCATCTCGTCCAATGTGCTTTCAGCTTCCGACAGAGGCATGGTGCGGACGGACTGCCAGAATGTGGAATCCTTCGACGCCGCATCGGCATCTACAGTCTCAACTTGCTTATGCTGATAAATGGACTTGTCGCTGAACTCTTCAAACTGGAAATTATTGTATGTGGTATAGCGTTGCACCTGAAACTTTGCCTCACCAAAGATATAGGTGAGCTCCACAATCATGTCATCGACTGTCATCACCCTCTGGCCATTGGGCAAAAGGGCAAAATCCTGCTGGACAAGAAGGTTGTCGACAAAGTTGACACCCGACCTGCTGGGGATATTGAGCAAGGAACGGGCCACCTGGTAACTACCGTCGTCGAGGATATAGAGGTTGCCCATGAAACCGAAGTCCTGAGGATTGGCGGGCGTGAACGCCACGTCAATGCAACGCTGTCCGTTGATTTCAATGGTGTCGTTGATATAATAATGATAAAAAGCGATAGCCTGGGTTGACGATATTGGGCTGATAAACGGGTTCTTGAGCAAACGGATGTTGTCTTGATAAATATTCACGTCGGTGAACGCATCCTTGATGACGTCGTTGAAGAAATCGCCTGTAGTGAAGAGTGTGTTGTATCCTTCGCTGTTCTGACCTCTGACATAGGTTTTCTTTGCTTTGGGATCCTTCCTATAGTAAGTCTGGGAGAACGACTCCTCAAACCACAAAGGTAGAATCAGTTTACCTGTCTCTGGACAAACCACTTCATGGTCAGCGAGGAATTTGAATGGTCTGAAAATCTGTTTCTCCCATGTCTTGGCTGACACCTCATTGACAGAGAAAGTACGTCTCTCGTATTTGTCGAGCTGGTAGTAATCATTGTTCTCAATGGCAAAGAGTTTCTTGTTGGCGATAACCTTGCGCATGAGTTCCACTGCAGGGTTCTCCTTGCGCTTATACTTCTCACGCTTCTTGACCACCGTCACATTGCCGAGCATCACATTGTCTGTGAAGAGTTTAATGGTGGAATTCTGTTTGGCACGCTGATAGTTCACGGACACAATCAAGGTCTTGTAGCCCACGGCCGAGACCTCAAGTTTGCTGTGCTCTGATGTGATAGGCACCTCAAACTTGCCGTCCATGTCGGTGACGGCTCCTATCGACGTACCCACGTACCTGGCTGTGACAAATGGCAGTGGTTCATTGGTCTGTCCATCAACCACTGTGCCATAGAACTGTGCAGAAACTTTCGAACTTGCCATCATCAAGATGATGACAATAAAAAAAACTCTTCTCATAAAAAGAAAATTTATGTCACAAAAGTGTTAGTCATATTCAATTTGACGGAAAAGGCAAACAGTGATAATGTCTGTTTGCCCCTTCCTTCAAGTCCTTTTGATTAGTCTTTCCAGAACATCCATTTGGGATGAGGTGGTTTGGCTTCGGTGAATTCCTCACGTACCCGTCGGCGAATGATTTGCTCGAAGGATTTGTTCTCTTTGATAATCCTGTAGATTGTGGGCCAGTCAGGAAGTCCGCCTATATTACGGTCGTCGATAAAGATGTCGGCATTGAGTTTGCACGAGTATCCTGGTGTCCGCTCCTCGTCGAAGAGATTGGAGTTCTCGTTGTTGACCGCATAAAAATAGACACCTCGTTCCTCGCACCATTTGATGGCCTCCTCAAGCAGGTCTCCTGTACGCATGGTCCATAACACCACCTTATACCTCTCCGCTATCAGTCGTCGGAGTATTTCGGTTGCGAATGGCCTTTCTTCCCCGATTTTGGGGTATTTATGCTCACAAATGGTACCGTCGAAATCTACTGCGATAATCATTCTGTTTGTATGCTAAGAGATGAAAGATTATACCTCGTCGAGTTTCTCGCCTTTATTCTTGTCGCCGTAGCCATAGCCGTAACCATAGCCGTAACCATAGCCGTAGCCGTAACCATAGCCGTAACCGCGACCATAGCCCTTGTGACCGTAGTAACCACCATAACCATAACGTGAATACGAACCATAACCATTGGCTTTGGCCACCTTATAGGCATTGAAGATAAGGTTGAGGTTGGGCAAGCGGTTGTCGACAGCAAGTGAGTTGGCGAAATCAACGTCTGCCTTCAATGTGTAGTTTGCACGTATGACAAAGAGCGTAAGGTCGGCTACACGACCAATGGACAATGTGTCGGACACAATACCAACAGGAGCAGTGTCGAGGAGAACATAGTCGTACTTCTTCTTCAGGTAATTGATGGCATTCGGCAGGTTCTCGCGCTCCAACAACTCTGAGGGGTTGGGGGGCACAGCGCCTGCGGGCAGTATGTCAAGGTTCTCGCTGACTCCTGAATTCATGATGAGGGACTCAAGGAACTCAAAGTCCTCTGGGTCGCGAGCCAAGAAATTGGAGATACCTCTTTCTGTGTCTGACAAGTCAAAAAGGGATGCCAGACGAGGTTTACGGATATCAAGACCCATGAGGAGAACCTTCTTGCCCATGAAAGCGATACTTGCGCCAAGGTTAGAGGCGATAGAGGTCTTACCCTCACCAGCGGAACTGGAGGTGAAGAGAATAACATTCTGACCAGGTTTGAGAACGAACGGAAGGTTGGAACGAAGTGCACGATAGACTTCGACCATCACACTGTTCTTGTTCTCCTGAACCACCACTGTACGGTTTCCACCGGCCAATGCCTTCACGAAAGGTATAGAACCCAACAATGGAATGTCGGTAATCTTGGCGATGTCTTCCTTGTCTTCCACACGGAAACTGAAGAGATTCTTCAGATAGATATAGATGATTGGCAAAGCAAAACCGATGAGAAGCGCCAGAAGCATGATGACTGAGCGGCGTGGTGCCACAGGACGTGGGTTGACGGACGGTTCATCGATGACCTTGGCCTTGAGGGCTGTGGAAGCAAGAGTGATGGCGTTTTCCTCTCTTTTCTGCAGGAGCATGAGGTAGAGGCCTGCTTTCACTTCCTGCTGACGGCTGATGTCTTTCAATGCACGCTCCTTGGTGGGCGATGAGGAAATCTTGGTGTTGTATTTGCTGAGCTGGCCTTGCAAGTCGCTCCTTTGAATCTGGAGCTGACGTTTGGCACTGGCCAAAGACGCTCTCACACCTGTGAGATACTCGTTGGCTTTGTTGGTGGCCTCCACTACACTTGGGGCTGCCTCTGAAACGGAACGAAGCAGGCGGTTGCGCTCCATGACTTCCTCATTGTACTTCGTAATCATCGAAATGAGGGCAGCGTCTTTCAGACCCACATTGGCGGGAATGACATCAAGGTTGTTGCGAGCGGAGTTGACATGGTCAATCAGGGCGTCGATAAGACTGATTTGTGTACCTACATCCACCAGCTCTTGCTCATAACGCAGATTCTGCTGAATGTTGATATTGGCATCGCTCTGATAGTCCACCATACCAGCGCTGCGCTTATATTGCTCAATCTCCGACTCAGTCATGTTCAACTCCTTGGTGATAAGACCAAGACGCTCATCGATGAAGTCGGCTGTCTTGGAGGCCTCCAAGTTGTTGTCAACATTAGCCTCCTCGTTGTAAATCTCTATCAGCTTGTTCAGATAATCGGCCGACCTCTTTGGTATATTGTCGGTACGAGAAATATAGGCGATAGTGGTTGTTTTAGATGTGGGTTCAATCGACAATGTGTTGGCATACGACAAAGCTGTGCGCTCAAGCGGTCTGATGAAAACAAACAGCGTCTTGTCGAAGTCGGTTGGCGCATTGTTGTTCCTGACGAAAGTGAACTCACCGAATTCAGTGTTCACCGTAGCCGGGAAAGTCTCGATTTTCTTGTTCAGTTCAAGGTCACGGTAGTGCATCTCAACCTCCACACCGGCACCTTCAGGTTCAATGGTCATCGCCACTGTGGAATTGAGGGAATCAAGGTGCTCCTCGTCAATAGACACCCAAACAGGAGAGTAGTCTCTGTAAATCTCGCGGTCCTTGATCTTACCCTCATTATAATATGATGTGTAAAGCTCGAGCGCCATGACCACTTTCTTGTTAAGGGTCTTGGTTCCCAACACTTCTATTTCATTGTCGAAGCCAGAGCTGTTGTTCATAAAGCCAAGGTCTTGCACCTGAAGCGCAGCGGCTGCTCCTCCACCTCTACTGTTGTCCACATCCTTGATCAACACCTTCGTGTGCACATTGTAAATAGGCGTGGCATACCTCAGATATACATAAGCCAAGGCCATGCACAAAAGGACTGACAACAGGAACCAATACTTGTAGCGAAGGAAAGTGAACCACAGTTTTCTAAGGTCTATCAACGACTCTTCTTCATTATTGTTGTCGTAACTGTAGCCATAACCGTTCTCAGACTTCTCGTTCTCTCTGATTTTTTCCATTTTATGTGATTTAAATTAGCTAATTTTCCGCCTGTTTTGAAAACAGCGTTCAAAATAACACAATTTTTGCGACATGAACAAATCTTGGGGATTAAAAACAGCTTTAGATAAAGTTTTTTAGGGAAAGAGGACGTGTTTATGACAAAAAAGGACTAATTTTGCACTTTAAGACGAGACAAAGGGCTAAAGGCGCCGCACTGCTTTGCAGACAAGGCTTATTTCATCCCTAACTCGTCCAAAATTTGACATAAAAAAACATCAATCAAGACAAAAAAGCAATGGGATTTTTAGATAAACTATTCCGACGCAAGAAAAAGGAAGACAAGACCGGCGGACTCGAAGATTTCATGTCCCTTATCCGGGTCTATTTCCAAAGCAGCCTTGCAGCCAAGCTCGGCATCACCAACCTGGGCGCTTTTCCCGACCTGGCTACATTCAAACGAACGCTTCATGTGCAAACCGTGAACAATAAACTCGGTGTGGGCGAGAAAAAAGTATGCGCCAAGATGCTTCAGGACATCTATGGACTGAACGAGTCTTTTTTCGAGGAAATCGAACAGAGCATCAAAAAAGGCTGCAAGACACAGAACGACGTTCGCAACTACATGTTCCTCTTCCAGGGATTCAGTCAGGATATCATCATGCTCATGGGAAACCTGCTGAAATGGAAGTTCAGGATTCCGTCGTTTTTAAAGAACGCGCTCAAGCAAGTGACAGCCAAATCGGTTCACGACATTTTCACCAAGGACGTCTGGAGCGACGAGGCCACAAGAAAGGCTGTCTACACTGTGCGTGGCTACCAGCAACGACTTGGATTCAGCGAGCAATGGATCACCGACTACGTGTTCAACGTGATGCTTTTGGCTAAGAAAGAACCGCGTCCTTCACAGGAAGAAGTGGAAAAAGCCGAGAGCAAAATGAAAAACAAATAGCCAAAACCGCATTTTTGTCGCAAAAAGGTTGGAAAATACGATAGTATTGAATATTTTTGCACAATAATTGGTGAAGTCTCAACTATGACTGAAGAAGAAAGAAAACAATTAAAGACTTTCGAAAGCAGGGTTCTGGTTCTCCTCCAAGAATATAAGGAACAATCCAAACAGCTTGAGTCACTTAAAGAGGACTTGGAGCTGAAAGACATTGAGATTGAACTTCTGAAAGAGGAACTGAAGCAGAGCCAAGAGAACTACACCAGTTTAAAGATAGCACGGATGATGGAGCTGAGTCACAATGACATCAAAGAGGCAAGGCAACGCATCACCAAACTCGTGCGCGAAGTGAATAAGTGCATCTCACTCTTAGTGACCGATGAGGATCATCCGGTCAGCCCCCTGAAAGAACAGGCCTGACCAACGGTCGTGGGTACATCGACAATCAAGTCGATTGATACACAGAGAGAAGCCATATAGAAATGGAGAAAGGAAGACAGAACATCACCATCACAGTAGAAGGCATACCTTTGCCTGCGACTGTAGCGGACGCGGCCGAAGAGGAAGTGTTCCGAAAGGCCGCTACGGAGGTGCAGACACGTCTGCGGTTCCTCCGAAAGACCTATCCTGGTCTTCCCAACAACAACTACTACTATTCAATGGCCATGCTGTTGACAGCAGTAGATAAGATCAAAATGAGCATGAACGTGGACAACTCACCCATTTTCGACACTTTGAACTACCTTCAAGGAGAAATTGACGGGTTGATTGACGCCAAGAGGAAGAACAAGTAACAAGGTTGTCCTCGCTGTGCATTTGCGTTTCATGCCATGTAGACCAGCATCAGCTAACCACTTATTCAGCGCACAATTACTTCCGATGACCCCATAAAGGCATCTGATGTTTTGTGCGCTGTTTTTTTTAATAACAACACTAATAAAACATTATGGTAATCATTGGAATAATCGCAGCACTGGTAGTAGGCGTAGCTATTGGATACGCCCTGTTTCGCTACGTTGTGAAACAGAAATACAACCAATACATCAAGGACGGAGAAGAGAAAGCACGCCTTTTCATGGAAAAAGCCAAAGACGAGGCTGAGAACATGAAAAAGGACAAGCTATTGGAGGTGAAAGAGAAATTCATCAACAAGAAAGCTGAACTCGAGAAAGAGGTTTCAGCACGCAACCAAAAGCTGCAGCAAGCAGAGAACAAACTGAAGCAGAGGGAGATATCCCTGAACCAACGCCACGAGGACTTGCAGCGCAAGAAAGCGGAGAACGAGGCAATGCAAGAAAAACTCGCCGCACAGCAGAATGTCATCACCAAGAAACAAGCTGAACTCGACAATCTGCAGAAGCAGGAGCGCGAGAAGTTGGAAACCATCAGCGGACTGTCGGCTGAGGAGGCCAAGAACAGACTGATGGACAGCATGAAAGATGAGGCCAAGACACAGGCTCAACAATATATCAATGAAATCATCGACGACGCCAAGCTTCAAGCCAACAAGGAAGCCAAGCGCATCGTCATCCAAAGCATCCAGAGAGTGGCTACAGAAACAGCTATCGAGAACTCTGTGACCGTGTTCCACATCGACTCCGACGAAATCAAGGGACGTGTGATTGGACGAGAGGGACGCAACATCCGCGCTTTGGAGGCTGCCGCTGGAGTTGAGATTGTTGTGGACGACACCCCAGAGGCCATCGTCATCTCGGCATTCGACCCTGTACGCCGTGAAATTTGCCGCCTGGCACTTCACCAACTCGTGGCCGATGGACGCATCCACCCCGCTCGCATCGAGGAAGTGGTGGCCAAGGTGAAAAAACAAGTGGAGGAAGAAGTGATAGAGACGGGAAAGAGGACAGCCATCGACCTTGGCATCCATGGTCTGCATCCCGAGCTCATACGAATCATCGGAAAGATGAAATACCGTTCGTCCTATGGACAAAACCTGCTGCAACACGCCCGCGAGACAGCAAACCTCTGTGCCATCATGGCTTCTGAGCTCGGTCTCAACCCCAAGAAAGCACGTCGCGCAGGACTGCTACACGACATAGGCAAGGTGCCCGATGAGGAACCCGAGATGCCACACGCTCTCTATGGCGCAAAAATCGCTGAGAAATACAAAGAGAAACCCGATATCTGCAACGCCATCGCAGCACACCATGACGAAACAGAGATGAACACGCTGCTCGCACCCATCGTACAAGTCTGCGACGCCATTTCTGGCGCACGACCCGGCGCACGACGTGAGATTGTGGAAGCCTACATCAAACGTCTGAACGACTTGGAGCAACTCGCCATGAGTTATCCTGGCGTGACCAAGACTTATGCCATCCAGGCTGGTAGGGAACTCCGCGTGATTGTAGGCGCTGACAAGATTGACGACAAGCAGACTGAAAGCCTCAGCGCTGAGATAGCCAAGAAGATACAGGACGAGATGACTTACCCAGGACAGGTGAAAATCACAGTCATCAGGGAAACCAGAGCCATCAGTTTCGCAAAATAACCCACTACACCACCTTGGACAAACCAGTGAATGTCACGGCTTATCCAAGGTGGTTCACTATGTTCCTACGGTATTGACACATTGATGAAACGTATTTTGACAGCCATAGTCCTGGCAGCACTGACTTTGAACGAAGTCAGCGCTCAAGTAGCATACCCTTTCAGCGATGTGGAATACGCGGTGGAGATGTCTGGCACACTCACCAATGGCGACTATGCGCCCTTTTGGCTAAGCAGCAACAAATACGGGCTATCGTCAGTGGAGGAAAAAACAGGCTATCTCAGGGTCGGGGTGTCCCGTCCTGTCGAGACTGACTCCGAATATCTCTGGCGGATAGGATACGGTGCCGACATCGCCATACCTGTCAACCACACAAGCCCCTTTGTGGTGCAGCAACTTTACGCCGACTTTGAGTACAAAAAGGTACGCTTGTCCATCGGCAGCAAAGAAAGGGGCATGGAACTGAAAAACGCACTCCTCTCCACTGGCGGGCAAACTACAGGCATCAATGCCCGGCCTGTGCCCCAAATCCGCATAGAACTGCCAGAATACTGGACCATTCCCCACACAGGAGGCTGGCTCGCTGTGAAAGGTCATCTGGCTTATGGTGTATTCACCGACAACTCTTGGCAAAAAGACTTCATCACCTCCGCTTCCAAACAGAAATACACCTCCGACGTGCTTTACCACAGCAAAGCCGGTTATCTCAGGATAGGCAACGACGAACTCTCCCCTCTGTCTTTCACTGGAGGGCTTGAGATGAAAACACAGTTCGGCGGCAAAATGTGGAACGTAGGCCGAAGGCTTGACGACACCAGCGACTTCTCTGGCAACTACGTGAAAGGTGACACAGGATTCAGAGGTTTTTTGAATGCTTTTGTGCCAGGCGGAAGCGACGCACGAGACGGTGACTACAAAAATGTGGAAGGCAACCATCTCGGTTCATGGGTGTTCTCACTCGACTATCAAGGTAAGGGATGGTCTGTGAGGTCCTATCTGGACCATTTCTTCGACGACCACTCTCAGATGTTTGTCCAATACGGATGGAAAGACTTGCTGCTGGGACTTGAGGCCCAATTACCCGACAACCCGTTGGTGACAAACATAGTGGTGGAATACCTCAACACCAAAGACCAGACGGGTCCGCTCTATCATGACGGCACCTCTACCCTGCCCGACCAAATCAGTGGACGCGACGACTACTTCAACCACGCCATGTACACAGGCTGGCAACATTGGGGGCAGTCGATGGGCAACCCGCTAATCATATCACCACTTTACAACAGCAGCACAGAGATACGCTTCGAGCACAACCGAGTAATAGGTCACCACATCGCCTTGGCTGGTACGCCAACAGATGAATGGAGCTATAGGTTGATGTACACTCATGTGAAGTCATGGGGCACCTATCTGTTGCCACTCATCGACACACGACAGGCCGATTTCTTTTTTGCGGAATTGGGTTATAGTCCCCATTGGTTGAAAGGATGGAACGCAAAAGTGGCTTTCGGAACTAATAGCGGTAATCTTTTAGGCAAGAGCTCTGGTGCCACCATCTCCATTGTGAAAAGAGGCTTCTTCACCAAAAAAACAACAGATTGCAATTGCAATATGCAATAAATATAATTCAACTAAAACGGAAAATATGAGGACAGTACACAACAAATCCGTCATATACATCCTATTGCTCATGATTGGAGCAATCATTGCATCGTGCGACAAACTAGACAAGAACGGCGATCTTGACGGCGCATGGCAATTGACCAGCCTTCAGCGCAGTGAGGACGAAACCGTAGTTGCCGACAAGAACAGCCGCATCTACTACTACTTCAAACTCGACCTCATGGAACTGCGCGAAGTAAGCGACACCATGTACTATCTTGCCCGTTTCCAGCACATTGGCGACTCACTTATCATCGGTCCCGTCTATCAGTCCCCATTCGACAGTTTGGTGGCCATTTCAGCTGTCAATGAGAAATTTGGAATCGATGACGGACGTATGCATATCATCAATCTGACACACAGCAGCTTAATACTTGAAAACAAAAGGTACAAGATTACTTTCAGGAAATTTTGAGGACTTCGGCTAAGCAAACAAAAAATTAACATCATGGCTATAACACTATACAATGTCAAGAAATGGTATAGGATGATGACGGGCAACAGCGTTCTTCATGTCAACCAGGATATCGGCAAATGCTTCTCCACCGATGAGGTCAAAGGTTATTACAACAACCTCACAGAGAAGGTCAGGATGCAACCTGGATTATTAGGAAATGATTCCTTGCCCACCATCGAGACCACTGACGGCAGAAAAGTGATTTTCCCCGTTGCTATATTCCAATACGGCCTTGGCGCTTACGACCTCTTCCTACAAACAGGTGACGACATTTACAAACAGAAATTCCTCCAATGTGTGGAATGGACATCCAAACACCAGGAGCAGACCGGGGCTTGGAAGAATTTCAGCCATATCTATCCTGACAACCCTTATGGAGCCATGGCACAAGGAGAAGCCACATCATTGCTTGTCAGGGCTTACACATGCACAGGAAAAGAGCAATACCTTGAACAGGCCAAGGCTTCTATCGACTTCATGTTGAAGCCTGTTGGGGATGGAGGCACCACTCTGTACCAGGATGACGAGTTGGTCCTGCTGGAATACACCCATAAATCAGCCGTCATGAACGGATGGGTCTTCGCATGGTTTGGCCTTTACGACTACGAACTCGCTACAGATGGCCAGAGTGGATATCACACGGCGATGCAACAGTCCTTAGAGACACTGAAGAAATACCTCCCCCGATTCTCCAACTCTTTCTGGAGCATGTACGACCTTGACGGGCACATAGCCAGCCCCTTCTACCACAATCTACATATTGCACAGATGCAAGCGCTGTACAAGATGACAGGGCAGGAAGTGTTCCAGCAATACGCACGGAAATGGGAAGCCGATTCGAAAGCACCCCTAAAAAAAGGAAAGGCCTTTCTCATCAAGGCCTGGCAGAAAATAAAGGAAAAGAAGAACGCCTGAACATTATCTGTTCTTGTTCTTTTTCATCTCTTTAAGCTTTGCGACATATTTGATGCTGTTGACTTTGTTCTTCAGCACCTTCAGACTGTAAGATGGAAAGAAGCAGAACAGAAAATAGCAGTAGGATTTAAATTTGGAGTAACCCAAAATCTGCTGATAAACCCTGACATTGTATTTCACCAAAGAGAACTTGTTGCTCGAGACCGAGTCGGTGGTAATACGATAATAGGCCAAAGGATAAGTGATACCACAGGCCACACCGCATTTCATCAATATCGTGAGAAACAGCGCCCAGTCCTGACGCTTACGCAATGTGGGCATATAGTATTTCTGCCCCAGCAATTGGGTGTCGTAAATAGCAGTGAGACAACCTATTTTGTTGTCGCGTTTCAGCATGGACAAGTCAATCCTTTCGGGTGCGACAACGATGCCCACATCATTGTCATTCTCGTCGCAAACCAGATATGAAGTATAGGACAAGGCACATTGCTTTTCGTTCATGAAAGCAATCTGCTTTTCCAATTTGTCGGGAAACCAACGGTCGTCACTGTCACAGAAAGCGATATAACGGCCCTTAGCCCTTTTTATCGCATCATTACGCGCATAGCCAGGACCGAAATTTGAAGTCAGCAAAGTAGGATGCACACGACTGTCTGCTTCCGCTATACTACGAATCAAATCCGCAGTATTGTCCTTGGAGCAGTCGTCTGTAATCAACAGTTCTATATTTGTGTATGTCTGGTTAAGTATGCTGTCCACACTCCTCTGCAAAGTCGCGCTACTGTTGTATGTGGGCATAATAACCGAAACCAAATCTTTCATTTGCTGTAATTTTGTGCAAAGTTATAAGTTATTTGCATACTAAAAAAGCGAAAGCGGAAAAACTTAACATCTACAACCGTAAATAAAGCAAATAAGGGAAAGTAAACAGTCGCACAACCATCCCATCCAGAGCACTTGGCAAATAAACAGCCACAAATTTCATACTTTGTCGTAAAAAGTGTAACTTTGCAAGAATAAACACCAAAACACTTTCAAGAAATGAGAAAAGAGACGAACATCATCACTATATTCACCCTGATATGGGGAAAAAGGAAGATGATCATCCGGAACTGCCTGATAGCCTTCGTGGCTGTAGTCATCATAGCATTCAGCATCCCGAAGGAATACACTTCTGAGGTGAAAATCGCCCCTGAGTTGTCGTTAGGCGAAACAGGACTGGCTGGCAGCTTAGGCTCGCTGGCGCAAATGGCTGGCATCGACTTAGGGGGAATGAACAACAACGAAGCGATTTACCCCGACCTCTATCCAGAGATTGTCAGTTCCACTCCTTTCCTGACCGAATTACTGCAGATTCAAGTGGTAAGCAAAGATGGTGAGATTTGCACTGACATGCTCGACTACCTCACCAACCACCAGAAACAAACTTGGTGGTCGGCGTTGCTGAAACCCATTAAGAAGTTGTTCAGAAAGAAAGACACAGGCGCTCCTGAGGACATCACAACCGCCGAATCAACACAACTGAGCCGCGACCAGCAGTTATTGCTGGAATCCTTCGGCAAAAGCCTCAATGTCACCCTCGACAAAACGACAAGTATGATTTCCGTGACTGCCACCATGCAGGACCCTCTCATCGCCGCCACCACAGCTACAACTGTGGCTGAAAAACTACAGACCTACGTTGACAAATACCGCACCGTAAAGGAACGCGACAACATCGCCTACCTTGAAACGCTGCACAAAACATCTCAAGAGAAATACCGTAAGGCACAAAGAGAATACGCATCTTACACCGACTCACACCAGAACGCCATTCTCGCCAGAGTGACCACAGAACAAGAGAACTTGGAAAACGAGATGCAACTCGCTTACTCGGTCTATGAGCAAGTGTCGCAACAACTTGAAGCCGCTAAAGCCAAACTGCAAGAGAAAAAGCCCATCAGCGTGGTTATACAACCTGCACTGACACCCATCAAGGCCTCTTCACCCAAGAAAATCCTGATGGCTTTCCTGTATGTGTTCACTACTTTCTTCCTGACCGTGGCATGGATTATCATCAAGAATGAAATCCAACAGATGAAGAAAGAAACCGTACAAGACAAGAAAGAGGAACAACTGGACAAAAAAGACAACGAGGAAGACAAAGTGGATTCCAAAGCCTGATTCAGGTCAAGCCATCGAGGCAAACACTTCAGACAAACGACAGCCGATAAGAGATGAGTTTTAGCGACTTTGTCATATTATTCTCTTTCATCTTGGAAGTAGGTGTTCTGCAATACGTGGAATACAAGGCTTGGAAGACCCTTTTCACGCCATTGACCTTCCTTATGCTCCCCTATCTTGTCGTTTTGGTCATCACATTGTGCATTGCTGGCAGTTCTTTCGGCTTCGTCGCTTTCTTCTACCCCAGCATCCTGATTTGGCACATAGGCATCTTCCTCTTTGCCATCCCCAGTTTCAGCATAGCTTATATCATGCAAAGAAAAGGCCTGCGGATGACCATCGACACCACTCAAGACAGCATGAGGGAATCGGAAATGCCACGGCTGCTCATCATATTATCGCTTTTCCTGAGTTTGCTGTTCTTATGGCACCTTCGCAGCACATTGGCCAATTCCAAGCAAGCACTTGGCTCCGATGAGTTCGGCGAGGACTTCAGCGGATTCGGCTTCTGGGGACACCTGAGAATTTTCACCATCCCTCTGTATGTCATCTGCATGTACTATGTGGGCAAGAAACGCTGGTGGCTATGGTTCCCTGTCATCGTATTCACCGCCGTGAGTGTGCTCAATCAGGTGAAAGGCTGGACCATCATCCCTATTCTCGCCGCCCTGACCATGCGCATATACACCGGCAGGACAAAACTCACCCTGCGCCTGCTCATCTTCGGAGTACTGGGCATGTTCGCCATCTTCTTCACGTTCTACGCCATGTCCATTCTCGTAGTTCAAGACCGTGGTGTCTCTGACGACTTCATGGACTTCATCTTCGGCCATTTCTTCCACTATCTCACCAGTGGCACCTACGGCTGGAGCATGGATGTGGAAAGAGGCATACCAGACGACGGCGGCAGTTTCGAGATGATTATCGCCCAGTTGGTGAATCTCGCCAAGTCGGCTACCGGCGACAAAGAACTCGTCTCGCCCATCAACACCTTGTTCTTCTTTTCAGGACGCTCGCTGACAAATGTCCGCACTATATTCGGTACGTTGTACATCAACACCAATGCAGTGAGTTTCACACTGTATATCCTCATTCTGAGCACCATTATATACTCCATGAAACTACTCGCTTTGAAATACGCCAACATCTATACCTACACCGTCTATTTCTTCTATATCACATTGCTTTTTATGGGTTGGTTCGACCTCTATTTCGCCAACCTCACAATCTTCGAGAGCGCAGTGATGCTTCTGTTCCTATTCCTGTTCGACTGGCTGGTTGTCGGCAACCGCTTTGTCGTCAGACCGAGAGCCATTGAAATTGCAAACGAAAAGAAATGAACCTTAAGACTGTGGCTGAATAATGCGAATGGGCACAATCTTACGGTAGTAGTAATAAAGGCAGAGGAAATACACGATTGAGCTTAGTATTGTCGTAATCAAAGCTCCCTCAATGTGCCAGAGATAAACCAGAAGGAAATAACCAACCACCTTGACAATTCCACAGGCGATGCTGCTGTTCATAATAGGTGTGCCTATGCCATGGGAGCCAAGGAAACGGTTAATCATATCACCTAAACCATGGAAAGCAAAACCAACTGCCATCCATGAGGCATACTTCCCGACTTGAGCATATTCCGGTGGATAAAGGATGGACACCAAGGGATTGATAAGCCCAACAAAGAACACGCAGCTGCAAACGGTCACCAAGAGCGTGATGCGGAAAACCTTGGCTGGTATCTGCTGCTCGTTGACAAATTGCTTGAAATAGGTGGTACCTACAATTGCCGGCAAATAGGATAGCGGAGTGGTCAGGGTCAAGGCAAGAGTGTAGAATCCCACATTGACATTGTCCTTATCGAACAAACCGAGCGTGAAGCCTGCCAGATAATTGGTAGCCACCATCGCCAGAGAGCCATAGTAGAGTTTACGGCCGTATGCGCGGTTCTCAGCCTTCAACCTGCGCCAATGATATCTGATATTAGCGAACTTAGGTTTGGTGGACAAAATCACCATAAGGAGCACGCCACTGTAAATGCCCCACTGAAGGACCAGCATCAGGGCGGAAGTGACCGTGAAACTCTTGTATAGGTAGTATGCCACAACAATATAAACGAAATGCGGCAATAGACGCGCTATCGACAGTCGTCCGATATGATTGTCTCCCTGGGCTGTGGTATTGAGGTAATTGATGAGCACAGGATAGAAACACACTGGCATAGAATAGAAGAAAAGCCTCATACCTGTGGGGGCATGTCCATGGAATAGTCCGATGACGAAATCAAGCAATGCGGTGGCCAAGCATATCACGCCCAGGATTATCACCAGCACACCACGGATTTCCCTTCGCTTCTGTTCATTGTTCTCCAATGCCAGCAGACGACTTCCTGAAAGGAAATAGCCGAACAGTAGTAACCACGACAACAATTGGATGATATTCTGCACATAGCGCACATCCCCATAAGCGGCTGGCTCCAACGCATTCGTGTTGATGATGGAAGCCACAAAGCCCAAGAACACCCCAACAAGGGTGGACATGTACAGGATAAGAACCTGACGCAAACGCTTCGAAGCCACTAAGGAAGAAATGCTCATGAGAATTGTTGGATGTTAATCGGGATTGAATTATTGTTTTGAAAGGAAACGACCTTTCATTTCCTCGAAACAATTCTTGTCAATATTTTTGTGGACCAGATAGTCTGCATATAAACGATTGGACAACTTGAGCGAGTTGCCAAAAGAATTGCCTAATTTACAGAATTTATCCAATGATTTCAGACGAATATATAAGAACTTGACAAAACGAGTTATACCGCTATCATACAAACCATAAATGACATATAGCGACAGATAATAGATATAAGCATCGAAGTTGTCTTGCTGTTTACTCATCTTCTTTCTCGACATCCCTATCTTATGATATATCTTCGCACCCGTCACACAAGCCATCCGGAACTTATTCCTCAGCCTCACAGAGAATTCATGGTCTTCCTCACCAAAAAAGAATGTGTCGGAGAAGACATCTCCTGAAGGCAACAGAACTTTGGGAGAGAAGAGCATTGCACAACCGGAAACATAGTTAACAGGGAAACTTGACACACCCTCCAGCACACATTCATCTTCTCCCCTATGCAATGCCGTGCGGCCTGTGGCTTTCAAACGGCCACCACCAAACCAGATTTTCTTTCTGTCATCATAATAGTTAATTACAGGCGACAACACATCATAGTCCTTGTGGGTTGCCATAAACGACAGCAGTTGTTCCAGAAAGTCTGGTGCCACCACCGTATCGTTGTTCAGGAGCATGTAATAATCGGGAGCGAACTGTGACGCATACCTCACACCGACATTATTGCCAATGGCGAATCCATGGTTCTCTTTTTCTTCTAACAGATGAAGGTCGAGAGAGGGATGTGCCGATTGCCAAGCCTTCAAACGCTCCACAGAATCGTCATGAGAGTCGTTATCTACGACAACAACAAAAAATGAGCCTTTCGCCTGTGAGAGTGATTCCAAGCAGTCGATAGTGTCGTCAGCACCGTTCCAATTCAACAGGATAACAGCCGTTTTCATCCCCATGAATTACTTGAGAAGATTGGCAATAGTGGCCACCACTGCGGCTATGGACGCTGACGAAGAACCTATTGACAACAACTCGGCTGTCGACATACGGTTCTTGGTTTCCTTCGATGGAACAACGATTTCACATCCTGGTTCTATATCCTTGCTCCTGTTGTGCTTAATCAGTTCAACAGAGCCATTCATATAGACGGCATAGACACGCGACTTACGTGCGTTGTTTCCATATCCTCCTGCACGCTTGATATAGTAACTGAGCGACTCGCCTTGTTTATAATTGATGGAGTTGGGATACATCACCTCACCGCTAATCTTCACAGTGTTGGAGTATTGCGGAACGATAAGCCTGTCATTCTCCCTGAGCACGATGTTTTCATATCCTGCAGTGTCCTTCAGAGCCGCCTCGAGGTCAATAGCCACAGGATAGGTGTCACCGAGGTCGAGTTTGAGGTTGAGCAGTGAATCTGCCAACTGCAAGTCCATGTTGTTGGAACCTTGCGACATCTTCAGGCTCTCCTCATAGAGCTGAATCTGCGACGCGCGCAATGTGGTTTCTCGTTGGTTGCGCTCCTCCTGTGTCATCCTACGCTCCAAACGAGCACCCTTAGGATAGGCCAGTTCTGAAAGACCGCCTGCATCATGCACGAGGTCGGAGAGGCGATAGCGCTTGTTGCTCATGGCATAACTGCCCTGGAAGTTCACAGCACCGTTCACTGTGACGTTCTGCTGTTCGTTATACGAGGGACTCTTTCGTATCACCACTTGGTCGAAGGGGAGCAATGTGAAACTGTCGCCTCCTTTGATTTCAAAATTGTCGTTGAGTGAGAAAGAGAAGGTCTCTGTCAGTTTGGTGTCGTTAATCGTGGATTTGGGGTCACGTATTCTTCGATAGACATTCACCTGAGCCATAGAAGCCGCCTGTGTCAGTCCACCTGCCTGAAGCACGAAGTCCTCAAGTGTGGTGTTCTCCGAATAGGCATACACTCCTGGGAAATTCACCTCACCTTCGATGGCAAGCGTCTGGTCGGGGTTCATCTCGGTCATACTCGGGATAAACAGCACATCGTTGTTGCGCAGGGGGATGTCAGCCACCGTTCCATCAAGAAGGCCTTTGATGTCTATCGACTTGGTCTCAAGCGTCATGTCGGGCTTCTCACGGTGCATCACGGCACGGTTGAGGAATGCGTCCTCTCTCACACCGTCGGCTGCCTCGATGAGGTCGCGCACACTGGAGATACTGCTGCCAAGCTCAAACTGACCAGGGTGATAAACAGCGCCACGAATCTCTACCAAGTTGGAGAAACGAGCGACTACAGAATCCACATAAATGGAGTCGCAGTCGTTGAGCGTGAAACCGTTCATGTCAAACTCCTCGATGGTATGGATGCTGTATCGACTGCCGTTCTTGCGTATCAGTCGCACGTTCTTGGTATAGGCATCACCAGTAAAACCACCTGCGTATTGCACAATGGTGTTGACACTTTCGTCTTTCCTCATCTCATAAAACATCGGGCGCTTCACCTTGCCTCGGATGTTCACCAGACAGTCGTAAGGTCCGACTACCACCACATCATTGTCCTGTAATCTGATGTCGCCCTTGGTGTTGCCGTTAAGAATATAGTCATAGACGTCAATCGACGCTATCTCCCTTCCTGCACGATAGACCTTAATGTCGCGCAAGGTACCGATGTCACTGATACCGCCTGCGGCATAAAGCGCGTTGAAAGAGGAAGACAACGAACTCAACGAGTATGTGCCCGGGGCGTTGACCTCACCCATCACCTGCACCTGAATCGAACGGGTCTCACCCACGCTCAGGCTCACATTGCTGTCGCTGTAACGACGGCCAAGGCGGGAACGGAGAGCGGCTGTGGCTTGCGATACGGTCAAACCACCCAGTTTCACGGGACCTATACCGTCGAGCACCACATATCCGTCGGGAGATATCGTCTCATCGTAGCTTTCCTGTGTGGACCCCCAAACGTCAATAAACACCTGGTCGCCAGCGCCAAGCCTGTAGTTCGCTGGTGTGGGCATATTCACGTTAGGTTCGAACGTCAGCATCTGGTTGTTGAAGATGTTGCGTCCGAAGACCTCGCTCTCGTCTTTGAAATAGTTCTGGTAATAAAGCAGTGAGTCGATATCAAAAAAAACTATCTCGCCATTGATTTCATCCAGTTGGTCGTCTCTGCTCACACGCCGCTGATTGATTTTGGTACGGTCAATCATATAATTATTACGACGCTGGTTTTCCTCGCCTTGTATCTCTTTACCGGTCCTAGTGCGCACGCGTTGCTGACGCTTACCTTCACCCGTGAGGTCAACGGCACCTATTTGCTCTTGCTGGGCCTGGAATTTTTTCCTGACACGGCGGAGTTGCTGGGTGGTGACTCCTTTCTGCAAGAGTTTGGTCGCAATGGTCTTTTGGTCAACACCTTTCTCCTGCTGGTCTAACACAAAGTCGATTACCTGGTTGTCTGTCATGGTCTGGGCAAACGACATGTTGCTCACAGAGATAAACAGCAATAACAAGAAAGTAATTCTATATCTCATTTGTCCGTTTTTGTTTTCAGTTATCAAACATATTTGCGGTATGAATACACAAAATGCAAAATTATTAAAAAAAAGTCGTTTTTCAATGCTTCCAAGTTAAAAAAAGGACCAAGGAAGAAAAAAAACAACAAGAAACATCCAACGGATGGACTATTTGAGTTCATCCACCAGCACAGCAATCACCTCTGCGGGCCTGAACTGCCGGTATTTGTTGAGGCATAGCGGCTTCAACCGATTAATTTGTTCAGGATGGTCGGCTATATCCTTCAATGATTGGCAAAGCGCATCGAAGGACCCGAATTCATATCCTATACCTGTCTGTCCTTCATCGATGACATCACCAAAACTCTCCCAACGCGATGCCAAAACAGGAAGAGCTGCAGCGTAGGCGTCGATGATGGTGCCAGGCACACCCTCAGTGTAGAACAATGTGGGAAACACAAGGAGAAAATAGTCCTTAAGCACATCAATTGTAGCATCGAAGGGCACTGCGCCAGCATAATGCACAGCGCTCGAAAAACCTTTCTTCAGACCGTCGAACCACTCCTGCTCATCAGACCATACAGGACCATAAATGTCGAGAGTGAAAACCTCACTCCCCCTTTCTGCATTGATGAGGTCCACGGCCCGAACGATATCCTCCATTCCTTTCTGCTTCATCACCCTGGAGAAAGTGCACAAACGCAAGGGATAGCAGGGGGCAGGACACGGTATTTGGAGCGTCACTGCTGGCAAATCCTTGCAATTGGGCATCAGAACTGTATTAGTGAATCCACTCTCGGCCAACTGCCGCATCATGGTAGAGGTCTCGCAATAGATGGTATCGACCGATGCCGACAAACATCTCTTCAGCAAGAATTTGGTACGTACATACTTGGGCAGCCACCCACCTATGACCACATAGTGAACCTTGCAGTCATGGAAGAAAAGCCGAAGAAAAGAAAGGATGAAAGTGATGACCCGAACCCCCTTATAAGCGGGAAGGATGACTAGGTTATCGTTACGGCGCAAGGCTTGCGTCAGCAAAAAAGGCAATCGGAAAAGGGATTTGACACCGCCACAGGTGTCGATTTTGGTGATGTTCTCCGTTCCAAGCATTTGTTCAAGTGCTTCTGTGACAACCTTCGTCTTAATGGTCTGGCCGTTGAGTTTGTTCTCCCCAAAGGCAAAATGGCCACAGATACACAACTTGAAACGTTCAGCCATCTTGTCTTAGAATTTCTTCCAACCAACAACCGCCAAGATGGTTTTGGCTATGATTTTCATGTCAAGCCACAAAGAGCGGTTCTTGAGGTAATCAAGGTCCATGTCAAGGCGCTGGAGCATCTTCTCCATGCTGTCGGTATAGCCATTGTAAAGGGTGGCCATCGACGTGACACCGGGGCGGCTGCAGAAGAGCTTTTCATAGTCGGGGTTCTCTTTCATAATCATGTCGATGAAATACTTGCGCTCTGGCCTGTAGCCCACAAAAGACATATCGCCGACAAGCACATTCCACAATTGAGGTAGCTCGTCAAAATGATGCACCCTGAGGAACTTACCAACCTTAGTCAGGCGGTCATCGTCCTGCTGGGCCAACTGGGGAACTCCGTTGTCCTCAGCGTCAACCACCATCGTGCGGTACTTGTAAATCATGAAGGGCTTGCCATGAAGACCTATACGCTCCTGGCTATAAATGACCGGTCCCTTGCCGTCAATTTTCTGGACAATATAGATGATGAGGTAGATGGGCGACAGCAATAGCAGGCCAAGAAAAGAGCCAACAATATCTACCGTTCTTTTGACACCTTTCTGGAAATCACCCATAGCATCAATATTCGCTGTATTTTTTACCACGCTCATCTGAGTAGAAGTATTGCTGTTCCTATAACCGTCACTGTATGTTAACGTTTTTGCAACTGATCGACGAAATGCCATATTAATATAGTATTGTCTTCAAAGAGAGAACGCTCTTTTTGGTAAATCCATCAATATGATGTTACTTATATAACGTGATGTTTTCACATTTATTGTGAATTCACGAAGAACTTTTCTCTTTTTATTCAACATAATTTTGCAACCAGGTTCTTGCACTTCACACCACAAAAATAATAATCATCGAAACAACATGCCTGTTCCTCTGATTATTCTTTTCAGTAGCGATATCTGAGCAATGGCTTCAAAACCTAATTGCGGTGCAAATTTACAAAAAAAA
>JAFXVU010000136.1 GCA_017534705.1 Bacteroidaceae bacterium
ATGTTTGGCAACCAAGTGAAAATGATTCCCGATAGCGACCGGATAGAAACCAGTGCTCCATATGCCGACGAGGCTGTAGCGCTGTTGACGGGAAGGTTGCTTGCCCCATTCCATCCCACACTTGAGGCGCAGGACGTGATAGCAAGGGCTTATGCCAATGCCGCGGCACACAACCTGACATACCCTTTCAGTTCCCGTTTTGTGGACTCCTTCATGCGGGAGCACATACGCTCCAATTACATCAAACGCATCAACCGGCTCGACATCAATCAGTATGAGGGCGAAGAAACCACACAGTTGCAGTCTTGCGATATTGACATCACGCCTTTGCAGGGGAAGGAAGACACTTACCAGGATTGCCTGCAAGAGCTGAACGACATGGTGGGCCTGGAGATGGTGAAAGACGATATACGCATCACAGCCAACCGCATCCGGTTCCTCTCAGAGCGAAAGGAACAGGGACTGCCTTCCAATGCTTCCGCCAACGGGCACCATATCGTGCTGACTGGTAATCCCGGGACAGGAAAGACCACGGTGGCACGACTGCTGGGGCGTATCTATCATCAACTTGGACTCATCTCCATAGGTGATGTCGTGGTCACAGAGCGTTCCAAGATCGTAGGCGAGTTTATCGGGCAGACGGAGCAGAATATGCAGATGATTATGCGTCGGGCCAAAGGCAATGTGCTGTTTATCGACGAGGCTTACTCACTGGTTGAGGATGGCAAAAGCAGCAATGATTTCGGTAAGCACGCGCTTGAATGCCTGCTTACTATGCTTTCGCAACCCAATCCCGATATGTTGGTGGTGCTGGCTGGCTACGAAGAACCTATGATGAAGATGATGCAGTCTAATCCAGGGTTGCCCAGCCGATTCCCCTACCATTTCCATTTTCCCGACTATACGGAATGCGAACTCATGGAAATCTGCGACAGGTTGCTCGTCAAATACCAGTATGAGGCATCCGACGAGGTTAGGCAGATGCTCCACAAAGCCATTCAAAAGGCCGTGGCAAACAAGGACAAGTTCTTTGCCAATGCACGTTGGATACAGCAGTTCATTTTTGAGGGGGTGGTACCTGCCATGGCCGACCGATTGGCAGCTCAGCCTCGTCCTCTCAACCGGCAACAACTGCAGACTATCTTGCCATCCGATGTGGAGGCAGCGGTAGCGAGGATGTCGCAACGACCCCAAACTTCCACCTCTCGCCCGGTCATCGCGGGATTCAGCATGTCGCAGCGCTGATGCCTCTCCTTTTTGTTTTTGCCAACACTTCCTCTCCTTTGCGAGAACACTGTCTCTCCTGCCCATTCTGGCTGACTTTTGCGAATGGGCAGGAGCTAATTTATCCTAATTTCAATAACAACCTTTTTTAGATATTGACACAATGAATACATTCAATGAATACCAGATCTATCAGAACAGCAAAGGCGATGTCATAGTCATTATAGGCTATCAGGACAGTGTACCTGTGACTCCTCGCTTAATTTACGACGGTGGTGATGCCTTGTTGCTTTACCGCAATCCGTCAAGTTGCATATGCATGCGAAACATTTCCCCTATGGCTCGTGAGGCATTACAGATGGTTGATGAAGTTATCGTCATGGAAAACAAAAACAGCGAAAATGGCCGTCTGTACATGGCTGAGATTTCGAGGGTCAAGAGTGTAGCGTCACTCATCAGCTAATGCCATTAGACAATCAGCGTATATCTGAGTAGCGCATCAAGTAGGTGTCGTACTGGGTGATATACGGCCGCAGTGGTGCAGGCACCTCGTTTGGAGGACAGAACAATGTCTGGAGGTTTTTCTGAAAATCTATGGCACTAACTCTGACAATTCTGAAATGGCCTGTTACTGTGCCAGAACGACCTGTATCTACAGGAAAGGCTGTTCGTTGGAATTTGGGACCTTGTCCCGCCACTGCAGCATTGACAGTAAGCACCAATCCGCAATCGGTCTGCTCCATGTTCAGGCTGAGCGAGTCGCCAGTGATTAACACCCCATTGCCGAGGCTGTCAGTAAGCACTGCGGTATCGATTCCCATGCGGTTACCTTCGAAGTAAAGGTCGTCTTTATGTTTTGCCCATATCCCGTATCTGTTGGCCTGATGCCGTCCTGGATACGAAGGATATGGACCATTGCCTATCCATTGGAAACGGTCTATACTTGAGTCAAGTAGGAAAGCTAATCCTAACTCAGCACGGAATAAGTCCGTGCTGTCGGGTATCAAGTCGAAAGTCAACTCTTCTCCACCCTCAATTTTTTTCCGCTCAACCTTGGCTCGTACCTGGGTGTTGTCGATTGGTAGAAGGTATTTCTCGGGTAGTCGGTCTTTCTGTGTGACATTCTCGGCTAAAGTGGGTTTACGTCCAGCCCTTACCAGAGGTCCCTCTTGCCATAAAGCAGTGACATCGCCTGTGCCTAGGCAGACAGGAGTAATTTTGCTCAATGGGAAACTTTGACGAAGGAAGACGTGTCCATGTTCGTCTGTTAAAGTGAGATGTAGTATATTCAATTGTGTACGAATCTGCAAACTTGGCAGTTGTAGCATGTAATCCACTGTGTCATGAGGTTTGCAATCTGGACTGAAAGCCCCTCGTGCAATGGTGTCACGATTGGTAGTGAGAGACCATTGAAAAGAGACGTGGTCTTTGAGGTTGAGAAAATCGTAACGATTGTGTATAGAGAACCTGACAGAATGAGTCAAGCTGTCGTAGCATAGCAAATCCACGAAAGCCCGTGCGTAGTTATGTTGTAGTTCGTAATAGTTGGGTAATGGAGTGCGGTCAGCGTACAGCAATCCGTCCGTTCCTTTATTGCCATACATCTCGAATCCAGAAAAAGGCGTAGTATAGACTTTTTCCGCATAACCATATCGCTTGGAGAGGCCTTCGCGCTCTTTGAAAGGCATGCCTTGGTCAACCCACTCCCATACGCTTCCTCCTGCGATGCCCGGCGTGTGTTGGATGATTTCCCATTGTTTGTCGTGGTCTTCAAATGAGATGCCTAGCGTGTGGCAGTATTCTGTGAAGATGACAGGCTTGTCCAGATGTTGGTAGAAGCCCGCAATTTGGTCGGTGGTGGGGTAGTGGGGAGCATAGATGGGTGCATTGGAAGGAAACCCCTTGTCGTCTTTTCCATCGAAGAAATGGCGGAAATAGCTACCTATCTGTGGGTAACAGTATGGACGTGTAGTGTCGAGAGTGTCTGCCAAATAGCGGCCAAGTCGTATGCAAATATCAGTAAGTGGATTTTCGTTGCCCACGCTCCAGATGATGACTGAGGGGTGGTTCTTGTCGCGTTTTACTGTGGCTTCGGCACGTTGTTGCAGTATGGGGTAGAATTCCTCACTGTAGAGGTTTCTGTCGCCATACCCAAAAGGAATCTCGTCGATGATGTAGAATCCCAATGAATCTGCCAGTTCGTAGAAACGTGGCTCGCGTGGATAGTGCGATGTGCGGATATAATTAACTGATGCTTCTTTCATTAATCGCATGTCCTTTTGTGTCAGTTCGTCACTGATAACCTTAACGCTGACGGGATCAGTGCTGTGACATGTCACGCCGCGCAGTTTGACTGGCTGTCCATTGATTTTGAGCACATTTCCGTCGATAGTAATATCGCGGAAACCAAATCTGTGCTCAAAAGTCTGCAAAGGCTTGTCTTTCTGGAGAAGGGTCGTGCGCAGGGTGTATAGATAAGGAGTCTCAGCGGTCCAGAGGTGAGGATGGGCAACGGACAAGAGTGAAACTCCCGATTCCTGATGCCCCACAGCTACCACTTGACCTTGTGCATCAATGACTTCTTGTCTCACCATAGTTCCCTTCTTGTTGTTGGCAATGTCGGTACACACTTCCATTTCTCCAGTGCTTTTTGCGTTGATGGTGAGGTCGCTCAGGTGGGTCGCTGGTACTGCCATGAGTGTGACATTGCGGAAAATCCCAGCTGGCGCCCAGTCATCGTTGTAGTCGAAGTCACTGCCTGGAAATTGAGTGATGACGCGTAGGGCTAGACTGTGTGTCGTGGCATGACGTGTTTTTTTCAAGTCAAGGCAGTCTGTAATGTCGAAAACGGTGGTGTTGTATGCTGATTGCCATGAACCTGCATAATGGCCATCAACGTATAGGTCGTAGCCATAGAGCACTCCGTCCAAGCGAATGGCGATGCGTAGCCCCTTCCAATCCTCGGGTATGGTAAACAAGGTGCGATAATACCCAGTCAGTGGGTTAACGTTGTCGTAGGATGGTTGGCAGAAGCCGAACTCTTCCCAGCACCCAGGCACATCAATCCGTCCCCAAGTGTCGTTCAGCTCGGGTACATTGCCTTTGCTTTCGTCAATACCTTCTATCACTTTAAGATGCCATTGGCCATTGAGCGAACGCTTCAGGGCAGGATCAGTGACTGGAAGGATGCCATGGAACGCATCAATCTCCTGCGCCTTCATGGCTGTTGATAACAGGACTAGGAAGGAAAGAGCCAATGAGTGTCTCATAATTACAAATAATAAATATAGGTCAAATAATGCAAAAGTATTATTTTTTTTATTATTATCCAATCTGGGATTATCCAATTTAGGATATAATTGTGGTTTCGGCTGTTGATAGTTGTTAGGTTATGTCTGTTGCCATGAATTCAAGCGCTTTTGGCAATAAATAAAGAAATATTGCGTTATTAAGTGTTAGGTGAGTTTATACCCTTATGGGTAGAGACTCATCTTTCAAACACAGATAAAAGAAAAAAGAGTATGATAGAATACGTTAGAGGAATCTTAGATGAGCTGGAACCCACCAAGGCCGTGGTGGAATGCAGTGGAGTGGGTTATCTGCTCAACATCTCGCTCAATACCTATACAGCCTTGCAAGGCAAACACGATGCCCGTCTTTATGTCTATGAGGCCATTCGTGAGGATGCCTATGTGCTCTTCGGTTTCCATTCCAAGGCAGAACGTGAGCTCTTCGTCCAGTTGATTAGTGTCAGTGGAGTCGGAGGAAACACCGCCCGCACTATCCTTTCAGCTTTCACGGTTCCCGAATTGTGCAATGTCATTCTGAATGAGAATGCCGCTATGCTCAAATCCGTGAAAGGCCTTGGCCCCAAGACCGCCCAACGTATTATCGTGGAACTGAAAGACAAAGTGGCTTCACTCGGCGTCGCTCCTTCCGAAACCGTTAGTAATGAGCCTCAGCCTGCTTTCAATAAGGAAGTTCACGACGAGGCCATCGAGGCACTCAAGATGCTCGGTTACTCGCCTGCACCCGCCACCAAGGCCGTCAGGGCAATCCTCAAGAACGAGCCACAGTTGCCAGTGGAGAAGGTCATCAAGCAAGCGCTCAAGATGCTTTAGCCATTGAGCATGGGCATTCGTTTGTACTCACTTACTCGCAATTTTGGCTCTGCTCTCGCTTAATCGCATTTTTGAACAATAGGCTATAAATACGATTGACACAATAGATAGAGAAAGAAAAAACAAATAGAGAATTGAAGAGAAAAGGGAAACACATATTCGTGATGGGCATGGCCTTGTGTGCCGTGTTTGTGGTTCAGTTGTCGTTTGGCCGTCTGCCATACGTCAACGCCACTTTCATGCGCGATATGCTCGCTGGCAAATCTGCTGAAACAGTTGCTGCCGTCGAGGCGTCCCCTGTTGCCATAGAAGCCCCCAACGATACCGTACCCAAGGTAAAGGTCCGCAAAACCGACACCCCTACCACCGACGAATCCGAAGACAACTACCCCTTTGACCTCGACGACCCAGAGAACCTCAAGAAAGACGCCGCTGACTACGACGAGAAGACCGGTTACTACAAGGTGGGTACGAAAATTGGTGACAACTTCCTCAGCACACCCTACCTGATGACACCGGAGGAATACCTTGAATGGAGCGAGCGTAAGTCGATGAATGCCTATTTCCGCCAGCGCAACGACTCCCTTTTCGTCACCAAAGGGAAGGAGAAGTTTGACTTCACCGACATGCACTTCGACCTCGGTCCCGCGGAGAAGATTTTCGGTCCAGGTGGCGTGAGAATCAAAACCAACGGCTCAGCGGAACTCAAGTTCGGCTACACTTACAATTTTACCGACAACCCCTCTATTTCCGAGCGAAACCGCAAACAGTCCAATTTCGACTTCGATGAGAAAGTCAACCTCAGTGTCAATGCCACCATTGGTGACAAGATGGCCTTCAACCTCAACTATAACACTGAGGCCACATTCGATTTCGATTCCAAGAACCTGAAACTGAAATACGAGGGTAAGGAAGACGAGATTGTAAAACTCGTGGAAGCGGGCAATATCAGCATGCCTACCAATTCGTCACTCATTCGCGGTGCCTCCACACTCTTCGGTATCCGAACAGACATGCAGTTCGGAAAACTCAATCTCCAGACTGTGGTGTCGCAGAAGAAATCCAAGTCCTCTACGGTTTCGGCAAGGGGTGGCAGCCAACTATCCACCTTTGAACTCGAGGCCTACAACTACGACGAGAACCGACATTTCTTCCTCTCCCAATACTTCCGCAACAACTATGACAAGGCCTGCTCTACATTGCCCAACATCACCAGCGGAGTGACCATCAATCGAGTAGAGCTTTGGATTACCAACACAAGTGGCGCGACCCAGAACACGCGCGACATCATTGGTTTGGTCGATCTCGGTGAAGGCAACAAAATCAGCAACAAGCAGTGGCATGGCCAGGGCGGTGTTCCGCGCAATGTGGCCAATGATGAGTATTCCACCCTTGTCAACGCACCATATTCCGACGCACGCGCTGTGGACCAGACCAGTACGGTGCTCGATGCCATCATGCAGGGAGGTGTGGACTATGAAAAAGTGGAGAACGCACGTTTGCTCTCTTCCAATGACTATACACTCAATAAACACCTCGGCTACATCTCGCTGAAGCAGAACCTTCAGAGCAACGAGGTACTGGCCGTGGCTTTCGAGTACACCTACGGCGGACAGACCTATCAAGTGGGTGAGTTCTCGGGCGATATCTCCGACAACAACAAGGCCCTTTACGTGAAACTTCTCAAGAACACGTCAAACTCGCCCCGAATGGGTAACTGGGACTTGATGATGAAGAACGTCTATAACCTCAAGGCCACATCTATCCAGAAAGAGAAGTTCAGGCTTGACATCAAATACCTAAGCGACACTACAGGCGTTTATCTTTCCTACATACCCGAAGAACTGTTCAAGCAGACCACCATCCTCAAGATGATGAACCTCGACCGACTTGATGACAACCAGAAGACCAACCCCAACGGAAAGTTCGACTTCATCGAAGGCTACACCATCCAGGCCTCCAACGGACGTGTCATCTTCCCCGTGGTGGAACCCTTCGGTGACTGGTTGCGCCAGAAATTGGGAAGCGATGCCTTGGCCGACAAGTACTGCTACGATGAACTCTACGACAGCACCAAGATAGTTGCCCGTCAGATTGCGGAGAAGAACAAGTTCACCCTCACTGGCGAGTACAAAGCATCATCAGGTTCGGAAATCGACCTCGGGAGCATGAATATCCCACAGGGCTCCGTGAAGGTAACTGCGGGTGGTGTGGAACTGGACGAGGGCTCCGATTATACGGTGGATTATTCGATGGGACGTGTGACCATCATCAACCAAAGCATCATTGACGCCGGCACGAACGTGAGTGTTTCGCTCGAAAGTCAAGAAGAATACTCGCAAATCAGGAAGACGATGCTGGGTGTGAACTGGACATACGATTTCAACAAGAACTTTCAGTTGGGCGGTACCTTGCTCCATCTGAGTGAGAAGTCGCTCACATCAAAGGTTGCGATGGGTGCCGAGCCTGTCAACAACACCATTTGGGGGCTCAACGTCAACTGGAAACAGCAGAGCCAATGGCTCACCAACCTCATCGACAAGATTCCTCTCATCAACGTCAGCGCTCCGTCGTCCATTTCCTTGCAGGCCGAGGTGGCACAACTTGTTGCAGGTTCGGCTCATGGTGTTCAGGGCAACGCATCCTATCTCGATGACTTCGAGAGCACCAAGAGTGAGATTGACGTGAGCACACCCACAGCATGGATGTTGTCCTCCACGCCCTCCAACTTGGAATACGGTGGTCTGAAGAACGACGTGAAGTATGGATACAACCGCGCTTTGCTCGCTTGGTACACCATTGACCCTCTGTTCACTCGCCGAAGCAGCTCGCTCACCCCTGGCCACATCAAGAGTGACCTCAACCAGCTCTCCAACCACTACGTACGTGAGGTCTATGAGCGTGAGGTCTATCCCAACAAGGACACAAACGTGGGCGAGAGCACCACACTTCCTATCCTCAACCTCGCATATTACCCCACAGAGCGTGGCCCTTACAACCTCGACCCTGACGTCGACCAAAACGGACGCTTGCTTACCCCAACCAAACGATGGGGTGGTATGATGAGGAAAATCGACAACAGTGACTTCGAGACCGCTAATGTGCAGTACGTGGAATTCTGGTTGCTCGACCCCTTCATCTACACCAAGGACAAAGCGGGTTATGGCGGTGACTTCTACATCAACCTTGGCGATGTGAGCGAGGATGTGCTCAAGGACGGTAAGAAATCCTACGAGAGCGGCATGCCCGTGAACAGTGCCTCCAACTACGCCGAGACCGTCTGGGGACGTGTGCCGACGGAGCAGAGCGTGGTGTATTCTTTCAGCAATGAGAGCGGAGCGCGCCAGAAACAGGATATCGGTCTCAACGGTCTTGTCGATGCCGACGAGCGTTCCTATGGCATCTACGCTGACTACCTCGCTGCCGTTCAAGGCAAGGTGAGGGCTGAGGTTTACGACTCTCTGCTCAACGACCCCGCAGGCGACGACTACCATTATTTCCGTGGCACAGACTTCGACCAGCGGCAGACATCGGTGCTTGACCGCTACAAGCATATCAACGGTCCTGAGGGCAACTCTCCCAATTCCAGTGATTCTGGCGAGAGTTACAGCACAGCCTACAAGACCACACCTGACGCAGAGGACGTGAACGCCGACTACACGATGAACGAGTACGAGAACTTCTTCCAGTACAAGGTGAGCATACGTCCAGAGGACATGGCTGTAGGTCGCAACTACATTGTGGACGAGCGTCATACATCCGTTTCCCTCCGCAATGGCAACAAGGAAGATGCCACTTGGTATCTCTTCCGCATCCCCTTGGATGAGTACGAGCGAAAAGTCGGCAGCATCAACGATTTCAGCAGCATACGTTTCATGCGTATGTATCTCACGGAGTTTGAGCAACCTATCGTGCTGCGTTTCGCATCGTTGGACCTTGTTCGTGGCGAGTGGCGCAACTACCAACAGACACTTTTCACCGGCGACAAACCAAGTGTGACAGGCTCATTGACCGTCTCAGCAGTGAACATAGAGGAAAACAACGACAAGACACCTGTCAACTACGTGCTGCCTCCAGGTATCTCCCGAGTGATTGACCCCTCCCAGCCACAGCTTACCCAGGACAACGAACAAGCCTTGGCCATTACCGTGAAGAACCTTGGTACAGGTGATGCACGCGCCGTGTATAAGACGTTCAACTACGACCTGCGCCAGTATAAGCACTTGCAGATGTTTGTCCATGCCAATGCCCTTGAGGGCGACCAGACCCTGGCCAATGACGAGATGAGTGTTTTCTTGCGTATGGGCTCCGACTACCGCAGCAACTACTACGAGTACGAGATACCTCTCAAACTGACTCCATCTGGACGATACGACACCTACACCTCCTCGGGGTGCGAGGCAGTCTGGCCAGAAGAGAACATGCTCGATGTGGATTTCAGTGTCTTCACCGACCTCAAGAAAGAACGTAACAAGCGTCGTGCCAGTGGTGACCCTGAAGCCAGTTACACCCAGCTGTTCTCACAATACGACCCTGACAAACCAGGCAACAAGGTCAGCGTGATGGGTAATCCTTCGCTTGGTGAGGTGAAGACCATGATGATAGGTGTGCGCAATAACTCCGCCCATACCAACAGCATCGAGGTATGGGTCAACGAGATGCGTATGCAAGACTACAACAACGAGGGTGGTTGGGCAGCTCAAGGCAACCTTAACGTCCAACTCAGCGACATCGGTTCGGTGAATGTCACTGGCCATATGGAGACCGCTGGTTTCGGTGGTCTGGAAGAGTCGGTAACCCAGCGCCGCGATGACAACCTCTATGAATGGAGCGTCACAACCAGTTTCGAGCTCGGTCGACTCTTCCCCGAGAAATGGAAGATGCAGTTGCCTTTCTACTACTCCTATTCCTGGCAGAAGGTATCGCCCAAATATAATCCTTTCGATACAGACATGCTTCTGAAGGACGCACTCGACGAGACTGGTAGCAAGGCGGAGCGTGACTCGCTCAGCAGTCTGACGGAGACGCTTATTCGCAACAAGAACTTGTCGCTCTCCAATTGGAAGTCCAACTATCAGAGTCCCAAACCCATGCCGTTCGACCCTGCCAACTTCTCTGTGAGCTATAGCTACAGCAAGCGTTTCAAGGAGGGAGAGACCATCGTCTATGAAAACGACGAGGACTGGAAGTTCAACCTCGCGTATAACTACACGCCTAAGTATAAGACCTGGGAGCCTTTCAAGAACCTGAAGAGCAAGTCAAAATGGCTCGACATCGTCAAAGCCCAGAATCTCAATTACCTGCCGCAGAACATCTCATTCAATACCGACATCACACGCCATTATTATGAACTGCAGGAACGCGACATTGACGCAGGCACACGTCTGCCAGTGACTTTCTCTGAGCAGTTCCTTTGGAACCGCGACTTCTCCATCCGATGGGACATCTTCAAATCGATGAAACTGAGTTGGAAGTCGGCTACGCATGCCGAGATTGAGGAGCCCTACGTGGTCATCAACAAAAGCCTCTATCCCGATGAGTACTCACAGTGGAAGGACTCCGTGAAGCGTAGTATCCGTTCGTTTGGACGTCCACTCACTTACGCATCCTCGTTCACCGGTTCTTATCAGGTTCCCCTCAACAAGATACCCGTTCTTGACTGGGTATCGCTCGATGGATCCTACAGTTCTAACTACGGATGGACACGAGGCACAGAATTAGAAGACGGTTCATCGCTCGGGCATACTGCTACAACCAACCGTACGGTCAACATCAACGGAAAACTCAATTTAGAAACCCTCTACAACAAGTCGAAGTTCCTTGAAGGTGCGAACAAGCGCTTCTCGGGCAGCAACAAGAAAACCACTACTGCCAAGAAGAACACGAAGGACACCAAAGCCAACGCCAAGGATTCCAAGAAGAACGCCAAGGAAACGGATGCTGATGGAGACGCCAAGGACGCTAAGGACGGCAAGTCTGCCGATGGCAAGCAACCGCAGGACAAGAACGCTGACAGCAAGAAAAAGAAAGGTTTCACCCAGGAGGTGACCCTCAACGACACGGCGTCGGTGACCGTGAAGCATGGACAGAACAGCAAGCGGATTGTCGTCAGGGCTACCACTAAGGAGGGCAAGACCTACAAGTTGAAATACAGCAAGGTGGATGCCAACAGCATCAAGATTAAGAACCGCGACAGCATTCCGTTGAAGATTTCTGTGGTGGCTAAAGAACCACTCTACGATAAGAACTGGTACAAGGCCGCTCAGGTGGCTGCCCGTGGTCTGATGATGATTCGTAATGCTAGTGTCAGCTACCGAAACACTTATTCGCTCACCCTTCCAGGCTTCCGCACAGAAATAGGTGATGCGTTCGGACAGAAATCCATTGCGGGCAAGATGTCCCCAGGCTGGGACTTTGCCTTTGGCGCTGTCGGCAACAGTTATATTCAGAAGGCAGCCGACAATGGATGGCTCATGCTCAACGACTCCAACATCACCACGCCTTCCACAAGTACTGCAGCCGAAGACCTCAGCTTCCGTGTCACGCTCGAACCGCTCCGCGACCTCAAAATCGACCTCGATGCTAGCCGCACCGTCAACAAGAGCCGCTCTGTGCAGTTCATGTACAAAGGAATGCCGATGACACAAAGCGGTAGTTTCACGCAGACTATCATTTCCTTCCCGACCGCCTTTGGAGGAAGCGGTGACATCAACAACAACTACCGTTCCAAACCCTTCAATGAGTTCCTGAGCAATATCGAAATCGTGCGACAGCGTATAGAGGCGAAATACGCGTCGTCCACATATCCAGCCGATGCAGGCGACCTTGCCGGCAAGCCCTATGACCCTGAGGTGGGAAGTGTGCCTCAATATTCAGCCGACGTGCTCATTCCCGCTTTCCTCGCCGCTTATTGCGGAGGCGATGCCAAGAGACAACCGCTGACCATCTTCCCGTCGCTCTCGAAACTGGTGCCCAACTGGAAGGTGACCTACAGCGGTCTGACTAAACTTCCATGGTTTGCCGATCATTTCAAGAGCTTCAATATCAATCACCAGTACAAGAGCACTTATTCTGTAGGAGCATACAATTCGTATTCCACTTTCATGGAGTATATGGGCGATTTTGGTTTCATCACTGATGTGACCACAGGCAATCCTATACCTAGCAGCATGTACAATGTGAGCACCGTAAGCATCAACGAGTCGTTCAATCCGTTGTTGGGTGTGGATATGACCTTCAATAACGGCATTACGGCCAAACTGGAGTACAAGACGGTACGCTCGCTCAATCTCAGTGTCACCTCTGTGGCACTCACGGAAAGTAACAGCAATGATATCGTCGTTGGTTTTGGTTGTAAGTTCAAAGACTTGAATCTTTTCGGAGCCAAACGCATACAAAGTGGACAGAAGAAGAGCAAGAACAAGAAAAACTCAGACGAAGACAGCAATACCAATAATAACTCAAGAACCGCTGCCAACCGTCGCAACACCGTGAGCCACGACCTCAATTTGCGCTGCGATTTCTCCTACAGGATGCAGAATGCGCTCAACCGCAACATACAGACGATGGTGACCACTGCCACCAATGGTAGTACAGCCTACAAAGTGTCGCTGGCTGCCGACTATACTTTCAGCCGTCTGCTCACCCTAAGCGGATACATGGACTGGCAACGCAACGAGCCCTTAGTCTCGTCATCGTCTTATCCGACGACTACAGCAGACTTCGGCGTCAGCATGAAGTTCTCGCTCACACGGTAAAACTGTCTTATCAGCCCCCTTTATCATTATATCATCGATTTATTATGGTTGTTTCACCTGTTATAGAGAAACTCGTGCATGAGAGGAACTGGGACGGACTGACTCAATTGTTCCAAAGAATGTCGAACGCAGAATTCCGCAAGACGGAGAATGTGGTGCGTAACATTGTGATGCCTCATCTTGACAACGACCTCTTCTGGGAAACCTACCATTACCTGCTGGTTTTTCGCCATCAGGCTTTCCTGCCAGCCATCACCGCCATTAAGCGGTTGGCTCACTTCCGGCAGTTGTCGTTCGATAGTCCTTCAGCGATAGCCCTCGCGGCGTATGTGGTCAATCAATTGCCTGATGAACGGATGAAAATGGTCAGGATGGCCATAGGGCTGTTGGAGACAGAGGACCAGATGACAGGGCTGTTCTCTTGGCTTGGAATAGACCAACCCGCACAACGTGCCTCGGCTCTGCTATCGCTGACTACGCCAGTCGCCTACTACATCTTGTTCCAGACCTTGCGCCATGCAGAGGGTGACAGGGAACTGGTCTTGCGTTGTTGCCATGCACTGATGCGCAAGAGTGATGATATGTCATTTAATATGGTAGCGATACTTCGTGAGTATTTTGGTTTGACAGAATTGAAAAATACACTATCTTTGCGTATCCAACCTTACGAGTTGAGTTACATCGACAGTTCGTACGCCAACTTCGAGCATGTGCTTCTGGGCAAGCGACCAAGATGATTTTCCTATAAAAAAGAAGACAATGACCAAAGCCTTGACTTTATTGGAACTGAATGATATGGTAAGCGCTGTGTTTGAGCAGTCGTTTACCCATGCGTATTGGGTTTCGGCTGAGGTAAGCGAGGTGCGCGAGAGCAGGGGACATTGTTATATGGAGTTCGTGCAGAAGGACGAGTTCAGCAATTCCTTGGTGGCTAAGGCCCGAGCTACGGTCTGGAAGAGCAAATGGATGATTCTCCGCCCCTATTTCGAAAATACCACAGGCCAACCGTTGGCGGCTGGTATGATGTTGTTGGTAAAGGTCAAGCTCTTATTCCATCCTCTTTATGGTTACTCATTGAACGTGGAGGATATCGACCCCACGTTCACCCTTGGCGACATAGCCAAACGTCGGAAAGAAATCATCAGGAAACTGAAAGAAGAAGGCATTGACCAGATGAACAAAGGACTGGAATTGCCAAGGCTCTTACAAAGAGTTGCTGTCATTTCCAGTGACACAGCCGCTGGTTATGGAGATTTCTGCAACCAGCTTAACGCTAATGAAAAAGGACTGGTATTCTATACTCGGCTTTTCCCTGCCGTTATGCAAGGCGATGGCGTTGAGGCCAGTGTCATCGCAGCGCTTGACGCCATCATGGATGACGCACTGGAATGGGATGTGGTAGTGATCATCCGTGGCGGTGGCTCTGTTTCCGACCTTTCTGGATTCGATACTTTGGCTCTGGCTGAACATGTGGCTCAGTTCCCTTTGCCTGTCGTCACAGGCATCGGTCATGAACGTGACGACACCGTCATCGATATGGTGGCGCATACCCGTGTCAAGACTCCTACAGCCGCCGCAGAACTTCTTATCCACCATCAGGAAGCGGAACTGACTCTGGTGGAGAGCATTTCTGAACGTATCACGGGATGTGTGGGATTAAGGTTGGCCGAAGAAATCAATCGCCTCAACATGATTGTAGGCAGAATGCCATCGATATACAGCCTTTTTCACCAGCGTCAGCTCAACAGGCTCGTCCAAATCACCAACCTTATACACCGCGGCATTAATAGCAGACTGCAGACCGACAAGAACAAAATCGAACTGTTGGCGGCCAGATTTCCCTTGCAGGTCAATGCTCTGATGCAGGCTGAACAACATCGGTTGAAATTGATTTCTTTGCGACTGAAAGCAGTTGACCCTGTGAATGTTCTCAGGCGTGGTTACAGCATCACCCAAGTGGGTGGCAAGTTGCTGAGGAATGTGTCACAATTGAAGAAAGGCGATGAGATTGTCACCATCCTTGCCGATGGAAAGGTCGTGTCGAGTGTGACTGAATTGGAGCAAAACAATAAAAAACAGGAGATATGAAAAAAGACGAAATGACCTACGAGAATGCGATGAAGCGCTTGGAGGAAATTGTAGATAAAGTGGAGAATGGCCAAATGGATATCGACAGCCTCAGTGCCACTCTCAAGGAGGCCCAAGAGCTTGTGGCTTTCTGCCGTGACAAATTGACGAAAGTCGATGCCGAAATCAAAAAAATACTGGAGAACTGACGGATAAAAGGTGCTTAACTTCCCCTTTATCTCCCCTTTTAACTCCCTCTTTAACTCCCGTTTAAGAACTATGCCAGAAGTTCACGGCATTGCGCCTCGTCTTTCTCTATCTGCGCTTTGAGTTCTTCCACATCTTTGAATTCACGTTCTTCACGGATATAATGCACGAATTCAATGATGACCCTCTCGCTATAGATGTCGGCGTTGAAATCAAAGATGTTCACTTCCAGGGTCTGTTGCTCTCCATTATGGAAAGTGGGACGGTGCCCGATGTTCATCATGCCGTTGAGGAGTTTGTCGCATAGATGTATCCTCACCGCGTAGACACCTGTGTGAGGGATGAGTTTACCTCTGCAGTCAGAAAGGATATTGGCTGTGGGATAACCGATAATTCTGCCGTTTTGGAAGCCATCAACCACCTTTCCGCTGATGCGGTAGCATCGTCCAAGTACGAAATTCGCTCTTTCGATGTCGCCTTCAATCAAAGCCTTACGTATGACCGATGAACTGAACCTTGTTGATACGTCTTGTATGTGCTCTCTTGCCTGGATTACTTCTATGCCATGCGACTTGCCTATTTCGGCCAATTCATTAAATGGCAACTGGTCGTGTCCGATATGGTTGTCGTAGCCGATAATCAGTTTTCGAGTGTTCATCTGGCCTCTCAGCACTTGAGCCATGAACATTTCTGAAGTCATTTGCGACATCTCGTACGTGAAATGCAGCATCTCCACTTTTTCAATGCCTGTGTTCTTGAGCAGTTGGAGTTTCTCCTCGGGTGAAGACAGAAGAAGTGGTTCAAAACCAGGTTTGATGATGGTGAGGGGATGGTTGTCGAACGTAATGACGGCAGAGGTCAAGCCACAACGGTTTGCCTCTTCCTTGACCTGGGAGAGTATATACTGGTGCCCGCGATGAACTCCGTCGAAAAAGCCAATGGTCACTACGCAGGGTCTGTCGCTCATCGGTCGTAGGTGGGAATAGGGTCGGAGAACAGTTCTGTCCAGTCTTCATCGGGGGTGACAAGATGGGTCTTGAAACCCAGACGTGCTGCGGTCTCGCAATTCTCCTTCATGTCGTCAAGGTAGAGTGTGTTGAAAGGCATGATGCCTGTTCGTGCGATGATGGAGTGGTAAATGCCCGGGTCTGGCTTCATCTGGTTCATCTGGAAAGAGAGGAACAGTTCCTCGAAATAGTCGTCGATAGAGAAGCCGTGGTAGCTGAAATACGAATGTGCGGAATGGTTCCAATGCAGCACATTGGTGTTGCTGAGCAGATAGACCACATATCTGTCGCGCAGTGAAAGCAGTTTCCTGAGTCGCTGTCGGGGAATGCCAGTGAGCAGGGTGTTCCATGCCTCAGCTACTTGTTCGTCAGTGGTGCCTGAGTTGCAGTGGTGTTTCAGGGTCTTGCAGAATTGTTCCGACGAAATTTGTCCAAGCTCGAACTGCTTAAAGACGTTATTGGTGCTCTTGTCGTTGAAAACCTCCTCGAAATCGTTGAACCCTAATTTGTTAAAGGCTTCTTTCCACCCTTCACGGTCTAGGTCAACGAGTACACCTCCAAAATCGAGTATCAGGTTTTGAATGTTGTCGAACATGAATCCAGTAAGTTTATCATTATGCCGTTGGCTATGTCATAATGACTATGGTCAACGTTTCCTTTGGCAAAGATATGCAAAATTTATGAAGTGTAAGCATCCAAGTCGTTAATTTTTTATTGTGGTATGTCTTTTTCTGTCCATTGATGTTGATTATGTCGACTTTCACCATAAAAATGCTTTGACGCTTTCATCTTACATGTTCAAAAAAAGTGGATTTCTGCATGTTTCATCGTGAAAAAGTTGTATCTTTGTGCCTGAACTGGAAGAAAACTCATGAATGTCACATAGAAAACTATGATGCAGACGGATAATCTACCAATCACATTTAGAACGATGACAGAAAAACACGTTATGAAGAGAAGAATAGTTGTATGTCTGTTGGCTGTGATGACGGCAGTGTCAGCCATGGCCCAGGCTGTATACTCATGGACCTCCGACAACGGATTGTCGAACACCAACATCCGAAGCTTTTTTCAGGACAGTCGTGGCAATATGTGGATATTGACACAGAATGGCCTCAACAGGTTTGATGGCTCTAAAATCAATGTCTACTATAAGGATGGGGGCGAACATTCGTTGTCGAACGACATTATGACCTGTATCGAGCAATTGCAGAATGGCGACCTTCTCATTGGCCATTCTTCAGGCATACAATGGTATGACTACTTGACCGACCAGTTCCATGATGTCACCTTGCTTTCAGAGAATAACGATACCATCCACCCCTATATCATCAGCTTGGCACATACGCAGGACGGAATGGTTTATGCCTGCACATCAGGTGCTGGCCTTTTGGAGATGCACGATGACGGCAAGCGCGATTATGTGATGAGACATCGTTGCAAGATTGATGCGTTGAACAGGGCTGTTCAGATTGTTGACAACAAAGACCATGGTTTCTGGTTCATCGGCGGTGACCGTAGAGTGGGCATGTTCCGTGATGGCAAAGTCTGGATGGTTGAAGGTGTGAATGTGGCAAGGTCGTTGTGCTATGGTTCCGACGGCAGGATGTATTTGGGAGAAGAACATGGAATTCTGAAAGTCTATGACTCTGCCCAAGGTTGGTTTGTCAATGCCTCCACCGAACTTGAAGGCAAGTCCCTTTGGAAAATCCGTTCTGACGGTAAGGGCTGTATTTTCATCTGTACCGACGGCGACGGCCTTTATGTCTATGATGAGAAAACGCGGAAGGTGGAGAAGAGTGTCGTCGAGGTGAACGACTTTAAGATGGACAAGTGCAATGTGAAGGACGCCCTGCTTGATAAAGAAGGAAACATCTGGGTTGGTGTGTATTGGAAAGGTGTGTATGCCTCTCCAGCAGATGCCTCCAACTTCCATTATATGGGTCGTCGCTCGGCTTCCCGCAACTTGATTGGCACCAATTGTGTCACCGCCATGATTGTCGACAGCAAACGGCAGTTATGGGTCTGCACCGACCATTGCGGAGCTTATAAGGTAAATCCCGACATGACGGGCAGCGAGCATTTCCTGGGCAAGAACGCATCGGGCATCGACATGACTTTTATGGATATCTTCGAGGATAGCAGAAGCAATTTGTGGGTGGGTCCTTTTAATGAAGAACTGATGCGTATGAATCCCGCTGATGGTGCGTTGACGCCTTTGAGCAAGATAGCGTCGGGCGACAAGGTGACAAGCGTCTATTCTGTAGCTGAGGATAAATCCGGCAATTTGTGGATAGGTACTTGCGGATACGGACTCTTTTACTATGATGTGACAGCAGGCCGTGTGGAGCAAAAGGTCCAGAACGAGTCACGTCGTATTTTGTCGCCAAATATGTATGTCAATGATATCTTGTTGACGAGCACTCGCATGCTCCTGGCCACCAACTACGGATTGGTGGATATGCGTGTGAATGGCGGCAATGTGAGTGATGTGAAGTTAGTGGTCGATAGGGTTACGGTCAATCAAATACGCCAGGTCAAGAATTCCGGCATCTTCTGGTTGGCCACCAATGAGGGCTTGATGAGATATGATGCGTCGTCTGGTCAGTTGGAACGTGTAGAGAGCGCGGGAAATGTCAAGGCGGTGCTGGGTATTGAGATTACCGATGACGGACATCTCTGGATTTCCACTCGCCAAGGACTTTACCGTTTGGATGCGAAAGGCAAGATGTTGGAAGGTTTCTCTTCACAAGATGGCCTTCAAGGCAATGAGTTCAGTGAGCGCGCTTCATTCTACGGTGGCGACAATCTGTATTTCGGCGGCGTCAATGGCATCACCTATTTCAATCCGATTGAGATGACCACGCACAGCGTGAAGATATCGGATTTCCGTGTTGTGGATTTCTACCTCTTCGGCAAGCCTGTGCATACAGGTCAGAAATCGGGCTCCTATACAATCACTGATAAATGGGTTGCCGAAACGGAACGTTTCAGTCTGTGCCATAGCGACAATACGTTCAGCATCGAAGTGGCGCCTGTGTCACTCACTTCGTCACTGATGACTTTTGCCTATAGCATCAATGGCAATGAATGGGTGGAACTGCCCAAAGGCAGTCGCCGTATCGAGATGATTAATATGCCTGCAGGTACCTACAATATCAGCATCAAGGGCAGTCTGTTAGGGACTGAAACTGATGTGAAGAGAATCTCTGTAGTCATCCATCCCGTCTGGTATCTCTCTGCGCCTGCTATGGTGGGTTATTTCCTGCTTCTCTTGCTATTGGCCTGGCTTTTCTATAAGGATTATCGTCATCGCGTGAAGGCTCGCCGCTTGCTGGAACATCACCGACAGGAAGAACGTATGAACGAAGCGCGCACCCAGATGTTCATGAACATCAGTCACGAGATACGCACACCTATGACCCTTATCCTGAGTCCACTGGAGAGGTTAATGAAAATGGGTGACGACGATGTTCACCAAACCAATTACAGATTGATTAACCAGAACGCGAAGCGCATTTTGAGGCTCATCAACCAGTTGATGGACTCACGCAAAGCTGAGAAAGGACAGCTCAAGCTCAAATACAGTCGGGTGGAACTGGTTCGTTTCGTGAAAAACCTTTATGAGCTCTTCACGTCTTCGGCCACGCAGAAGAACATACAGTTCCTCTATAACCACCCCAAGGATGAGTTGTGGGCATATGTGGATGAGGCTAATCTCGACAAGATTGTGATGAACTTGTTGTCGAATGCTTTTAAGTTCACTCCTAAGGACGGACGTATCGTTGTTTATCTGAGCAGCCTTTCCCAGGAAGGAAGGTTCTGTATTGAGGTGACCGACACTGGATGCGGCATCAAGGACGAGGACAAGAAGCATATCTTCGAGCGTTTCTATTCTGCGAGTGGCAATGTCGACAATTATGTGGGTACGGGAATAGGACTGAACTTGACGAGCCAGCTGGTGAAGTTGCATGGCGGCACCATTGAGGTGGCTGACAATTCGGAGGGACAAGGCACTCATTTCACGGTAACTATCCCGTTGGGTGATGAGAAGATGGTGGCTCAACAACCTGAGGAGAAAACAGAAGTGTCGGGTGGTGATATGCCGATTACCGATGAGAAGGGTCCACAAGAGGGCCAAGACGTGACACCAAGTGACGGTTCTGTAGTGGTCGAACCTCATGAAGGGCAATCGATGGAAAATGGAGATAACGGAGTCGTCGGGGAAGACATCTCCTCTGGTGATTCTGACGACAAGGATACAACAAGCATGGATGGTGTGGAATCAATAGATGTGGATAATGTCTCTACCAGTGTTTCCTCATCCACAGAACCAGTCGATTCGGAGCTGACTGACGACAACATCCCTGTGGTGCTCCCTGTGAAGAAATCATCGGGACCACGCCGCTTCAATGTGGTTGTAGTAGAGGATGACGAGCCGATACGGCAGTATGTGATGAGCGAGTTGTCGCAAGTGGTCAATGTGTGTGAGTTTGTCAACGGACAGGAAGCATGGGACTATGTGCTGCAGAACGTGGGTAAGGTGGATATGGTGGTCAGCGATGTGATGATGCCAGTGATGGACGGCATACAACTCTGCCAGCACATCAAGAAAAACATCAACACGAGCGACGTCTCCGTATTGTTGCTCACTGCGCTTGGGACTGATGAGAACCGCCTCAAGGGACTGAATGTGGGAGCAGACGGCTATTTGTCGAAACCTTTCAACATCGATGTGCTCAGGCAGATGGTCATCACCATGCTCACCAACCGTCATCGAATGCAAAGCAAGTTTGACGGTAGCGCTGAACAAACCGACAAGGTGGATGACATCGAGTTGGAGTCGCCCGACGAGAAACTGATGGAGCGCATCATGAAAGTGATGAACGAGAACCTGTCGAACCCCGAACTGAGTGTGGAATTCATTGCCGACAAGGTGGGCTTGAGTCGTGTCCACTTGCACCGGAAGATGAAAGAACTCACAAGTCAGACACCACGCGACTTTATCAAGAACGCTCGTCTGAAACAAGCGGCCAAACTATTGAGCAACAAGCATCTCGACATCACTCAAGTCAGCTTGGCAACGGGCTTCAGGTCCATATCTTCTTTCTCCACTGCCTTCCACCAACTCTATGGAATGACTCCTACCGACTACATGAAGGCGTCGAAGAAAAAAGGCAAAAAGGACAATTAGAATTCCGGCTTGAATCCTTTCTTGCAAAAGTAGTGGAATAAATTGAATGAGCAGAGGATGAGGAGAAAAGCGTTTTAGGCGTTATTCATCATCATCATCAGGGATGATGGGCAAAAACCAAAGCGAATCAACCTCATGTGCTAACTTAAGGTCGATGGTCAAATCCTCCTCTTGGAAAGCTTTTGGTATTTTCAGTCGTTCCAATTCTATTTCATTGGCATTTTGGCTGTTGACTTTCTCTATTCTCACCATCACTACTCCAGTGCCGACGAGGCCGATATCTTTGGCGGCTGCGTAGGAGAGGTCGATGATTCTCTTGTGGGCGTAAGGACCTCTGTCGGTCACTTTCACCACTGTGGTTTTGTTGTTCCTGAGGTTGGTCACCTTGAGCATGGTGCCGAAAGGGTATGTTCGGTGTGCGCAGGTATAACCGTTCTTGTCATAGATAATTCCGCTGCTGGTTTTGCGTCCGTGGAAATGGTTGGCATAGTAGGATGCAAGTCCTTCTGTCTGCGCCTTCGATGGTGTGCAGAAGAAACATAATGCAGTCGTTATGGTCAGTAAAGTTCTAAGTCTTGTGGTCATACCTTTGGTGTGTTTTCTTGATGTGAATTCAGTCTTTGGTGCAAAAATAATGAAAAAAACGGATTTTTGTATAATTTTGCATCCTGAATTAGCCAAATGTACTTGAAGATGAAGATAAAAGGACATATATGCATGTTGCTTGCCTGTGCGATATGGGGTTTGATGGCGCCTTTGGGCAAGGATGCGATGAGCAATGGTGTAGGTGGTCTTGAGATGGTCACATTCCGTGTTTGTGGTGGGGCATTGTGCTTTTGGCTGGCGTCTTTGTTTGTCAAGAACGAGGAAGTCAAGCCGAAAGACATGTTGAAGTTCTTCTTTGCGGCGATGCTTGGCATCGTGTTCAACCAGTGTTGCTACACCATCGGCTTGAGCATCACCTCTCCTGTGAACGCGAGTATCATGACTACGGTGATGCCTATCATTACGATGGTTTTGGCGGCCATCTTCTTGCGTGAGCCTGTCACTTCGAAGAAAGTCACGGGTGTTTTTCTTGGTGCCATAGGTGCTTTTGTCCTGATTACGGGCAGTAGCCGGGGTGGGGCATCGAATGAGGGCCGCCTCGCTGGTGATTTGTTATGTCTTGCCGCGCAGTTGTGCTTCGCTGTCTATCTCACCATTTTCAAGCACTTGATTGCTCGTTACACGGTCATTACTTGCATGAAATGGATGATTACCTATGCGGCTATTGTCATCCTGCCTTTCTCTTACGGTCGTATGGCTTCTTTGCCCTGGGCTGAACTCACTGTAACCACTTGGTTGGAGACTGCCTTTGTGGTGGTTGGCGGTACATTCCTGGCCTACATCTTCATGATGACGGGGCAGAAGGAGTTGCGTCCTACGGTGGTGAGCATGTACAATTATGTGCAGCCCATTGTGGCTTGCGCGGTGAGTGTGGCCACAGGTCTTGGCGTGTTTGGGCTTTGGCAGTCTGTGGCTATTGTCCTCGTCTTCACTGGTGTTTATCTTGTCACCCAAAGTAAGAGTCGCAGAGACTTGAAAATAGAACAAAGACGTGACCATTGACTCATCACCGAACAAAAGGCCTTCTTCTGGCTGCGGTAAGCGTCCTGCAGTTCGGGGTTACTGATAGAATTGAGCCGGTGCTTGTCGTACTCGTCAATGAGGATAACCAACTTCTGGTCTGTCTGATTGCAGGCACGTTCAATGACTCTTTTTCTGAATCATAGATGAAGCCCCTCAATGAAAAGACTCCGAAGGATGCGGATGAACGCATGGCCTTCGGAGTCTTTTCTGCTATAGATGATTATTCTGTTGTTTAGTAACTCACTTCGTCGCGAGTGATGACAAGTTCACTGCTCATGGCGTCGCTCCACCAGGCATCACTGCACATGGTGTTGGTTGAGCCTTGCCCACCTTGATACCATACCATGAAATGGCCCCACAAGGCACCTGAAGCCCAGCAGTCGCTGATTTTGCCCTGTTCGCCGTTGTCTCCCTTTCCGCATTCTCCAAGTACCACCATTTTGTTCGGATAGGTGGACTGGATTTCGCTGAATTCCTGTGCATTGGTTGCGGCATTGCATCCGTAGAGGTCGCGTGCGACCATATCCACGTATTGGTCGCCTGGGTACCAGTCGGTGTCTTGGTTGTATTTGCTGCTGTCGCCGTTGTAGTTCTGAGTGGTCCATATCCAGATGAGGTTGTTCACACCCTTCTTCTGGAAATAATCGTACATGGTGATCCAGAGTTGCTTGTAGGTGTCAGCTCCGTCGTATCCCCACCAGAACCATGCCTTGGCCCAGTTAGCCTGTTGCTTGTAATTGGCGTTGCCGGCTCCCTCATGGAAAGGTCTCCAAGTGGCCGCGATGCCTTGTGCTTGGAGTTTGAGGATGACATCGACCACTTTGTCCATCTCCTGATAGAACCATTTGTTCTCCCATGTTCCTTCAGTGAACACGTTCTTGGCGCGGAATGAGGTCTTGCTTGGGTTGCAATCCACACCGCTGCCGTTGGTCAGCACTTGTGTGGCCTCAGAGAGGGGAACGTTGAAATGCCACATCAACTGCACGATGCCTCCGGCTTCTGACCATTGCTTCACTGGAGTGATGTCGGTGTAGTCTATCCATCCGTTGCTGCCCTGGTTGGGAACATAGATGTGGATGAAGTCGTAGCAGTTCATGGCCGGGTATTTTCCTGTGAGCGTATGAATCTTCTCCGCATTCTTGTTGTTCCAGTTCACTTCGGCCATCACACTGGAAATCACCTTCTGTCCGTACTGGTCCTTGAAATAGGAGTATAGACGCTTGGCCGCCTCTGTTGCATTAGCGTTGACAGGAGCACTGGCAATGTTCTTGTTTCCTGTTGCCTTGGTGGTGAAGTTGAGCGTGAACTCGGGTGCCGAGATGGTGTTGTTGGCTGTAGAGACAATAGCTCCCTTGCCCACTCTGAGGGTATAGTTTTTACCCGCTTCCAAATCAAGAGGGATATCCACTCTCATCTTCGTCGTGCTGTTGCTCTTGGCCTGAATTTTCATGCCATTGAGCGTGATGTCGCCGTTGGTCACGGGTTGTACCGTCGTGTTGTATCCCAGCGTCAGTACTGTGGTGGCAGAAGCCACCACCTCC
>JAFXVU010000137.1 GCA_017534705.1 Bacteroidaceae bacterium
CGCTGGCAATAGGCCAGATAAGGCTAAGGCCGCTACCATGGAATCAATCGAAGAAGTGAAACGCATGCTCGACGATGGATCCACGAAGATGGTTTTCGTCACCGCAGGTATGGGAGGAGGAACAGGAACCGGTGCGGCACCAATCATTGCCAAGACAGCGAAAGACATGGACATCCTCACCGTAGGTATCGTTACCATTCCTTTCAAATGGGAAGGTAAAAAGAAAATCGATCAGGCACTCGACGGTGTGGATGAAATCAGTCAGAATGTAGATGCTTTGTTGGTGATCAACAACGAACGATTGCTGGACATCTATCAGGACCTTACCGTTATCAACGCTTTTGCAAAAGCCGATGACACACTTTGCAACGCCGCCCGAAGCATCGCCGAGATCATCACGATGCATGGTATTATCAACCTCGACTTCAACGATGTGAAGACCGTACTTAAGGATGGTGGTGTGGCTATCATGAGCACAGGCTACGGAAAAGGAGAAGGACGTGTTACTGCCGCTATCGAAGACGCTCTTAACTCTCCTCTGCTCAACAACAATGACATCTACCACTCCAAGAAAATCCTTCTTCTCATCTCCTTCAGCACTGACGATGAATCTCAATCCCTCATGATGGACGAGATGAAAGAGGTTACCAGCTTCATGGAGAAGGTTAAGAACGAAGATGTGGAGACCAAGTGGGGACTCACCGTTGACCAGACGCTTGGCGAGCAAATCAAAGTAACCATTCTGGCCACAGGATTCGGCCTCAAGAGCGTGAACACCGAGGAAATGGACAATTACCTCATGATTCATAATAATCCTATCTCCAAGGAGGAACAAGAGGCGCTCGACGACAAGAACGAGAAGAATGCTACACGGCGTAACATCTATTATGGACCTGAGGATATCAACAAGACCTCTCAGAGAAACTACCAGTACTTCACTTTTAGCGATGAGGACCTTGATAATGATGAGGTTATCAGCAGTGTTGAAGCTACACCCACTTATGGACGCACTCGCGATAAACTCAAGAGTCTTGCAACGAAGAAGACTGAAAAGATTGGCATTTCCAGCACAGGTAATGCTCCCGTCATCAATTTCTGACAATAATAAGCATGTAGTGACGCGGCCTTTCGCGTCCTACAATGTATGATTAACGCATAAACAACTAAAGAATATGGATCTTTTTGAACAAGTCAGCAAAGGTATTGTCGAGGCGATGAAGGCCAAGGATACAGTGCGACGTGATACACTCCGTAATGTGAAGAAGGTCTTTCTCGAGGCAAAGACCGCACCTGGTGCCAACGACGAACTGAAGGACGCTGACGCATTGAAGATACTTCAGAAACTGGCTAAGCAGGGTCGTGAGTCGGCTGAGATCTACCAGCAGCAAGGACGTCCTGATTTGGCAGAGGAGGAAATGGCTCAGGTCAGAGTCATTGAGGAGTATCTGCCTAAACAACTCTCTGATGAAGAACTGGAGCAGAAACTCAAAGACATCATCGCTCAAGTGGGTGCCTCGTCACCTAAGGATATGGGCAAGGTGATGGGAGTGGCTACCAAACAGCTCGCAGGACTTGCAGACGGAAAAGCCATCTCCGCAAAGGTGAAACAATTGCTGGCAGAGTAATAGACTTTATATTGCTGCTATCGACTCTGAAGCGTCCTAGCGATAAAAAATTGGAGGAAATCTAAACAGATTTCCTCCTTTTTTTCTAAAACCTTTGGTAAAGTCTTTTTAGAAAAGAGAGCCGACGCGGTCAGAATCACTTCTCATTGGTCGGCACGAGAATATGTAAGAATTGAATGAAATAATTAATATTTAGTACATGATGAAAATGTCTATTGTTTATGCGTCGATATTGGCGTAGGTTGCATTCTTCTCAATGAATTCCCTGCGTGGCCCCACATCGTCGCCCATCAGCATGGAGAATGTGTAGTCGGCCTCTGCCGCATCTTCTATTGTCACTTGTTTCAGCAGTCGGGTCTGAGGATTCATTGTCGTTTCCCACAGCTGTTCGGGATTCATCTCGCCCAAACCTTTGTATCTCTGTGTATGAATGCTGTTCTCTGTACCATCGCCATATTGCTCAATGAAACGCATACGGTCTGCCTCTGTATAACAGTATTCGCGCACCTTACCTTTTGTACAGAGATAGAGTGGGGGAGTGGCGATATACAGACGTCCGTCGCGAATCAACTGAGGCATATAACGGAAGAAAAGAGTCATCAGAAGGGTGTCGATGTGAGAACCATCGACATCGGCATCGGTCATGATGATGGTCTTGTAGTAGCGGAGCTTCTCGTAGTTGGCCTCCTTGGTGTCTTCTGCATTCAAACCGAAGCGAACGCCTAAGGCCTGGATAATGTTGTTCACCTCTTCATGCTCGAAAGCTTTGTGCCACATCACCCTCTCCACATTGAAAATCTTACCGCGGATAGGAAGAATGGCCTGGAAATGACGGTCACGGCCTTGCTTGGCTGAACCACCTGCGGAATCTCCCTCGACGATGAACATCTCGCAGTTGGCTGCATCACGGTCGGAGCAGTCGGCCAACTTACCTGGCAAACCTCCACCCGTCATCGGACTCTTGCGCTGGACGCTTTCACGAGCCCTGCGGGCTGCCACACGCGCAGTGGCTGCAAGAGCCACCTTGTCGATAATCATCTTGGCCTCCTTGGGGTGCTCTTCCAGGTAATTGGTCAGTGCCTCACCAGCAGCCTGGTTAACAGCTCCTGCTACTTCTGAGTTGCCTAATTTCGTCTTTGTCTGACCCTCGAACTGAGGCTCAGCGACCTTTACCGAAATCACGGCGGTCAAACCTTCGCGGAAGTCCTCACCGCTGATTTCCACCTTTTGCTTCTCCAATTTCTCGATGACTTTCGAGTCCTCGGCATATTTCTTCAACACACGAGTCAAGGCGGAACGGAAGCCAGCCAAGTGGGTACCGCCCTCTATCGTGTTGATGTTGTTGACGTATGAATGGATATTCTCAGAGTACGACGTGTTGTACATGATGGCAATCTCAATAGGAGTCTCACCCTTCTCGGTGTTCAGGTAAATCACGTCGTCGAACAAATGAGTGCGAGTGCTGTCGATGTAGCGGACGAAATCCCTCAGTCCGCCCTCTGAATAGAATGTCTCCTTGCGGTCGCCTTCTATGCCCATCTCTGCGTTCAAGCTATGACGCTTGTCGGTAAGGGAGATGCGAAGGCCCGCATTCAAGTAGGCCAACTCGCGCATACGGTTGGCGAGAATGTCGAACTTATATACAGTGGTAGTGAAGATACTCTTGTCGGGCCAGAACTGCTGACGGGTACCGCGGAGGTCAGTCACACCCACTTCCTTCACGTCGTACAGAGGTTTGCCGCAACTGTATTCCTGCTGGTAAATCTTGCCGTCGCGAAATACTTGGGAAATCATTTTGCTTGACAAACCGTTCACACAACTCACACCCACTCCGTGAAGGCCACCCGACACCTTATAAGAGCCTTTGTCAAACTTTCCACCGGCATGTAGCACTGTCATCACCACCTCAAGGGCACTGCGATGCTCCTTCTCGTGCATATCCACAGGGATTCCACGGCCGTTGTCTTGTACTGTAATGGAATTGTCTTCGTTGATGGTCACCTCAATGTGTGTGCAAAAACCAGCGAGGGCTTCGTCGATGGAGTTATCCACCACCTCATAAACCAAATGGTGCAATCCTTTCTCACTGATGTCGCCAATATACATGGCAGGACGCTTACGCACAGCCTCAAGGCCCTCGAGAACCTGAATGTTATTAGCGGAGTAGCTCTCGTCGATTTCCTGGTCGGATAGAGTGCTGCCGTTGATGTTTAGTTCGCTCATTTCTTTTCTGCTAATGCTTACTTTCTACTCTTTTTTCTTGGATTTTGAGTGTTGGTACGCTTTTTGGTAACGGGTTTTATTTTACCTTTGTATTTACGCTACAAAGTTACTATTTTTTTCTCATATATCGAAGGATTTTGAAGATTATTTCCAATGGAAAATCGTTTTTCTGCAATAATTCTTCTGAAGGTTCTTGCCCTTATTTTGTTATGCCTCTGAACTCCGGCTTTTCCATGAAATCCTTCCCCTGGTCACATAAAAGAAAAACCGGAAATCCAAAGGAATTCCGGTTTTTGATAGGTTTGTTTCTGCTCTTGTGATTTATGCGAGCTTGGCAATGTACTTGGCGGCGCCAGACTTCAAGTTGGCTGCTTTTCTCCAGTGAATGACGTTCTTTTTTGCAAGTTTGTCCAACATCTTCTGAAGGGTTGGGAGCTGAGCAGTAGCCTCTGCCTTGTCGGCAGTGCCGCGAAGTTTACGAAGTGCATTACGCATAGTCTTTGCGTAATAGTGGTTGCGCAGTCTACGGCTTTCTGCCTGACGGATGCGCTTTAAAGCTGATTTGTGATTTGCCATTTTATATTATTACTTTTTTTAATTCTTACATAAATAAATTGTTTTCGAGCCGGTAGATGTTATAGACTTGCGCTGTCTCCCGACGGATGCTCGTCCATATTGTCTGCGCGACCCAAAAACAGCAACTTCTTCGAGTGGTAGTCCCTAGCAGAATCGAACTGCTCTTTAGAGAATGAAAATCTCTCGTCCTAACCGATAGACGAAGGGACCGACCTGTAGCAAAAACCAATGTCCGTTGGTTTTGCGGTGCAAAGTTAGTCACTTTTATTTAATTCGCAAAAAAATCCGAGTCTTTTTTTCTTTAAAACCACCATTTTTTGAAATTCTAGGCTTCTTTTTCTGTTTTTACCCATCAGAATTCACTTTTATTCGTAATTTTGTATAAAAGATTCCTCATGTTGTATCTGATTGCAATGAGATGATACCAGAATTTGAGGACGAGAATACATTTATTATATGTAGTAAGTATATATGATTGAGCGATTGTGTGGTATTGTACTGAGAACGGTGAAATATTCCGACAACGACATGATGGTGGATATGTTCACCGACATGCGGGGGAGGTGCACGTTCAGTGTACGAGTGTCACACAAGGCGCGTTCTCTGTCTTCCATGTCACTTTGGCGACCGCTTTCGCAGTTGGAGTTCGACGCCGACATACGGCCTAATAGTGCTGTGGCTAACATCAAGAACCCCAGGGCTCTTGTCGCCTACGACGATATCAATGCCTCGTTGGTGAAGTCTTGCCAGGTTCTTTTCATGGCAGAAGTACTCTATCATGCCTTGAAAAACGAACCCCGCAACAGAGCGCTTTACGACTTCATCAACTTGTCCATGGAATGGCTCGAACTGGCAGGGCGCGGATATGCCAACTTCCACATCGTCTTCATGGTACAACTGATGAGGTTTGTAGGCATCTTTCCCAATTTGGACAACTATTCGCCGACTGCGTTTTTCGACATGATGGAGGGGTGTTATACCTACCTGCCCCCATCGCATGCATATGGAATACGGCCGCCAGAAACTGAGGTCCTGCCCTTGCTGGCGAGGCTGAACTATGCTTCCATGAGAATACTCAGATGGAATAGGATTCAGAAAGGGAGGTGTTTGAAACTGCTCAACGACTATTTCAGATTGCATATACCCTCATTTCCCGAACTCAAGTCCCTTGATGTACTTACCGAGGTGTTCGACTGATTTCTCCTAATCCTTGAATGTTTCTTTTTGTAAGCACAAGATGCCCTAATGCATCCCTTGTGTTGCTTTTTCGACCGTTTTTTCCACATAAAAACACAGTACTACCACTTAAAACAGCAAATAATTGAGATAATTATTGCTAATTTTAAAAAGTTAGACTAATTTTGCGGTGTTTAACGATGTTATGGCAGAAGATAAGGAACTTTTTTTAATAGATGTAGATAAGATTATCAGTGAGAAGGCGGGCGAAAAGGCGAAATATATTCCCAAGTTCGTCAACAACTGGCTGAAGAAAATCTTGCATCAGGAGGATGTTAATGCTTTTATCGGCGGAGATGCCGCTGGTAAGGTGGGAATTGACTTCCTCGATGCTTGTATTGAGTATCTCGACATGAAAATGGAAGTGAATGGTTTGGACGAACTGCCTCCCAATGAAGACGGCAAGTTTTTTACCTTCACATCCAATCATCCTTTGGGAGGGGCTGACGGTGTTGCACTTGGACAAATCCTGTGCCACAAGTACGACAGCAAGGTCAAATACTTGGTCAACGACGTGCTGATGAACCTCCACGGACTGGCACCGCTTTGTATACCAATCAACAAGACTGGGTCTCAGTCGAGGAACTTGCCTCAGATGGTGGATGCCGCTTTCAAATCCGACAACAATGTGCTGATGTTCCCTGCTGGACTGTGCTCTAGGAAAATCAATGGCGTCATTCACGACCTGCCCTGGAAAAAAACGTTCGTGGCTAAGAGTGTGGAGTACCAACGTGATGTCATTCCCGTCAGGTTCTCCGGAAATAACTCTGAACGTTTCTACAATATCGCCAACATCTGTAAGAAACTCCACATCAAGTTCAACCTCGCCATGCTGTTCCTCGTGGATGAGATGTACAAGAACAGAGGAAAGAAAATGACCGTCACATTTGGGAAGCCTATACCCTGGCAGACTTTCGACAAGTCTAAGACTCCTGCGCAGTGGGCGCAGTGGGTGCAGGACAAAGTGTACGAGTTGTGATAATTATCTATAAATGCTTCTGACTCAATGGAATCATTTGGGAAATGGAGGCAGTCGTCATGTATCAACTATAAGACATTATTATAATGATGGAAGAGATTATAGCGCCTGTAAGCAAAGACGTGCTGAAGTCAGAACTGACCGAGGACAAACGGTTGCGTTTCACCAATAAAAGCCACAACGAGATTTATGTCGTCACATGGCAAGACTCTCCTAATGTGGTGAGGGAAATAGGCCGTTTGAGGGAAATCGCTTTCCGAGCAGGAGGTGGTGGCACCGGACTAGCACTCGATCTCGATGAGTTCGACACCATGGAGCATCCCTACAAACAACTCATCGTATGGAATCCTGATGCAGAGGAAATCATAGGCGGATACCGATACATACTTCCCGAGGACATCAAGTTCGACGACAAAGGACAGCCTATCCTGGCCACTTCACACATGTTCCATTTCTCTGAGCGGTTCATCAAGGACTATTTGCCAAACACTATTGAATTAGGGCGTTCCTTTGTCACACTCGAATACCAATCCACAAGAGCCGGTGCAAAGGGACTCTTCGCACTCGACAACCTTTGGGACGGGCTTGGAGCGCTGTTCGTGATTAAACCCAACGTCAAGTATTTCTTCGGAAAGATGACCATGTACCCCTCTTACAACCGTCATTGCAGAAACCTCATTCTCAGTTTCCTCAACAAATACTACAGCGACAAGGAAAACCTCATCGTACCCTTCAAACCACTGAAGATCGATGAAGACCCAGACAAGTTGGCGGAGATACTCAACAAGTCGGAGTTCAAGGAAGACTACAAAGCTTTGAACGCTGAGATACGCAAGGAAGGGCTCAATATTCCACCACTCATCAATGCCTATATGACCCTCTCGCCCACCATGAAGATGTTCGGCACAGCCATCAATTATGGCTTCGGTGATGTGGAAGAGACAGGTATCCTCATCGCCATTGAGGAGATTTACGACCAGAAGCGCGTGCGCCATATCGAGTCCTTCGTCCGCGACAATCCCGATGCCCTGCATTTCACCAGCGGTGCCAACAAGGTCATAAGCAAGTGCTGATTAGCATTCTGCTATCCTCCTTTACTGAAACTTGACGGAATAAACAATAAAAGCATGCTTCACGAAATACTGGAAGCATGCTTTTTTTAGAGTTGTGGATGAGCGTTGCCTTTATCTCAAAAGGATTTTCTTGACCGTACCGTCACTCATCCGAACGATGTTGATGCCCTTTTGTGGAGCAGCAAGCAGCACTCCTGATGTGCTGTAGTATCCCATAGCTTTGTTTTCCCCACTTCTGCTTATGGTCTTCAAGTCAGTGGCTTCTGCTGCGACAGGAACTTCCGCAGAGTCGTAGGTGAGACGGAAGTTATCGACTTTGAGCCATCCAAGAGAAGGCTGTTCCGACAGCATACCATCTACAGCGCTGACGCGATTCGAACGCACTCCGAATGTGATGTCACCTTCTTGTGCGAGTCCGAAGGTTAAAGTTGTGGTGTATGGCGCACCTGAGGCTCCATAGCTTTCTTGGGAGTAGTTCCCTGCGTATGAGAGATGTTTCATGGTCGCATCGGGATAATCTGTATCGATGGAGGCTGCTCCAAGGATATCAGCGGGAAGCGAGTTGAAGAGTTCCTTGTCTGTAGTCTGGATGTAGTCATTCTCGGCTCCATACATCATAACATATTCATTGGCAAACAAACGTTGAGTGCCGAGGTTCATGCCAGCCCAGTCATTCTGAACCACAATATCGGCCGTAAGGGTATAGGTGCCAGCAGGGAGTTTATGGAGAGTCTGTGAGAGTTCGAACGCTGGAACTGCACCAGACCAGAGCCCCCAGAGATGCTCACCATCTGTATATTGATGGGTGACAGTCTCACCATATGTGTTGACAATGTCCAAATTATCGCCGTTATTGATACCACACCAAGCGGTGACACCTGCCGCATTGAGTTCAGAAGCCGTGTTGCATAATGTTCCCTCGACATAGATGTTCCAGCCAGTTGGAGCATTTGCAACGCTGTTGGTGATGTTGTCGCCTTGGTTGCTGAGATCTTCGAAACTTGGGTTCTGGATAAATTCTGTCAGTTCCATGCCTTCTTCAATTTGAGAGCTTTGCACACAAGCTTGTAAAGCCTCTTCAAGTTGGGCGATGGCATCCTCAACTCCTTGCACATCATACAACCCATTCTCCATGTTCTCGTTGACTTCCATGATGACATCACCATAAACACCTGCACCTGGCCGTGACTCGTATTCCAGAAGTTGACTTGTATGGTAGTCTATTGCGTCTTTGAGACGTGCGTAAGCCTTGACGCTGGCATTCACGGTAGAGAAGAGCGTTTTTGCTCCAACAATGGCTTTGTCAATGTCTTCCTGGGGGAAGGACTCATTGATGGAAGAATAATCACCGATTTCCTGGGTCAATTGTGTCTTCACCTTTTTTTCCATCATGTATTTATTGTTTGTGTATTCCTCCAGTTTGCTTCTGTAGTAGTTGAGAACCTCTAATGCGTCTTCGCTTTGATAGCCCATCTTCTTCAATTGGAAGTTATCGACTTTGAACCATCCGTCACCTCCCGCTGGGTTCTTTTCGGTACGGTAATTCGCGGCGATGTTGCCATTGGTGCGTACACCGAAGGTAAGGGTTCCGTCGAAGACGTATGCTTGTACTGATACGGGGCGCAATTCTTGGTCGGTTACGATGATTTCGTTTTCAGCGAATGAATAAATCTCATTTTCATCCAGTTGAGTCAGGTCGTAATCGGATGCACTTGCGTAGTAAGTGGAGTTGAAGTTGGCAAACAGACGTTGGGTGGTAAGACGTGAACCTTGGCTGTTGCTTCCAGCCATCAGCCCTGCAGTCACCAGGTATGTGCCATTGTCAAGCCCTTGGATAGTCTGACTGATTTCGAAATCTGGTATGTTGGATGCCCATATGCCGTATGACTCACGTCCGTCTTTCACTTCACCATAACTGTCGCTATTGATACCATGCCAATTGGGTATGCCTCCTGACTGTATTTCGGATGCGGTGAAGACTTGTTTTCCATTGATATAGACATTCCATCCAGCGGGAGGAGCAGATACGGAACCTGTCTCGTTGCCGTCCTGAGTGCTGAGGTCCTCGAACGACATATTGACACCAAGATAGGTAAGATTGCCAATGAACATGACGTAATTCATCTCGGCTGTTTTCAAGTTGTTAATGGCCTCGTCGAGTGTAGCGCTGTTTGTGATGGTGTCGAAGGTGGTCTTGGCGGTTTCTATAGCCTTGGTGAAATCCGCATTCTCCTCTTCCATCATTCCTATGGCCTTTAGGATTTCATCATACAGGGCTTTCTTCTTCTGAATCATGTCTCTGATCAACTGTGAGTTCTCGCCTGGATTGCTTGTCTTTTGATAGATGCTCGCAGCAGCGTCAGCTGTGAGTTTGAAGCCTTCCCCGTAGCCTTCGATATTGCAGTAGTTGGCATAGGCGTAATTGATTTCTCTGATCATGGCAAAATCATCGTAGTATGAGGGGACATTCTCCACGCTTACGAATCCCCAGTTGAAGGAGATGGAGTCTTTCGCATGGAAAAGGACGTTCCCCGTCATATCGTCTTCGAGTTCATCAATACCACCATAACAGTCAGGGAAGAAAGGACCTCCGTAGTAAGTCACACCGAAATAGTCACCGCCATTGGTGAGGTGCATTCGTATATCGCCTGTCGGTGTGAATGGTGCCTGTGCAAGGGCTGCGGTATTGTTGCCCTCTCCAAGGATAAAGTGATAGAAACCGTCTGGTTGAGGAGCGAGGAACCATTTCGCGGGTTCTGTGCTGTTTGCATTCACATTGGCCAAACCTTGGGGAAGCACAAGGTAGTTGGTGACATCCACAGTTTCTTTCTCGCCTTCGCTTCCATTTACAGGAATGATGGAGACAGAATTGAGCGTGTAGTTGATGCCCTTGATGTGGATACCCTCCATCAAAAGACTGATGTTTTGCTCTGTAACCAGGAAGTCGTAACTGCCCTTGATGTCCTTGGCTTGTAGTCCGTCGAAGTTGGCCCAACTTGAACCATGAGAGATTTGGAGTTGTGCTCCTGATGTGGCGGTAATGTTGAACCTGATGATGTCGCCTATTTGAATGTTCTCAAAATAGACTGCCTCGAGATTCACACAATCGGACCAGCTTCCATAGTTTTGGGGTCCTTCCCAGATTATCCCTTCGTCCTCCTTGTTGACGAGTGTCGGTACAAGAAGGGAAAAAGACCATGATCCGTCATCGTTGCTGATGGCAGTCAGGGCATAGTCGGCATAATGCGACTCTTCCTCATTGAGGAAATAGAAGGCCCCATCCCAAGATGTGCGTGATGTGTACTGGGATGTGTTCTGTGCTTTGTTGACCAGCACATACTTCTTGCCGGGTATAGGGACCTCGGGCTTCACTTTAGGCATCACCTGAGCAGATGATGTCAGACTTGCGATAGCAGCAAGCAAACATAAGGATAAATACTTTTTCATCTCATGAAAATTTGTAGTTAGACAATGATTTTCCATTTTTGAGACAAAAGTAAAAGTATTTATACGCTGACGGAGAAAGATGCTTGTGTAAAAATATGTGTGGAATGTTTCAAAAAACTACATGATGTATGATATGTGTTAGATGATGATGCGAAATGTTGCAAAAGGCAAGTAGTGAAGCCTGTTTGGGAATAGTTCATTCTTCCTTAGCGTATTCCTTGGGCGTCACACCGAATTCCTCTTTGAAATATTTGGAGAAGTTACGAGGCGACAGACCGACTTTATAGGCGACCTCAGAAACATACAGTCCACTCTTGTTCAGGAGCTGACGGCCACGTTTCAGTCTTAGCAGTCGGATGAATTGTACCGGGGATTTTCCAGTGATATGCTGTATTTTCTTATAAATATGTGAACGGTGGAGTCCGATCTCTCCGCTGAGTTGCTCCACATTGAAGTCAGGGTCGCTGATGTGTTCTTCCACGATTGCGATAGCACGTGCAATGAACTGCTCATCGAGTGAAGTCACCGTGATTTCGGATGGCTCGATGTCAATCTCATTGGCGAACCGCTGGTGTTGGTTATGGCTTCTCTCCATGAGATTGCTGATGCGTTTGCGGAGGATGTCCATGCTGAAAGGTTTCGTGATATAATCGTCCGCACCTGCTTCAAGCCCTGTTAATTCGTCGCTGTTCATGGTTTTGGCGGTGAGAAGAACAATAGGGATATGGGAAGTGGTAATATCAGTCTTGATTTGTCTGCACAGTTCAAGGCCGTCCATTTCTGGCATCATCACGTCACTGATAATGATGTCGATATCATAGGCTTGAAGTTGCTTCAAAGCCTCAGTGCCGTTGGCTGCGGTCAGGACTTCATATTCCTTCGATAAGGCTTGACGCATATAGTTGATCAGGTCATGGTTGTCATCGGCCAGCAGCAGTGTGGTTTTGCCTTCTTTATTTCCTTCTTGAGGATTGTCGATTGTCAGATTATCAGCCGGGGCGGTTGTTTCTATGTTGTCGTTCTCAGAATTCCTAAGTGGTATCGTAAACTTGAAAATACTGCCTTTGTCCTCGGGTTGGTTGCTGACTGTAATTTCACCGCCTTGCAAACGGACATATTCTCTGACGATATGAAGACCTATTCCGCTGCCAATAGATGAACGGTTGCTGGTGTCGGATTGATAGAAACGCTCGAAAATCAATGCTTTGTCCTCGTCAGGGATTCCTGAGCCCGTGTCCGCAACAGAGATCACGACTTCTTCATCGGTCGCATCAAGCCGAACAGTGATGTTGCCCTGGGCATCCGTGAACTTGAAGGCGTTAGAAAGTAGGTTCATCATGATTTTTGTGGTCTTGTCACGATCGAAGTAAGTTTCAATTCGTTTGACAGAGGGATAGAAATCAAACTGGATGTGTTCTTTCTTACCTTTCAACTTGAATGATGTACAAATGTCGTTGAGCAGTGTGACTATATCTCCATAATTGAGCAATAGTCTCTCTTGCCCGAATTCCAGACGGCGGAAGTCGAGGATTTGGTTGACGAGTTCCAGTAGATGCTCAGCGTTGCGTTTGACCATCTGGAGTATGGAATGCTGATGCGGTTCCTTTATCTCTTTGAGCAGTTCATCCACAGGATCGACAATGAGTGAAAGCGGCGTCCGTAGGTCGTGGCTGATGTTGGTGAAGAAGCGTAGCTTCATCTCGTTCATCTGTGTTTGTTGCTCTTGTTGCAGCGCCATCTCGCGTAGCTTCAACTGATAGGATCGACGGTTTTCATAGTAGCTGACGATGCCATATACTAGTGCAACAGCGATAAGCAGATAGATGACATAGGCCCACCAACTGAGCCATAGTGGTGGAGCTATATGGATAGACAAGAGTTGGACTTCTTCAGTGGATTGCGTCCTGACCATCAGTTTATAGTCGCCAGGGGGAAGGTTCGAGAGAGTGATGGTATGGTCCTTCATCGGTCGCCAATCATCACTCAGTCCCTTCAGCTGGTAGTAATATGTATTAAGGGAGAAATCTTTACCTGATGGTAGCGTACACTCTATCAACAGGTTGTTCTCGTTATGCCGGAGTTTCAACTCTTTAGTGTAAGTCACATCTTCGTGCAACACAATCCGTCCGTCCAGTTCTTGGTAAGGCGAGCAGATTTCATCGTTGATGCTGATAGCACCGATGAATAGCTGAGCGGTCTTCTCGTCTTGCTCTGTCTGGCTTAGCAGACGGGGGATACTGAGACACTGATAACCTAAAGTCGTGCCTAACCAGAGGTGGTCGCTGCTGTCAATCAGTATGGCGTGATAGTTGTAGTAGAGTGGATCTCCGTCAGGACAGATATTGAAGAGACTGCGTACCAAGCCGTCATTGCCATGCTGCAGCATGAGAAGTTCACGGCTGCTGGTGATCCAGATGCGCCCCTCTTTGTCAATGGCGATGCCCTTCAGGGATGAATGGCTCAGACCGTATGGTACTTCTACTGGCTTGTAATTGGGGGTGAGCAGTGTCAATCCTTCGTATCCCACATCGCCCAACAGCCAGAAATAGCCTTTTTTATCAATACACGCTGACCGGAACTTGCCATCGTAGACCTTCCGCCACTGCTGATAGCCAGTCATCATATAGAATCCCTCTGTTGTGGCAGCATAGAGTTGATGTCCATGCATCACGAGGTCAAGCACGTAGCCCACGCCGATTCGAGTGTCTAAGATTTCACCCGTTTCAGGATTCAGTCGCCAGACTCCTTCTCCTAAGAGGGCTACATATAGCCATCTGCCTCCGTCCGATTGATGCTCCACCACAGCGTAGGGGGAACGCCCCTTGAAGTGGAGTGTTTCCCGCCCTTCGATGGTTCGTTTCATCAGGCCTTTGCCATAAAGTCCCATCCACAGTGAACCTTGTGTGTCGGTATGGAGCACCGTAGCTGAGCTTTTGTCGGTGATGTTGTCCCATCGGGCAGGGGGGGCGCTGACGAAGACACCACGATCCTCAGTCCCCACATATATCCTCTCTCCGTCAGCCGATTGGCAGAACGTCAGCACATCAGTGCTTGCATTTAGGTCTGTCGCGCTGTCGATACTGTTCAGTTTGCCGACCTGTTGTCCTGTGTTGCAGATTGAAAGACCGCCTTTCCAGTAGGCTACCCACATGAGTCCGCTTTCGCGCTCAAACATGATGGTGATGATTCGGTTACTTTTCAGTCCGCTAGTGTCTCTAATGTCGTGCTGAAGATGCTGGAGAAGTTCTCCCTTCTCGCTGTAGATGAAGATGCCGTCGTTCATCGTGCTCACCCAACGCTGTCCGTTGTTGTCAATCTGGAAACCCGTGATTACCGATGGCAATTCGATGCTTGTCGTCCATTGGTTTTTTGCATAGTCATACATCCAAAGGTTACTGTCGCTCCTGATCCATAGTTCAACATCGCTCGCTGCATAAATCGTACGGTAATCCTTGATGCCGGCAGGCTGAGCGACCCTGCGGATGGTCTTGCCACTGCTGGCGTGTATAAAGTAGAGGGCATACTCTGTGGCAACGACCGCTTGATGTGCCATCGACCATACACCGTATATTTTTTCGTTGTTAAAACTACGTACCAAAGGTCTGCTGTTTTCCGACTTGTTCGCAGGCAACCACAGTTTATCATCTTTCCAGAACCATCGGCGGCTGAAGTCGTCAGTCAGCATGGAGAAATCTTTCGAGATGTGGATGCCTTCCTGTTCCAGCATGGATGTCATGTCGAACACATACTGGTGATGTTGGGGATCGTACATGATGACATCCCTATTCTGCGTCTTCATAGTGAGTCTACCTAGACTGTCGCCACAGATGAAATCAATGGCTCTGTTCAATTCCGTGAAATGTCTCTGATAGGCATTTGGCGCGCGGCTCATCAGTTGCGGCAGACTGACCAAACCTGACGACGTGCCCAGCCATAGAACACCCTTGGCATCGCGAAAGGCCGTCCTTATCTCATATCCTTTTGTGTCGATATGGCGAAACCAGATGCCCTCTTGAGCGGAGGCACCCGTTAACAGCCCGAAGGCAAAGGCCATCAATACAATCAGTTTTCTCAGCATTGGTATCTCTCAATATTGGTTGAGTTGTTTGCAAAAATACGGTTTTTCCGCTAAATACCCTTCATCCTGTTCCCCAAATCTTCCTTCAATGCAACAATGCTACATTCTTTTGCAACGAATCGTACAGTTGGTTGTATTTTGAAACATTTGGGTATATAGATAGTCTTTCAGAAAGCGGAGGGACTAATGTGATCATCGTATCTTTGCAGGCAGTTATCTAACAGTGTATGTATGTGATGAAGAATAGTTCTTTGCATTTATTTTTGGTGGGGTGCTTGCTTGCATCTTGCAATTCTACTGATGTGGAGCGTACTGCTAACGGAGTAATTGTCTGTTTGGACGCACAAGCGCCGAACCAGACACGAAAGGTACGCATTGAGGTGATGGGCGAGAAACTGATGCATGTTTCGGCCACACCTGAGAAGAATTTTTCCACAAAAAAGAGTCTGGTGGTGCTACCGGTGGAGGTAAAGACAGATTTCACCGTCGAAGAGCGTGAGGATTCTGTCTTTGTGAGCACTCGTCACTTGACGGCTGCTGTTTCCCGACTGTCGGGTGATGTGCAGTTCCGAGATCCAGACGGACGGTCGATTTTGTCAGAAGACGAGTGTGGGCGCTCGTTTAAAACCATCGAGGTTGAGGGTACAAAGGCTTATACCGTTCGGCAAGTATTTCAGTCGGCCAGTGACGATGAAGGTTGGTACGGACTGGGGCAGCACCAGTCCGACGAGTTCAATTACAAGGGCAAGAACGAGGAATTGTTTCAGTATAACACCAAAGTATCCGTACCATTCATCGTCTCTACACGGGGCTACGGCATCTTGTGGGACAGTTATTCACTGTGCCGTTTCGGACATCCCGATGCTTACTCGCAGTTGGGTCAGGTGTTCCGTCTCTTCGACAAGGATGGTCGTGAAGGTGCCCTGACTGGGACCTACGAGCCGGCCGACAAACAGAAGGAAACATTGGTACGACGTGAGGACTCGCTTTATTTTGAACACTACGACCGCTCTACTCATCTGAAGAAGGTTGTCAATCTACCCGACTTTCCCTTTGCTGGCAGCCGTGTCGTCTACGAAGGTGAGATAGAGCCGAAGGAAGATGGCGCATACCACTTTATATTATATTATGCTGGCTACATGAAAGTATGGCTCGACGGTCAGTTGGTGGTTCCCGAGCGCTGGCGTGCCGCATGGAATCCCAACAGCTATAAGTTCACTGCTAATCTGAAATCTGGCAAACGCATACCACTCAAGATTGAATGGCTCCCTGATGGCGACACATCGTTCTGTGGCCTGCGTGTGCTCTCGCTCAAGAGTGCCGAGGAGGAAAAGAAGATGTCGTGGTGGGGCGAGATGCAGGACCAGATAGACTACTATTTCGTGTCAGGCAACACAATGGACGAGGTTATCAGCGGCTACCGCACTCTGACTGGCAGGTCACCTATCATGCCTCGCTGGGCCATGGGCTTTTGGCAAAGCCGTGAGCGCTACAAAACGCAAGCAGAACTGCTCGCCACCCTGAAAGAGTTCCGACAGCGTAGCATTCCCATCGACAACATTGTGCTTGACTGGTTCTACTGGCCTGAAAGCCAGTGGGGCAGCCATGAGTTCGACGCCGCCCGTTTCCCCGATCCAAAGGCAATGATAGATAGCATCCACCAGCAGCATGCCCACCTGATGATTTCCGTTTGGCCCAAGTTCTATGCAGGTACGAAGCATTTCCGTGAATTCGACGAGCAGGGGTGGATGTACCGTCAAGCCGTGAAGGACAGCATCCGCGACTGGGTAGGTCCTGGCTATGTCGGCTCTTTCTACGATGCTTATAGCCCTGAGGCCCGACAGTTATTTTGGCAGCAGATTCATGAGCACCTCTATCCGCTCTGTATCGATGCCTGGTGGATGGATGCCAGCGAACCGAATGTGGCTGACTGCACCGACCTTGAATACCGCAAGCAACTCTGCGGTCCCACGGCACTCGGCCCGTCAGCACAGTATTTCAACACCTACGCCTTGATGAATGCCAAAGCTATTTACGAGGGACAGCGCGAGGCTGCCAAGAACCGCCGTGTGTTCTTATTAACCCGCTCGGGCTTTGCCGGACTGCAACGCTACAGCACAGCGACATGGAGCGGTGACATCGGCACCCGATGGGAGGACATGAAAGCGCAGATCTCTGCTGGACTGAACTACGCCGTGAGTGGCATTCCCTACTGGACAATGGACATTGGTGGCTTCTCTGTGGAGAATCGTTATTATGCCGCACAGGACGAATACAACCATACGGGCAAGGAGAATGCAAACCTAAAGGAGTGGCGGGAATTGCTGACGCGCTGGTATCAGTTTGGGGCTTTCTGTCCGCTTTATCGCGCCCATGGCCAGTATCCCTACCGCGAAATCTGGAACATCGCACCCGAGAGCCATCCCGCTTATCAGTCTATCCTCTATTACAGCCGTCTGCGTTACCGCTTAATGCCCTATATCTACTCACTGGCTGGCATGACGTGGACAGACGACTACACCATCATGCGTCCATTGGTAATGGACTTCACACGAGACAAGCAGACCTACAACATCAGTGACCAATACATGTTCGGTCCCTCACTGATGGTGTCACCCGTCTATGAATATGGTGCCCGTAGCCGTGAGATCTATTTCCCCGATGACTGTGGTTGGTACGACCTCTATACGAACAAGCATGTTGATGGTGGTCAGCGGCTAACGGTTTCGGCTCCATATGACCGTATGCCTATCTTTGTTCGTGAGGGTTCTATCTTACCTGTTGGAACAGACATGCAGTACAGTGATGAGAAACCCGCATCGGAACTGATACTCTATGTCTATACGGGGCAAGATGGCCACTTCACGCTCTATGAGGATGAAGGCACCACCTACGACTATGAGCAGGGACGCTTTTCCACTATCCCGTTCACCTATGATGAAAGCAAAGGCCAGTTTGTTATAGGTGACCGTCAAGGAAGTTTCCCTAGTATGCTCCAAAACCGCACCTTCAAGGTCATACTGATAAAGCCAACGGGAACTTGTGAAGAAAATCTCGTGAACTACAGTGGCTCTTCTGTCACCATACCAATGCTATAAATTTGAACTAATAAGATCTTAACAAACAGATTCTTAAACGACATATATATGATGAAACGACAATTATTGGCGGCCTTTCTGTGCATGACAATGGCTGCGCTGAAAGGAAATCCTGTGGAGTTGCAGGCTGGTAAGACAGCGGTGAGCGTAGAGTTCTTCACACCATCGGTAGTCAGAGTGGTCAAGAGTCCAGTGGGGCATAAGTATCAGAAACAGAGTCTTGTTGTGATTGCCAAGCCTGAGAATGTGAAAATCAACAGGAGAGGCAATACTGTGAGCAGCGACGTGCTCACGGTGAAGATGGATCCGAAGACAGGCGCACTCACATTTTCGGCCAAAGGTAAGACACTGCTGCGCGAAAAGGGCACGGCAGGCTTTGAACTCCGCACAGATGGCCCCGATGCCGGCAAATACCGCGTGACACAATATTTCACTTTAGACAAGGATGAGGCAATCTATGGTCTCGGCACCTTCCAGAATGGGAAGATGAACCGTCGTGGCGAACACAAACTGATGGAGCAGTCAAACCTCGAGGATTTCCAAAACGTTTTGCAGTCAATCAAAGGCTGGGGCCTCTATTGGGACAACTACTCACGCACGCAGTTTGACGATGATGCCGTCAAGGGTATGTCGTTCTCCTCTGAGGTAGGCGATGGCGTGGATTATTACTTCATGTATGGAGGTTCTGCTGACGGGGTGATAGCCAAGATACGTGGTCTCAGTGGCGATGTGCCGATGTTTCCCCTCTGGACCTACGGCTTCTGGCAGAGCAAGGAGCGCTATAAGAGTGCGACTGAGGTGCTGTCGGTGGTCGATAGGTACCGTGAGTTGCAGGTACCGCTCGATGGCATCATCCAAGATTGGCAGTACTGGGGCTCCAACTACTTGTGGAATGCCATGGATTTCCTTACAGAGGAATATACCAATGGTGAGCAGATGATTAGCGACATCCACAAGAGGAACGCCCACTTCATGATCTCTATCTGGGCTAGTTTCGGGCCCAAGACCAAGGCCTACCGTCAGCTCGACGAAAAGGGACTGCTGTTCGACTTCGAAACATGGCCGCAGAGCGGACTCACCTTCTGGCCGCCACGCATGGATTATCCCTCTGGTGTGCGCGTCTATGATGCTTTCTCCACCGAGGCGCGCAACATCTACTGGCAGAACCTGAAGACGCTCTTTGACAAAGGTACTGATGCCTGGTGGATGGACTCTACTGACCCCGACTTCTTTAATCCAAAGGAGAGCGACTACGACCACAAGGCAGGCAACGGAACATGGCGTTCACTCCGCAATGCCTTCCCGCTGGAAACAGTGAAAGGTGTGTACGCGAATCAGCGAAAGGACTCAAACCAGAAACGCGTCTTCATTATGACACGCTCGGCATATGCCGGACAGCAGCACTATGGCTCTGGTCTGTGGACTGGTGATGTGACTTCATCGTGGGACATGCTGCGCAAGCAGGTCCCTGCCGGATTGAGCTACTCGCTGACAGGATGTCCTAACTTCAACACCGACATCGGTGGTTTCTTCTGTGGTTGGTATAACACACGTGGTGCCAACTCCGCTCCTCAGAACCCACAATATCAGGAACTTTTCCTGCGCTGGATGCAGTTTGGGCTGTTCTGTCCTGTCTTCCGCAGCCATGGTGCCGATGCGCCTCGAGAAATATGGCAGTTCGGAAAGAAGGGTGAGACGGTGTACGATGCCATCGAGAAGCAGATTCGTCTGCGCTACCGGCTGATACCTTATTTGTATAGCACTGCCTGGCAGGTGACGAGCAACAATGCCAGTTATATACGCCCCCTTTTCAGCGACTTCGCCCAAGACAAGAAGGTGTGGAACATGACTGACGAGTTCCTCTTCGGCCAAAGCATCCTGGCTGCCCCTATTCTCGACCCGCAATACACCGAAGAGCAGATTATCCGCGAAGATGCCATGACGGGCTGGGATAAGAAGGAAGTGAAGATGGAAAACGGTGAGGTGAAAGTCGATTGGTCTGAGCCGAAGACCACTACGAAATATCTTCCGAAAGGCAATGACTGGTACGACTTCTGGACAGGCCGTCGAATGAAGGGCGGTCAGACCATGACACTGCAAACCACCATTGACCGTGTGCCGATGTTCGTCCGTGCGGGCAGCATCCTGCCCCTCGGTCCAGAGATGCAGTACGTCGGCCAGAATCCGTGGAACAACCTTGAACTGCGCATCTATCCTGGTGCCGATGCTTCGTTCACGCTCTATGAGGATGAAGGCGATAATTACAACTACGAGCGCGGCCAATACACCACCATCCAGATGCAGTGGAACGACCGTACCCACACGCTTACCATTGCCCCGCGTCAAGGTCAATATCCAGGCGTGCTCAGTGAGCGCCAGTTCACAATCGTCCTACCAGACGGCGCTTCAAAAACCATTTACTATAACGGCAGTGAAGTCAGCATAAAGTTTTGATTCATTAAATTTAAAGACTACGTGAAGAAACCATCACATTCTTGACGATAGAATAAAAGGAAGTGGCCTGTCTGCATTGTTGGAAAAAAGAGAAATTTATATCAGCGGTATGCTGGTGCCGTTGATTTTCCGGAAAAGGTCGAGTGCGAACACGTCTGTCATGCCTGAGATGTAGTCTAGAATCGACATGATGCGACCATAGACTGTGGGGGATTGAATCTCGTACTGATCCGACACACGGTTGAGCAGCAACTGCGAATATTTCTTTTCTGGCGACATCACGGCATTGGAGAACAAGTCAATCAGTGTATAAATGATTTTGTAACCCGCCACTTCGATATCCACCACATCTTTCGAACGGTAAATCTTGGAGAAAGAGAACGCCACGCAATCCTCGTAGGCCTTGCGGGGACGTTCGCTGATATGGTCAAGCAAGCAACCTTCAAACTCTCCGGCGAGAATCTTTTCCTCATTTTCCACAAAGACCTTGATACATTCGTGTTCCAATAGCCCGATGACGCTCGAACGCAGATAAACTATCTGCTCGTTGATGTCGGTCACCTCGTCAAAGGTTGATTTGATGTGGTCTTGGCGTTCTTTGTCGAAGAAGGCGAGCAACAACTGTTGCGCTTTCTCCGTGGGCATGATCTTCAACTTATGGGCATCCTCAATGTCCATTACCTCGTAACAGATATCATCGGCGGCTTCCACCAAGTAAACCAACGGATGGCGGGCATAAACCATCTTGTCTGTGTCTGGATGTAAAACCTTGATACCCAGCTCATCAGCGATGCGACGATAGGACTCTCTCTCGCTCTGGAAGAAACCGAACTTAGGTTTCTCCCCTGCTTGAGTGGAGGGAAAAGGATATTTCACGATGGAGGCCAGTGTGCTGTAGGTCATCACAAAACCGCCTTTTCTTCGTCCAATGAATTGGTGAGTGAGCAGGCGGAAGGTGTTGGCATTGCCGTCGAAATGGATGATGTCGCTCCATTCGGCATCGCTCATCTTTGAACGATATTTTTGGCCATCGCCCTCGGAGAAGTAGGTGGCAATGGCATTCTCCCCAGAATGCCCGAAAGGGGGGTTGCCCAAGTCGTGGGCCAGACAGGCCGCGCTCACAATCGAACCAATCTCCTTGAGGTTGCTGTCGCAAAGGTCAGGATGGCGCTCCAACAAACGCTTTGACACGTCGTTACCCAAACTACGGCCCACACTCGCCACTTCCATGCTGTGGGTGAGGCGGTTGTGGACGAATACGCTACCTGGAAGAGGGAAAACCTGAGTCTTGTTTTGCAGACGGCGGAACGGCGCGGAGAAAATCAGTCGGTCGTAGTCGCGTTGGAACTCAGTCCTGTCGTGCGGAAACTTGTTGTGGAATTCTTCCTGTCCGAAGCGTTTGGTGGAAAGTAACTTATGCCAGTCCATAATGGAGTCGTTTTGTCTCTGAAGGTCCTTATTATTCTACAAAGCGCAAAATTAGTCTATTTTTTCTTACTCTTTGTGGATAATCTCTCCAAAAATGATGATTTCTGCTATAAATTTACTACTTTCGCATTTGGAAACCAATTAACACAACGAAATAAAGACGAAAAAGTGAAAGTACAAATAGTCAATAAATCGCATCATCAGATGCCGGCTTATGCCACTGGACTGTCGGCGGGAATGGATCTGCGCGCCAATCTTAGCGAGCCCATTACACTCAAACCTCTCCAAAGATGCCTGGTTCCCACCGGTTTGTTCATTGCTTTACCTAAAGGCTATGAGGCACAGGTGAGGCCAAGAAGCGGACTGGCTTTGAAGAAAGGGGTGACTGTGCTCAACTCTCCCGGCACTATCGACGCTGATTACCGTGGTGAGGTCTGTGTGATTTTGGTCAACCTCTCCAATGACGATTTCATCATTGAGGATGGCGAGCGCATCGCCCAAATGGTGGTCGCTCGTCACGAGACGGTGGAATGGGAATCTGTAGAAACACTCGACGCGACAGAGCGTGGCGAAGGTGGCTTTGGACATACAGGTGTGAAATAGAAGGTAAGCTTCGTGACCATAGCCGCTATAGTATCAGTTGTTTCTGTGGCCTCACATTGCGTCTGAAAATGAAAATGGTATGAGAAAAGGGCTTTTAATGAAGGTGTTACTACTTGTCGTGACGATGCTGACCGTCGCGTCAGGGGTTACGTGTGCCAAGGACAAGAAGCCTAAGAAGAAAGCGAAAACACAGGAGCGGACCGAACTGTCGTCTGAGCAGCAGAGGAAATTCGAACTTGTCTTTTTGGAAGCAGAGCGTCAACAACTCGCTGGAAACCATTCCGATGCTTTCGAACTCTATACCTATGCATTAGAAATCAACCCTGAGTCTGCGGTCGCACACTATAAACTCTCGCAGTACTACCTCTTCCTGCGCGATGAGGAGAGGGCAGAGAGAAGCCTCAAGAAAGCAGTTGAAGCCAACCCTGACAATCTCTGGTACAAGGAATCGCTGGCTGTATTCTACGAACAGCATAACCAACCCAGCCAGGCTATCAAAGTCATTGAGTCCATGGTGCCACTCAGCAAGGACAAGAGTGAATTGCTGATGGAACTGGTGGAACTCTACAGCAAAAACGACGACCATAAGAACGCCATCTCGGCGTTAGACAGGTTGGAGGAAATCGAAGGCAAATCGGAAGAGTTGTCTATGCAGAAATACCGTATCTACCGATACATGCATGAGGACAAACTTGCTTTTGCCGAGATGGAGAAATTGGCCGAGGAATATCCCAACGACCTACGCTACAGAGTGCTTTTAGGCGACCTCTACCTTGATAACGGAGACAATGACACAGCATTGCGCATCTATAAAGAAGTGGAGGAAAAAGACTCCACCAATATCTTTGCAATGTTGTCTAAAGCCACCTATTACAGCAAAACTTCGCAGGACTCGCTCTACATGGACCAGCTCACTCGAATTGTGACTCATCCAAACTTGGAGCAACAAGTGAAGTATAACGTCATGAGAAGCATCATTTATGATGCGGTTGCAAACAATAAGGACACCTTGCAGATGATTAACCTCATCGACCGCACTTTGTCTTCCTCACACCCCGACAACGACATGGTGGAAATCTGCACCCGATATATGGTGTCGGCCAATGTCTCGGTGGATAGGGTCAAGCCTCTGTTGCGTATGATGCTCGATAATGACCCCGAGAACGACATGGCTCGCAATCAACTTCTCTCTTACGCCATCTCGGAGAACAATACGGAGTCGGTGGTCGCACTTTGCAAACCTGCTGTGGAGTACGCATCTACCAATCCTCTCTATTACTATTATCTTGGAATTGCTTATTACCAGCAGAAAAAAGAACGCGAAGCGCTGGAGGTGATGAAACAGGGATTGGAGCACATCGACAACTCGGGTAGCGTGGATCTCATCGCACGTATGTTCTCCATCACAGGTGACCTGTACCACAAGTTCGGTGAGGATGACAAGGCTTTCGCTGCTTACGACTCTTGTCTGGTCTATTCCCCCGACGAGGTGCTTGCACTCAACAACTATGCTTATTATCTGTCTCTCCACAAGAAGAACCTCGACAAGGCGGAGTCGATGAGTGCCAAGTCGTTGGAGAAAGAGCCTGACAATGCTACCTACGTTGACACTTTTGCATGGATTCTCTTCCAGCAGGGTAGGTATGTGGAGGCTAAAGAATATATTGACAAGGCAGTGCGTTTGCTTACCGAAGCGGGTGAGGCTGACTCACAGGATAATGCCAACATCATCGAGCATGCCGGCGACATCTATTTCAAAGCAGGTGACGTGAAAGGGGCACTCCAATTTTGGCAACGAGCCCTCAAAAACGGCGTGGAATCCAAGACTATCAAGCGTAAAATCCAACAACGCCGATATCTTGAGTGAATGTAGTCCCGATTGTCAATCGGGGTTCTATGACTCTTCTTCTACTTGTTAACTAACTAACTAAAACTATATTCTAACCTACTTTAAATCATCTAATTATGGCTAAGAAAAACTTTTTTACGATGACCATACTCCTTTTGGCAATGGTCGTCAATGCTTGGGCAAACCCAACCTTTTTTCCTGAAGCCGATGGATGGCAACGAGTGACGTCAATCACACAAAGCGACATCGGCGACCGATACTTTGTGTTTGTGGCCGATGGACAAGACCTGATGCTCCATTCGGCATTGGCTACCAACAGCGAACAGAAGAAGACCGATGCCACAACCGTTCTCTATTACACTACAATCGTGCAGCCTTTCCGCGACCTGAGCACAGTGTTCACCATCGAGCCGAATGGCAGCCTTTATGCAATGCGCAACTTGGAGTTCAACACCTACCAATTGCAAGGCAGCAGTAACGTCGCCTATTGGCGTACGAACGACGTGACATCCACATCAACCACCAACA
>JAFXVU010000138.1 GCA_017534705.1 Bacteroidaceae bacterium
GAGCATCTCAATGAGTTCCTGGTCGAGCAAATCACACTTGGTGATGGCCAGAACCCGTCCCTTGTCGAGCAATTCAGGATTGAACGTAGCCAGTTCATTAAGGAGAATCTCGTACTCCTTCTTGATGTCATCGGTATCACCTGGAACCATGAAGAGCAACAAGGAGTTACGTTCGATATGTCTCAGGAATCTCAGTCCAATGCCTTTACCTTGACTTGCTCCCTCGATAATGCCTGGAATGTCGGCAATGACGAAGGAACGGTTGTCTCGATAAGGAACAATGCCGAGTGTAGGTTCCAGTGTAGTGAATGGATAGTTGCCTATTTTGGGCTTGGCAGAGGACAATGCGGAAACCAATGTCGACTTTCCTGCGTTAGGGAATCCGACAAGGCCCACATCCGCCAGTAGCTTGAGTTCGAGAATCACAGTCATCTCGCGCATGGGCTCACCTGGCTGTGCGTATCGTGGTGCTTGGTTGGTGGGGGTGCAGAAGTTGAAGTTTCCGAGGCCTCCCCGTCCTCCCTTGAGCAGTATGACCTCCTGTCCGTCGTCCTTGATGTCGCAAAGGTAGTCGCCTGTCTCGGCATTATATGCCACTGTACCGAGTGGTACTTCTATGATGATATCCTGCCCTTGTTTTCCAGAACTTTTGTTATGCGACCCATTCTCACCATGTCCGGCATAAGCATGCCTTTCGTAGCGAAGGTGAAGTAGTGTCCAGTAATTATGGTTTCCCCGGAGAACGACATTGCCGCCACGTCCTCCATTGCCACCGTCGGGGCCTCCCTTGGGGTGGTACTTGGCGCGGTGCATGTGAGCGGAACCTCGGCCACCCCTTCCACTGCGACAATAAATCTTGACGTAATCAACAAAATTGGTCTCCATCTGTGTGTATTGATATTAAAAAATTCGAATGCTCTGAATACTCCGACTATTCGATTACTCCGAATGATTCAGCGATTATGCGTTCTCGATGACAGCGAAAACCTTGTCGAGAGTTGTCTCCTTATTTCCTGTCCATTCTACGGTGTGGCGTATGCCCTCTTTCTCGAACCACTCTGACAGAGGAGCAGTTTGGCTGTGATAAACAGCAAATCTCTTTTTGATGGTTTCCTCGTTGTCGTCGGCTCTGCCCTGCTCTACAGCGCGTTTGAGCAGGCGTTCCATTAGCACATCCTCTCCGACAATCAGTTCAATCATCAATCCCATGTCGTCACCTCTTTCCTTGAGCATTACCTTGAGTGCCTCTGCCTGGTCAATAGTACGTGGGAATCCGTCGAAAATGACTCCTTTTCCTTTGGGCATAGCGTCATAGGTCTTAGCGAGTATGTCTATCATCAGTTCATCGGGAATGAGCTGTCCGTTGTCGATGTATCCCTTGGCAACCTTTCCCAGTTCAGTGCCACCCTTGATTTCAGCGCGCAACACGTCACCTGTGGAGATATGTCCCATACCGTATTTTCTAACAATCTCGTCACTATAGGTGCCCTTGCCTGAACCGGGAGCACCGAAAATAATAATATTCTTCATTCTTTTACTTTTATGTGTTTGTTGTGATTATATGAATCGGTTTGTTTTTTGGGGAGTCCTAGCCTCCCTTGGCAAATCCTGTGAAAACCAGGGCTCCCCTAATTTCTCTAAATGGGCTCGTAGATGTCTTTCATCCATCGTCCTTCCTCGTCGAAGTCAAGTCCGTAGCCTACAAGGAACTTGTCGGGAACGTCCATGCCGCAATAATCGACCTTGAGATCAGGGAATCTGAGCCGTGAAGGCTTCCTGAGCAAGGTGGCCACTTTCACGTCCTTAGCGCCTTTGTAGTAGAACTGTGGTACCACGAGTTTCATCGTAGTGCCCGTATCGATGATGTCCTCAACGATGAGCACGTCCTTGTCGGCCAGGTCAAGGGTTGTCGGAATGACTTCCCTGACAATGCCTGTAGTATCAGCCCCCTCGTATGAGGAGTACTTGGCGAATCCGAGTTCAATGGGCACATTGAGTTTTCGGATAAGGTCGGCAGCGAAGATGAAAGCTCCAGACAGCATGACGATAACGGTAGGCGACTTGCCTTGGTAGTCAAGGTTGATTTTGTCGGCTATTTCTTTCACCTTCCACTCGATGAGTTCATGAGGGATAGACACCTTGAACTCTTGTCCTTTGATTTTTATACTATTTTCCATATGCTCGAGTATTTTAATGGGTGTTGTGAATAATTGAAGTCAGCATAGGTAACCTCAACACTTGTTTCACCAGGGTTTCACGCCATCGGAATCACGAGTTTGCTCGCTTGTGTACCTCTTTGGGGCAGTCGTCAAGGTCACTCTGCCTTTGAATTGCAAATATACACATAATTCATTATTTTTTGAGCCTAAAACATGGAAAAGTATTCAGTTTTTTCACTCATAGGGCATTTTTTTACGAAAAAGTGGAACAATTACAAATACAAATGGTTAATTTTGCATCATGAAGATACTTACAGCTTCCCAATTCAAGCAAATAGACGCATTCACTATAGAGCACGAACCCATCAGTTCTGTGGATTTGATGGAACGTGCAGCCACAGCGCTTGCAGACCAGATAGCAGAGCGTTGGGATGCTTCTGTCCCCGTGAAGGTTTTCGCAGGTCCAGGCAACAACGGCGGTGACGCCCTTGCCCTTGCGCGTTTACTTTCACAGCGTGGTCGTAAGGTGTCGGTATGGTTGTTCAACATCAAGAACAGCAGCACGTTGTCTGCCGAGTGCTTGCACAATAAGGCTCGTTTGTCGGAATGTCCTGACGTGGAACTGAACGAGGTAGTAAGCAGTTTTTCCCCTCCCCAGTTGAGTGAAGACGACTTGGTGGTAGATGGGTTGTTCGGCATCGGCATAGCCCGCCCCTTGAACGGTGGTTTCGCCGAGGTTGTGAAATACATCAATTCTTCAGCTTCGACAGTGGTGTCGATAGATGTGCCTTCGGGTTTGATGTGCGAGGACAACAGCTACAATGTGATGAACCACATCGTCAAGGCTGATGTGACCTACACGTTCCACCGTCCTAAACTGGCCTATTTCTTCGCCGACATGTACAAGTATGTAGGCGAATGGCATGTGCTGGATATCGGTGAACCTGAAAGCATCGTTGATAGCGGAGGTACCGAGTACTTGGTGACCCCCTACAACACCACAGACTTTGACTACGTGAAGGGCAGACTGCATACCCGTCCTCGTTTCGCGCACAAAGGCACCATGGGTCATGTGGCTTTAGTAGCCGGTAAGCGCGGTATGGCCGGTTCATCTATTCTTGCCACTCGTGCCAGCCTTCGCAGCGGCTGTGGTAAAATCACCGTGCACACCCCCTACCGTAACAACAGCATCATGCAGATAGCCATTCCCGAGGCAATCGTTCAACTGGACAAAGACGGCGAGGCGTTCTCATCCCCCTTCGATGCCAACGGTTTCGATGCCCTTGGCATAGGCCCTGGCATAGGCACATCACCTGAAACATCCCAAGCTTTCATCGAGCAGTTGCGCCTGACCCGTTCGCCCATAGTGATTGACGCTGACGGACTGAACATCCTCGGTTCTCACCGTGGTTGGATACAGCAGCTACCCCGCCTCTGCATCCTCACGCCCCACAAAAAGGAACTCTTCGGTTTAATCAGCAATACTCGCAACGATTATGAGGAATTGGAGCGTACACGAGAACTGGCTGTACACCAGCAGATTTACATCATCATAAAAGGCGCATATAGCGCCGTGTGCACACCCGAAGGGTCGTGTTTCTTCAACACCACAGGCAATCCCGGTATGGCCACTGCCGGCAGCGGTGATGTGCTGACGGGTATTATCCTGGCCCTTCTGGGACAGGGGTACAGCCAAGAGGAGGCTTGCCGCATCGGTGTCTATATCCATGGTTTGGCGGGTGACATCGCTGCTGAGCGTCTGGGTGAAGAGAGTTTGATGGCAAGCGACATCATCGACGCGCTTCCCGCCGCCTTCATGCGTCTGAAAAAAGGCAGTACACCCTGCAAACAGTAGGGAGAACAGACATAAAACTTAGAGAAAACCATCGTATATGAAAACCATCAATGGAAGAGCCACTCTATTGGCTGCAGCCCTTCTGACATTCACCAGCACTCAAGCTCAGACTCAGGTCACAGCTTTCAACCCCGGGCTCACGGCCAACGGCGTGAACTACGTGCTGCCAAAGACAGGCATCAAGGTTCAAGTTGTGGCCACCAAGACAACCTATACACCTGGTGAGTTCTGCCGTTACGCGGAGCGCTACCTTCATCTGAACGATGTTCGCCAGCAGGCTGAGACCACATGGGAAATCAAGGAGATGCGTGTGACGCAGTACGGCACTCCCGACCAAGAAAAGACTTTCACCATCAAGTTGAAAGACAAGACGGTAGCGCCTATGGCCCGTCTTGCCTCCAATGGTATCCTTCTGGCTATCAACGCCGACAACGAAGTTGAGGATGTGGAGTTGAGTGTCCCTGCCGACATGACCAACAGCGTCAATTCCAGGAGCTATCTGACAGAGGAAATCCTGTCGGCCACCTCTACCGCTAAAATGGCGGAATTGACAGCCAACGAGATATACGATATCCGCGAAAGTATGAACGCCATCACACGTGGCCAAGCAGAGAACATGCCCCAAGACGGTGCTTCCCTGAAGATTGTGCTCGACCAGCTGAAGACCCAGGAAACAGGTTTGACACAGTTATTCCAAGGGAGCACAGCCCAGTCATCCACTAAGTCGACTTTCACGTTTGAGCCAGAAGGCGACGTGAAAGACAAGGTGTTGTTCCGCTTCTCCCGCCGTCTGGGCATTGTGGATGCCGACGACCTTTCCGGCGAACCCATCTATATCAGTATCACAGACAAGAAGACCGTTCCACTACCTACTGAGGAAGAAAAAGCCAAACGCAAAATCACAGGTGTGGTCTACAATCAGCCAAGCGACGCGGTGGTAGTGTTGACTATGTCTGGACAGGAGATTTATCGCAACACCATGCCTTTTGCCCAATTCGGCACCATCGACATGCTCATGCCTGCACTCTTCAACAAAGGAGCCACCACGAAGGTTTTGTTCAACCCTTCAACTGGTGGCATAGAGAAAATTGTGGAATAGCAGCAATTGGCGCTTAGCTTCCCAAATACTTCTGTAGCACCTTGCAGACCTGAGGGTCGTTCTTGAGCTTCTTGAGATTATTCTCGTGAAGTTGACGCACTCGCTCTCTTGTCAAGTCGAGCCGGAACGCCACTTCGGCGGTGGAACAAGCAGGCTGTCCGATACCAAAGTACATCATCTCTATTTTCTGCTCCCTTGGGGTCAGTGTACTGAGCACAGCGAGCAAGTCTATCCTCAGCGACTCGTGGTCCAGACTCTTGTCCGTCACATCCTCGTCTGATGATATCACATCCTCCATCGTACCATTGTCTGGGTCGTCTCCAAATGGCTTGGAGAGAGAGAAACTCCGTCCATCATAGTCCATAGCTGCGACTACCTGCTCTTCTGACAGGTGCAAAGCCTCACTAACCTCGCTGGGCGATGGTTCTCTTTCCTGCTCCTGATAGAATTTGGCACTGTAAGACAGAATCTTGGAGAGTATTGCCGACTTGTTGATGGGGACTCTCACCGTTTTCCCGTTGTTGGCAATTGCCTGGTGCACCGCTTGGCGTATCCACCAGACGGCGTAGCTGATAAACTTGAATCCACGTGTTTCGTCGAACAACTGGGCAGCTTTGACAAGTCCGCAGTTGGCCTCCTCAATAAGGTCGGCGAGTGGCATTCCACAGTACTGGTATCCCTTAGCCACAGACACTGCGAAACGAAGATTGGCTTCCACCAGTTCCTTAACGGCATTCTCGTCGCCCATTCTGATGCGCTGAGCCAGCTCCACCTCCTTCTCTGGAGTAATCATTTCCTTTTTATTCACTTCAGATAAATAGATGTTGAGGGAGAGGTCATCACGGTTAGTAATTGTTTTTGAAATCTTAAACTCTGTCATGGTTTTTAAGAACAATCTTTTGGTTATTAAATGGTTAAATAAATAGTAGAAAGAGAATCATCATGGTATCGTGAAATCCTGATGGCATAGAACATCCTGACTCCTGCTGTGCGCTGAAAGCACAAAGGGAGAAAACAGTAAGAAAGTAAGTAAGAAGAAAGAAAGAGGGAGTCGCTTCTCCCTCTTATCTCATTTGTCAGTTGCCCAGATATTTCTGGAGCATTTTGCAAACTTGGGGGTTGCTCTTTAGTTTCTTGAGATTTTTCTCGTGCACCTGACGCACTCGTTCCCTTGTGAGGTGGAGTTCGTTGGCCACATCTGTGGCAGAACATGCAGGCTGTCCGATGCCAAAGAACATCATTTCAATCTTGCGCTCGCGTGGGGCGAGGGTCATCAGCACATTCCTGATGTCGGTCATCAATGACTCCCGGTCCATGCCGTGGTCGGTGTCTTGGATTTCAGACTTCATGGTATCCTCCATCGTACCATTATCAGAGTCTCCTCCGAGTGGTGTGGAAATAGAAATGCTTCTTCCGTCGAATCCCATTGCCGACCTCACCTGGTCTTCGGTAAATCCGAGTGCCTCAGAGATTTCGCTTGGAGAGGGCTCGCGCTCATTGTCCTGGTAGAACTGAGCCATATAGGAGAAAATTTTGGAGAGCATTGCCGACTTGTTGATGGGCAGTCTGACCATGTTTCCGTTGTTGGCTAGTGCCTGGTGTATGGCTTGTCTTACCCACCACACAGCATAGCTGATGAACTTGAATCCCCTGGTCTCATCAAACATGTTGGCGGCTTTGATGAGTCCGAGGTTACCTTCCTCGATAAGGTCGGAGAGAGGCATTCCACGGTTCTGGTACTGCTTGGCCACAGACACAACGAACCGGAGGTTGGCCTCGACAAGTTGCGTGACGGCTTTCTCGTCACCCTTTCGGATGCGCTGTGCCAGTTCCACTTCCTGTTCGGGAGAGATCATCTCCTTTTTGTTCACCTCTGTCAGATATTTATTGACTGACTCATTGGTACGGTCCGTGATTCCGTAGTTGATCTTAAGTTCTCTCATATAACCCTAAATACAAATCTGTGATTAATAATTACAACTTCTCGATAACACATTCCATTGTCCTTCTCCATTACGCTGGTCAGTAAAGAGTATCTGACATCCTGCGAGATGACGCAATGACATGAATGCGTACACTTTACGAATGCAACAAAAAGTGTTCCAAGATTTTCGGAATTCTGCCATTTTGACCATTTGGCAGATATATTTTTGTTTTTTTATGTTTTTCAAGGGCAAAACCGCATCTTTGCAATTTCGCGAAGGTCTCAGAAGCCAAACACATGACAATCAGCAGATAAACATGACATTTTCATGTCAGTCCATGAAGCCTAGATCATCATCCCCTTGAAATGGAGCGCAAAGTTAGCGCTTTTTTCCATAATATCCAAATCTTCTTCAAGTTATTTTAGTCCCAGAATCAAATGGATTTAACGGGAATTTGAATAGGGCGAATGGGGTTGGTGAGTTTTTTGAGGATTTTTGCGTTAATCATGAAGTTTTCGACCAATCATTCGTATTGTTCGTTTTTTTATTGTAAATTTGTGGGATAAACCCAAAATGGACAAACCAAGTGTGTGTTGCGTTCCATCATTTATTCAAGACCACAATCAACAAACCAAGTTCAAGATGACAAAAGAGATTTACCTTGCCGGCGGTTGCTTCTGGGGCACAGAACATTTCCTCAAGCAAATATCAGGCGTAAAGGACACCCAAGTGGGTTTCGCCAATGGCCAGGGCGACCACCCTTCCTACAAGGAAGTATATACCGACACCACTGGATTCGCAGAGACCGTTCGCGTGGTGTATGACCCAGAGGTCGTTAGCCTCGGATTCCTGGTCAGCCTCTATTTCAAGGCCATCGACCCTACGAGCCTCAACAAACAGGGCGAGGACGAAGGAACCCGTTACCGCACAGGCATCTACTACACCGACGTCTCCGACTTGAATGCCATCAACTCAGTGGCCGACCAAGTGCGGCAGACCTTAGACGGGCCGTTGATGGTGGAGATCTGTCCGTTGGAGAACTTCTACCCCGCAGAGGAGGAGCACCAGGACTATCTCGACAAACATCCCAATGGCTATTGCCACCTCTCCCCCGCCCTTTTCGAACTGGCGAGGAACGCCAAGGAAAAACAAGCAAGAACTAACTAAATACAAACGAAATGAGAAAACTTTACTTTGTCATGCTGGCACTGTCGATAAGCGCCATCTGGAGTTGTTCACAAGAACTGGATGAACTCGAGGAGATGGGCTTTTCCTCCACCCGTGCCAAATCTGTGATTTTCGACAGTGAATACATCACAGTCTCCTATGACAGCGTTGTTGATTCACGTGTCTTTCTTCGCGCCGAGTTCAACTCCGCCGCCATAGGCTGCCCCCTCAAGACCAAAGGTTTCATGTATAGCCTTGTGGATCCTAATCCCCGCTACGGCGGAAAAAGTGTGATTCGCCGCACCGCCTCCAAGAACGACGGTGACACCATTTTCCGCGACGTAGCCCTGAACAAACGCGACACCTACCTCTACTACCGCGGTTTCTGCCTCACGGAAGAAGAGGACACCATCTACAGCAAGGTGGACAGCGTGATGATTGCCGCCACTCCACCGGAAATCAAGACCCTCGCTGTTGACAACCGCACACGTGTCTCTGCCATTGCTTTGGGCTGTTTCACCAATTTGGGCGACGAGGAACTGCTGAGATACGGAGTGTGTCTGAACAAGAAAGGTTTCCCCACTCTCGACGACACCTACCTGACCGCCACCGACATCGCCACCGATGACACCTACAACGGCACCTTCGGTGTATGGTTCGACAACCTGGAGCCCACTACACTCTACCACATCCGCGCATTCTGTGTCTTCAAGCGAAGCAAGACCCAGGAGAACGACACCATCTACGGCAACGAGCGTGTCTTCCGCACCACTAAGGGCGGTGACGTGCAGTGGGAATGGGCCGACAAGGCCAACGCCTCCAGAGACCAAATCAACCGCATTCAGATAGCCATGGACTCTGCCTGCTATTACTACAACAACTACTCCAACCTGACCCACCGCATCCGCGTGTCGTACAACGCTGGCGTTCCAACAGCCGACTGCAATATCGTAGGCTCTATGCGCTATGGTGCCAACGAACGCTACCAATGGGTAGGTACTGCCCAGCATGAGATGAGCCACGCCATGGGTGTGGGTACAGCCTCCAACTGGGGCACCTTCGGCGACCCGTGGTCCAAACCCATCGCCGCCTTATCGTTGAAAGTGATGATGCAGGACATGACCATCGTCATCCACGGCGCTTACTCAGGACAACAGCACTTCTGGCCAGGAGGCATCAACCAGAAGGAAGAAGTGACCAACGGCACATCGAACAACAAGGGTGTGACATTCAAGAACGAGCACATGTTGAAGTTGAATGCCATGATGTGCAACGCCATGCGCGCAGACGGTCTCTCCGGATGGTGGGAATAAACAAACAGTCATTAACCTAATAATACAACAGCATACGATTATGAACAAGATAAGAAGAACTGGTCTGCTGGCGCTGGCATTATTCATCAGCATCATGGCTTCCGCCACCGGCAGCAAGACCATCCAGAATGTGAACAGCACCCAGCTCTACCCGCTCTATTTCCCGGGTTACCTCAGCAGCATCAAAGCTTCAGGAAAGGTGGACTTCAAGGACATCGACAACCAAGACCTTGTTTACGGCCTCGACTACGTGGTGTTGAAATATGAATATCCTCGGTTCAGCTACGTGGAACTCAGTGAGGGCGAGACGCTGCAGTGCGGATGCTACCTCATGCAGTTTGTTGATAATCTCAACAGCACCACTATCCAGATGAAATTCACCGGAGCCAAGGACACCACATGGGTAGCACCCACAGAGGAATGTCCATACGTGCTGGCCGGCAACACCAACTTGACTCGCGAGACCATCGACGGCTATTTCCTCCGCTATAACCCAGAGAGTCTGCGCTTCGAACTGAAAAAGAACGATGTTGTGAACGGACTTGAGGCCTACATCGCCACCAACTCCACTTACCCGGTGAGCCAGATAGCCGTAGGTCCCATCCCTTCAGCCTTGAAGCGTGTGTATGCCGACGACGGCAGCGCGCTCAGCGTGAAACCCACCAATGGCGGAGCGGTCATCTACTCTGGAGCCGAATCCACCTTGCCCATCTACAATGCCGCAGGCCAGTTGATTAAAATCGCCTACCTTGACCAAGGCAGCAACAACATCGACCTTCCCCGCGGACTCTACGTGGCTGGAGGCGTGAAGTTCAGCGTAAGGTAAAACAGAAACCACAATACGAGAAAAATAAGAAAGGTGTACAGAAAAGACCATTTCCATGTACACCTTTTTCAATTTTCCTGTACAGAAAACCAACAAACTAACTACAGTCATCCACATGCCAAGGACCATTATTTGCCTGATACTCTCATTCGCCCTCTTCTCCGGGAAATGCACCGAACGCGACAGCACAGTGACAGCACCAGGCGTGTCTGAACGACTCGCACAGTCGAGGAGTGCAGCCATCGGCGATGTGGAGTACCAGTTGCATTTCTTTATCCCTGAAGCAAGGGACAAAGCAGTCAGAGGGCAGGAAGTGCTGAGTTTCGAGTTGGCCAACCGTCAAGACGTGGTGATTGACTTCCAATGCGTCTCTCCTGCTGAGTGCCAAGTTCAGGCTGTCAACGGTAAACGAGCGAAAGAGGTGGAAGCCTCCAACGAACACATCCTCATACCCGCAAAGTACCTTCGCAAAGGGCACAATCAGGTTGAGGTCAGTTTCGTGTCGGGTGACCGTTCACTCAACCGCCACGACGACTTTCTCTACACCCTTTTCGTACCCGACCACGCTCGTAGCGTTTTCCCTTGTTTCGACCAACCCGACTTGAAAGCTCGGTTCCAGCTTACCTTGACTCATCCCACAACCTGGACTTCAGTCTCGGCAGGGAAGGAACTCAGCAGACAAGAAGAAGGCGAAAGCACTACTGTCCGCTTTGAGCCCAGCCAACAGATTCCAACCTACCTTTTCTCTTTCGTGGCAGGACAGTTCGAAAAAAGCGAAAAGACACGGGAAGGTCGCACCGTCACCGCCTTGTACAGAGAGACCGACTACGAGAAGAAGGTCCAACTCGACAAGGTGTTCGATTATGTGTTCCACTCCTTACACTGGATGGAAGCATACACTGGCATCACAATGCCTTTCAGCAAATACGATTTCGTGGTGATTCCTGGTTTTCAGTTCGGTGGCATGGAGCATGTGGGTGCCATTCAGTTTGTGGACCGTGAGATTTTCCTCGACAAGAATCCAACGCCAGAGGAAGAACTCGTCAGACTTGAACTCATCGCCCACGAAACCGCACATCTGTGGTTCGGCGACATGGTGACCATGCGATGGTTCAATGATGTGTGGTGCAAAGAGGTTTTCGCCAACTACCTCGCAGCCAAGATATCGCGCGAGTTGATGCCCGACATCAACCACGACCTCAACTTCATGACCCGCTACCAGATTGCCTCGATGGAAGAAGACCGCAGCGAAGGCACTCATCCCATACAACAGCCACTCGATAATCTCAACCACGCTGGACTGCTCTATGGCAACATCATCTACGACAAGGCTCCGGTGATGATGCGCAAACTAGAGGAACTGGCAGGTTCCGAAGCTTTCAGGAGAGGCCTACAGAACTACTTGAAGACCTACGCTTATGGCAATGCCACATGGGACGACCTTGTGGAATGCCTCGACCAAGAAGCACCTCATGCAGGGTTGAAAGCGTTCAGCCACGCTTGGGTGAAGGAGAAGGGCATGCCCGTCATCTCAACCACCATCCTAGGTGACCATATTGTTGTGCGCCAACAAGACCCTTACGGACGCGGTCTGACATGGAGGCAACGTTTCAGCATTGGGCTGACGGATGAACAAACAAGCGCTGTGCGACAAGTAGACATCGACATGGATGCTACAGAACAGAGTCTTTCCATTCCTAAGAACACCCTTCACGCCATTCCCAATTACGACGGTATGGGATACGGACGATTCACAACCTCGAAGGAGAACTTGATGTGGCAGTACGAGCATTGGCACGAAGCACATGACGAGACATCAAGGCTATCCATGCTCATGAACATCAACGAGGCGCGTCTTCTCCACCAACTGAGTCTCAAACAATGTTTCGCCTGCGAGTTGGAGGGATTGCGGAAAGAACACAACCCGCTCATCGCCTCCACCTGCGTCAGTTATGCCACTACTGCGGCAGCCTTCTGCTCGGGAGAGGAAAGGCGGAAGATGGAACATGAGCTGTGGATAGTAAGCCAGAGCCATCCCTTGCCATCCGTGCGCCAGCGGCTCATGCGCTCACTCTTCAACCTTGCTACTGACAGCACGATTATCAACCATTTCTACCGCAAATGGGAGAATTGCGACGACAGTTTGCTCAACGAGAACGACTACATCAACATGTCCTACCAACTGGCTTTGCGCTTCCCCATGAAATGGAAGGACATCACCAAGCGACAGCACGACAGACTCACCAATCCTGACCGCATCAAGGAATACGAGTACGTGAGCAGGGCATGCAATCCTGACTCGGCCGTCCAGTCACAGTTGTTTCTCTCGCTGCTGAGAAAAGAGAACCGACAAGTCGAGCCTTGGGCAGAGAGCCTCCTGCGTTTGCTCAACTCACCATTGCGCCAAACCCTCAGCATCGGTTATGTCACTCCAGGATTAGAAGCCTTGGAAGATATACAGCGCACCAGCGACATCTTCTTCCCCAAGAAATGGTGTGCCGCACTGCTCTCTGGTCATTACAGTCGCGAGGCCTTTGAGAAGGTGAGACGATATGTTGACGCTCATCCACAACTCTCACTGCCCCTCAAGAACAAACTGCTCCAAACCACAGGTCATCTCAACTACCTCTATGGAGCAATAGACCAGTCAGATTATTCAAAATAAACATTCCGGAGACTCCGAAAACATTTCCATTAGCCAACCAAAAACATTAAAATAACATGCACAAATTTTCTTTATTCACCTTATTATGCCTGACAGTGGCCACAGCACAGGCCCAGTCGGGCGGCATCACAACCGAGATGCTGAAAGAGATACAAGGCACACGAACCCAGACGGTGGCAGAGAAAGCATTATCCAACGCCCTAGCCACCAACGCCATCGACAACTTGGCCAAGAACTTCGCCAACAGCGGCGAGATTGACCCCAATTTCATGGTGGAGACACCCAAACAGTCGATTACCAACCAAAAAAGCAGCGGCAGATGCTGGATGTTCAGTGGTCTGAATGTGTTGCGTTCCTGTTTTGCAGAGCGTTCTGACTCGTTGCTGGTAGAGTATTCGCAGGACTACCTCTTTTTCTGGGACCAGTTGGAGAAAGCGAACCTCTTCCTTCAAGGCGTGATTGACACATCGGAAAAACCCATCGACGAC
>JAFXVU010000139.1 GCA_017534705.1 Bacteroidaceae bacterium
GCTCTTTCGCTGACCATCTTGGACGACAAGCACGATATACACCCCTCGTCCAGGCAAGGCAATGCCCGTGCCATCACGGTAAGCAGGATGCAACGACTGCGCCGCTCCGTTGGTGCTATAGACAGCCACCTGTGCGCCCGAGGCCCCCGTGAGCGTCAGCATTCCGTCACTTACCTTGGCCTTGATACCTAATTCCTTATCGGCATTGACACCTTCCACTGCCGTGTAGATGTCGATTTGCTGCAGGGTCGGGAATGCCGGTGCGTATGCGCCTGTGTTGTCGAAGGTGAAGTACTCGATGTCGGCGCCGTTGTTCTCAAAACCTATCTGCTGCTTGATGAGTCGGCTCACACCCGTGAGTTTCACGTCATCCGCTTGAAGGCCACTGACGCTAGCACCCCAAGCTGCACGCTCCAAAACGAAGCTCACACGGATTTGTTTGGTGTTGGCTTTGGTCTCAAATTCAGTTGTATAGGTCTTGTAACTATCTCCACTCACTGTCATTGTTTGCTTGTTGTCGTCATTCTGTAGGTCAGTGATACGGATAGTACCCAGAGGACTGTCGCCACGCATACCTCCCTTGGCCAAGCAAGAGAAACGATAGTATTCATTAGGAGCGACATCCACAATCTGGCTTACCTCACCGGCAGCCCATCCGCCTTCCCACATGTAGCGGTTGATGCGCATAGCGTGGTTGTTTTGGTCTATCTCGTTGCTGCGCTCATCGCTGACAATACTTTGGTAGGAATTGTACTGGTCCCAAGGATATACATCCCAGCCCTCGATGCGGGCAATCACACTATTCCTGTGGTCGTACTCACCCTCGAAACCTGGGTTCTTGATGAGGTTCTTCACAACAGGGCCATTCTCATACGACCAATCTACTTGTGGTGCGAGGTCAGCCACACGCATAGAGTCGATGGTGATGCCGTCGCGATAGACGATAACACGTTCATCAGGTGTCACTGCATAACGGTAAGTGTGGTACTCACCATCGGTGTTGTAGAAAGTGCCACCATTGGATGGATTGCTCATGCTCTCGTCGCTGACAAAACTGCCTGTACCATTATAGAGACCGATACCAGTGGCGTTGACGTAACCCTTGAAGCCCACACCCTTGTCTGTTGTAGCGAAGGGATAGAAGTTCTTGCTGGCGTCATCAACTTTCACACGAGCTTCCACGGTATAGCCTTTCTCTCCTGGATTGAATCCATCGAAGGTCTTCGTCTCGTCGGTACCGCCTGTATAGACAGGACCACCCGAGATATCCTTCGGCTCAAGGTCTGAGCAATAGCCAATCAGGTTCACCACAGCCCGTTTGTCGCCTGAGCGGAAAATAACCTTCCCTGCATTCTTGCGACGATATGTGTTATTGGTCACGGTAATGGTGGTTGTCTTCTTTCCTGCCTTGATAGTGGTGGGATAGACTGAGAACCCACTGGTTGCCACGACACTGATATCACCCACAAGGTTGGCCGCATTAACAGTGAAGGTCTTGGAAGCGCCTGTACCAGCGATGATGATCTCATCCACGGATGGTTCAAGCGTGGCCAAAAGCGGAGCGTAGGCTCCTGTGTTGTCGAAAGCGAAATACTCGATATCAGCTCCATTGTTCTGGAAACCTATCTGCTGCTTGATTTCACGGCTCACACCTGTAAGTTTAGTATCGTCAGCCATCAAACCACTCACACTGGCGCCCCATGCAGCGCGCTCCAGCACGAAACTTACACGAATCTGCTTGGTGTTGGCCTTTGTCTCGAAGTCAGTGGCGTAGGTCTGCCAGCTGTTGCTGGTCACCGTGAGGGACTGTTTATTGTCGTCGTTCTGCAAGTCGGTGATGCGGATGGTGCCAAGAGGACTGTCACCTCTTAAACCGCCTTTTGCCAGACAGGAGAAAGAGTAGGTCTCGTTAGGTGCTACATTCACAATCTGACTGATCTCGCCTGCGGCATATCCACCTTCCCACATATAGCGGTTGAGGCGCATGGCATGGTTGTCTTGATCCACGTCGTTGCTGCGCTCATCGCTGATGATGTTCTGATAAGAGTTCCACTGGTCCCAAGGATAGACATCCCAACCCTGGATGCGGGCAACGACGCTGTTGCGGAAATCGTATTCACCTTCAAAACCTGAGTTCTTCAACAAGTTTTCCACCACAGGGCCATTACCCACACACCATTCGGACTGTGCGGCCAAGTCGGCAACACGCATACTGTCAATGCAGATGCCATCGCGATAAACAATCACACGCTCATCGGGAGTAACAGCATAGCGGTAGGTGTGGTACTCACCATCGGTGTTGTAGAAAGTACCTCCATTAGATGGATTGCTCATGCTCTCGTCACTGGTAAAACTATCAGCACCATTGTAGAGGCCAAGTCCCTTGGAACTTACATAGCCCTTGAAACCAACACCCTTGTCGGTGGTGGCAAATGGATAGAAGTTCTTGGAGGCGTTATCCACTTTCACGCGGGCTTCCACGGTGTAGCCGTTCTTGCCTGGGGCGAAGCCCTCAAAGGTCTTCGATGCATCGTTGCCACCGTTATAAACCTTACCTGCGGTGATGTCCTTCTGTTCCAAGTCTGAGCCTTGGCTACGAAGTTGCACGTAGGTGCGTTTGTCGCCCGAGCGGAGAATGAGTTGACCAGCGTTTTTGCGACGGTAAGTGTCATTGGTCACCTTAATAACTGCGCTACCTGTTCCAGCAGCAATAACCGATGGAGTAGCGGTGAATCCGTTAGTGGTACTGACGCTGATGTCGCCTACAAGATTGCCGAGGTTCACGGTCAATTCCTGTTCCTCACCAGTGGCGGTGAAACGCAGTGTGTCAGCACTTGCCTCTATAGTGGCAAAGAGTGGAGCATACGCACCTGTGTTGTCGAAAGTGAAATACTCAATCTCAGCACCATTGTTCTCAAAACCTATCTGCTGTTTGAGAAGGCGGCTCACTCCTGTGAGTTTCACGTCATCGGCCTGCAAACCGCTGACACTAGCTCCCCATGCGGCACGCTCCAGCACGAAACTTACACGGATTTGCTTGGTGTTGGCCTTGGTCTCAAAATCGGTGGCATAGGTCTGGTAACTATTGCTGGTCACCGTGAGGGACTGTTTATTGTCGTCGTTCTGCAAGTCGGTGATGCGGATGGTACCCAGAGGGCTATCGCCCCTCAAACCACCTTTGGCCAGACAGGAGAAAGAGTAGGTCTCGTTAGGTGCCACATTCACAATCTGGCTTACCTCACCAGCAGCCCATCCACCTTCCCACATATAGCGGTTGATGCGCATGGCGTGGTTGTCTTGGTCCACGTCTTTGTCGCGCTCGTCGCTGACGATGCTCTGGTAGGAGTTGTACTGATCCCAAGGATAGACATCCCAACCCTCGATACGAGCAATCACACTGCTGTGGTGATCGTATTCCCCTTCAAAACCGGGGTTCTTAAGCAGGTTATCCACCACTTCGCCGTTCTCCTCCTGCCAGTCGCTCTGAGGAGCCAAGTCGGCCACACGAAGCGAGTCGATGCAGATGCCATCACGATAGACGATGACACGCTCGTCGGGAGTCACAGCATATCGGTAAGTGTGATACTCACCATCGGTGTTGTAGAAGGTACCACCATTGGAGGGATTGCTCAGGCTCTCGTCGCTGGTGAAAGAGCCAGTACCGTTGTAGAGACCGATGCCTGTAGCATTGACGTATCCCTTGAAACCAACACCATCAGCAGTGGTGGCAAAAGGATAGAAGTTCTTCGAAGCATCATCTACCTTCACACGAGCCTCCACGGTATAGCCGTTCTTTCCAGGAGCGAAACCTTCGAAAGTCTTGGACTCGTCAGTGCCTCCAGTATAAATCTTGTTGGCGGCAATGTCCTTCTGTTCCAAGTCTGAACCACGGCTTCGCAATTGAACGTATGTACGTTTATCTCCTGAACGTAGAATCAGTTGACCGGCGTTCTTGCGGCGGTAGGTGTCGTTGCTCACCTTGATGGTGGCACTTCCTGTGCCAGCTGCGATCACAGATGGGGTAGCGGTGAAGCCACTGGTTGCACTGACGCTGATGTCGCCCACCAGATTCTCGAAGTTCACGGTCACTTCCTGTTCCTCACCAGTGGCGGTGAAGCGCAGTGTGTCTGTACTTGCCTCTAAAGTGGCAAAGAGAGGAGCATACGCACCTGTGTTGTCGAAGGCGAAATACTCAATATCGGCCCCGCTGTTCTGGAACCCTATCTGCTGCTTGATTTCGCGGCTCACACCGGTCAGTTTAGTGTCGTCGGCCATGAGGCTACTCACACTGGCACCCCATGCAGCACGCTCGAGATAGAAGCTCACGCGAATCTGCTTGGTGTTGGCTTTAGTCTCGAAGTCGGTGGCGTAGGTCTGCCAACTGTTACTGGTCACCGTGAGGGACTGTTTGTTGTCGTCGTTCTGCAGGTCGGTGATGCGGATGGTGCCAAGAGGGCTGTCGCCTCTCATACCTCCTTTGGCCAGACAAGAGAAAGAGTAGGTCTCATTGGGAGCTACATTCACGATCTGGGAGATTTCACCGGCAGCCCATCCACCTTCCCACATATAGCGATCCATCCAAACGGCGTGGTTGTTCTGGTCAATGTCGTAACTACGCTCGGAACTGCTGATGCCCTGGGTAGTATTCCACTGATCCCAAGGATAAACATCCCATCCCTCGATGCGAGCCACCACACTGCTGCGGAAGTCGTATTCACCCTCGAAACCAGGATTCTTGAGCAGGTTCTCCACCACCTCACCATTGCCCACGCACCACTCCGACTGCGCAGCGAGGTCGGCCACGCGGATGGTGTCGATGCTGATACCGTCGCGATAGACGATGACACGTTCATCTGGCGTCACGGCATAACGGTAGGTGTGATACTCACCGTCGGTGTTGTAGAAGGTACCGCCATTCGACGGATTGCTCATGCTTTCTGTAGATACGTAAGTGTCAGCGCCATTGTAGAGACCGAGTCCAGTGGAACTGACATATCCCTTGAAGCCTACGCCTTTGTCGGTGGTGGCAAAAGGATAGAAGTTCTTGCTGGCGTCATCGACTTTCACGCGGGCCTCCACGGTGTAACCGTTCTTACCGGGTGCGAAACCCTCGAAGGACATCGTTTCATCGGTACCTCCATTATAGACCTTTCCCGCAGTGATGTCCTTCTGTTCCAAGTCGGAACCACGGCTGGTAAGATTGATGTAAGCGCGGTAATCGCCCGAACGCATAATCACTTTACCCACGTTCTTACGGCGGTAAGTGGTATTAGTAACGGTCACCTGAGCCTCCTCACCAGCTTTGACAGTGGTGACATCCACGGAGAAGCCAGATGTGGCTGTGATGGTGACGTCGTTCTGAAGGTCGGCAGCCGAAACGGTGAAGGTGCGGCTAGCACCAGTGCCTTCGAGCAGCACGTTGGGTGTGGTGTAGCCAGAGCTGGGCATGGCCACCGCTGCCACATGCACTGTGATATCCTCATCGTCGCCCACGAAGTCGGCGGCAAAGACATTGGTCTGGAAAGCGAACCATCCCAAGAGGATACAGAACAAAGTTTTACTGATTGACTTATTCATATGATCTTGATTTTTCTTGTCAGTTTATTTTACCATGAACTTCTTGGTGATGACACGGCCTTCAACGTTCATCTGGATGATATAGACACCCTTTGCAGGAACTCCGCTGACAATGGCACCATTGAGGTTGTAAATCCTGGTGCCCTCAACCTTGTTGCCTGCCATGATGCTGTCGATGGCGGTGGCGATGGAGTTGAAGAGTTGGTAGTCGCGGTTGAGAATCTTCACCGCACGGTTGACATCGGACTGCAGGCGCGACTTCATGGCCTCCTCGCCTACGCCGATGGCGTATTCCAGTTCCTCAATGTCGTCAGCGGCCATGAATGAGCGGTAAGACTCAAGGGCGCTCTTTGCGGCATCGAGAAGGGCTTCGAGTTCAGAGTAGTCAACAGGCACGAACGAGGCTTCAAAAGCATCGATGGCCTCCACGAGTTTGTCGGCGGCGGCATCCACGGCCTGCTGGTTGGCGGTGGTGGAAGTCACGTATGTCTGTGCCTCCTCAATAGCCTGTTGCAGCGCGGTAAATGCCGACTCTGGATAGGTGCCTGATCCCTCGCCCTTAAGAGCATTGTTGTCATTGATGGTCTTCTGGGCAGAAGTGATAGTCTCCTTCAGTAAGGCGTAGTCGATAACCACTTTCTGTGCAGCGAAAACTGCGGCAGCATTGTTAAGCGCCTCTGTGGCCTGTTCTACCTCTTCCTGGGTCTTATTGATGTCGCCGTATATCGTCTGAGCCTCTGTCAGAGCCCCTTTGTAAGTATCGAGAGCCCCTTGCGGATAGTTGCCGTTGGCATCACCCACCACAGCGCCATTAATCGCACTCTCGGCTGTGGCGATTGCACTCTTGAGCGCACTGCGGTCAATGCTGTTGGCGCTGTTGCGGAAAGTCTCGCGTGCCTGATTAAGGTTTGCGATGGCCTTCTCGGCATCAGAAGAAATCTTGGCACTGCCAATAGCCTTTTTGAAAGCGTCGAGCACTGTCTGCTGGTATTGTCCTTTGTCAACACCCACAGTTGCGATGGCGGCTTCTGCCTCGGCCTGTTCAATGATAATCTTCAGATAGTCGCTGGCCCGGTTTTCGCTGTTGGCCTTGGCGATGTAGATGTCAATGGACGCTTTGAGATCGGCTGCCATCTGATTAAGAGACTCCTGGTCAGCGGCTTTCTTGCTGGCAGCCTGCGCATTGGTGATGACCTCTGCATACTCACTAATCACGTCGGGCATATACTCTCCTACTTTATAGCCTTCCACCATGCTCTCAGCGTATGCCTGAGCGGCTTCGACAGCCTCGTTGAAGAGCGTACGGTCGAGATCTTGATAGGTGATGACAAGCCAATAAGAGTTTTCCACAGCATTCTTATCTGAGTACACCTTGTTGCCGCTGGCTGTGGCATCTGTGCCGAAGTAAGTGCCTTTGCTGATGTTATATAGCCCAATATACTTACCAGAGAGTTGAACGATGTTGAAGAGGCTGGTCTCATCGGGCTCACTGAGCCAACGGGTGTCGTAGGTGCCACTGACGGAAAGATAAGTCTCATTGGTCACGCTCTTCACATAGTAACTACTGCCCACCTTCTCCAAATATATCTTCTGAGCGTCAGCAGGTTTTCCTTCCTCTACCAAGGTCGTGATAGTGGCATTACCGCTCTCAACTGCAGTGAGCACAGCCCCACCATAGTGCTGGATATAATAAGTAAGTTCGGTGTCGAAATCACCCATGGGGTTGAATGAATTGCGGAAGATGCTTATGGCCTCGTTGAGTTCTGCTACAATCTTAGAGGCTGTTTCTAATGTCGCATTCTGTTTATCACTCTTAGCCTTGTTTATAGCTTCTTGGAGAGCATCGGCTGCCGACTGCGGCACCTGGTAGTATTCAGAACCTACCTCTGTGTTGGCGAGCAGCTGCTCGGCTTTCTCGATGGCACCATCCACGATTCCCGATACGGAATTTTCTATAATGGTCCAATGGGAGTTTTCTGCACTGGCCGACTTGTCGCAATAGAGCGATGAACCTGCTGTTGTGGCATCACTACCGAGATATCCCTTATTGCTGAGGTTCTGTATTGTGTAAATCCCTTCGCTGTACTGAGCGATTGCCCACTGAGCTGTGTTGTTGCCTGTTTCTTCCTCCCATGTGGTGTCCCATGAGCTGGAGCCTGACTTAGCAAGGTATTTGCCTGTTGTCACATGCTGGAGATAGTATGCACCTGCGGCCTCAGCGGCAACAATCTTGAAAGTCTCACTAGCATCGCTGAGCACACCATGTGTGTTGTCTTCCAGATAACCAATGTGGGCACCCGATACCTGTGTGATGACATATTCAGCCTCGGGATTAGGTTTGTTGACAGCATTGGCGGCAAACTCATCCATGGCAGACTGGAGATATTCTTTGGCCGCCACGAAGTCTGTCATCTGCTGGCTGGTTGCGATAGCGTCCGAATAAGCATCGTAGGCCGACTTGGAATACTGGAATAGGCCATTGCCAATGGCTGAAGAAGAAATGCTGTTGAGTTCATTCTGCGCCTTATTCAGCAGATTGTTGAAGTTGTATTCAGCATCACGCTGGTCAGCAGGAACATACTCCTTGAGAATCCAGCGATTGTTGTTGCCAGTTCCGCTCTTATTAGAATAGACTGCGCTACCAGGAGTGGTGTTGTCCACACCCATCACATTGTCGTATTGCTCACTGTGAATCTGTACGTAAGAACCTCGATCGATGACTGTGAAAATGGCCGCAGCGTTTGTGAGGTCTTGTTCTGCACGGGATTTGGTGTCCCAAGAACCAGAACGATAAACGTAGTTACCATTGCCATCCTTCATGTTGTAACCAGCGGCTGCAGCGTCTTCGGGAACAAGTTCAAAGGTAAAGACCTGGGTCAGGTCTTCTTCATCCAAAGGCTGTACCCTGACCGTACCGCCATCCCCACCAGAAGAGAGTGCCACCTCTTGATTGGGATAGAGCAGGAACATATACTGTTTCCCCACTTGGAATGGCGGGTTGACATTCTTATTGTAAGTAGATACAGCTGCATTTAGGTCCGTCACGGCTTGGTTCACCGCCTCCTGCGATGCAGCGGCGGCCAGAACGGCTTTGGCTGCGTCAATGGCGGTCTGAAGTGCCTGACGTGTAGCAGTGGTGAACTGCCCTGGGTCGTTGCCTTCTTCGGTGGCCTCAAGACGTGCCTCTGCAGCAGCGATGGCGTCTGAAAGTTTGTCGGTCATGATTTCATCGCTAGATTCAACTTCTAAAAGCGTGAAGCAGTCGAAAGATGAGGCAGAGTCGAGCCAACCAAGATTGACGGTGAAGAAGGAATACTCACCTGCTTCAAAAATGGTCTCAGTCTGGGCCCATTCATTTTGTACGTATTTGACGGTGGCAATCTGGTTGTCGGTACCTCGTTCGTTTCTGGCCAGATACAAGCGGCTGTATTGCATGTTGCCCCCGTTGTTGGTTCGCAATGCCCAACAACTGAAATAGTAGGTTTTGCCAGAAGTGATGGGGAAGCTGGTCTTGATGGACTTATTGCTTCCCGAACCAGCACCCGAAAGTGCTTTGAGGTAGGGACCACCATCGGCACCACCCGTTGCTGGCACATCGAAATAACTGTCGCTGAGGTCTGACCCGTCACCAGCGATCCATCCTGTGGTACCATCATCGAACGACGGGTTCGAGATGATGTTGGCTCCCTTGACGATGTACTTGCCTGTGTTGGTGGTGATTTCGTCACCA
>JAFXVU010000016.1 GCA_017534705.1 Bacteroidaceae bacterium
GTTGAGCATTCAGTTCTGCATCAGCACCATCCACCACTTCTGTATGGTTAGTGGTCATCATTGCCCGTATCTTGGTGATGAGGTCAGTCAAGATGTCAGCATATCCTTGTTCGATTGCAGACAAATCATCCACCTCCATGATGATCCACCGTTGTGTTGTAGCCGCGTTTGTGGGACTGAATGCATTGGAAGTCACATTGTTTCCAGATGTGGCAGTCAAACAGTTTGGTGTCTGACTCCAGTCATTGGGGTCAATGATGTGGTATGTGTCGAACAACTGCTCACCTATCTCCGCGTCGGCAAACGACAGCAACAGTTGCATATCATCGCTCGAAGCGCTGGTCTTGAATCCTGAGTTGTATGTGATGTATCTATTAGTGTTGGTGTTTTTGATTTGGTAATATTGATTGGAAGGAGTGAAGGTGATATTCCACAGTGCGCCATTGGTGGCAGTAGCCACTTCGTCTGAACTGAGTTCTTTCCATTTGAGTGTGCCCCCTTCATCAACGAGGAAGAACTTGCCCTGGCCATATTTGCCATTGGAATTGGTGATGACATAGTTTTTGGAGTCACTTTGCGGGAAGGTATAAGCAGGCACGCAGAAGCGATTGTTGGCGCGGATAAGGTTGTCTTCACAAAGAGCCTCTGCAATCAAGCTCGTGCAAAGATACTGATAGTCGGCATGGCGGTCTTTGTCCGCTCCATTGATGCAATAGTCGTAAGTGGCGCTGTTGCCCCAACCATGTGTGCCGTCGCCTGTGAAATACTCCGTATCGTTGTTGTCCCAGAACTGCATGAGGTCGCGTGTGCGCTTGCCAAGCCAGGTGCCATGACCTCCGTTGGAACGGATATCGCCGGTCCAGCTCCCATGGGTACCCATACCAATACCGTGTAACATTTCGTGCATGGTGGTACCTACCGCCTGGTAACTGACTGTCGGGCCGAAACGAATCCAACCACCGTAAGAACAGTCTGCAGTTGGTGTACCTGAAGCATAATTGGCAGTGAACGACAAGCCAGAAAGTTGGCTGAGGTTATTCCAGTAATTCACTGAACCTGCGATTGAACCTTCAATACGAGCATCAATGTCATCGTCATTGGCATGTTCATTGAATGTATATGCCAATGTTCCCTTGGGTATCGTGATGATTTCGATAACATCACCGTATGCCACTTGATAGTTGGTATTGACCGCGTAAGCACGGCAATAGTACTTGGTGGCCGGCGTGAGGTTGTTCATCCTATAGATATTACCGTTGACAGCCACGAAGTCGGTCGTGCGAGGGTCAGCCAAGGTTGGTTGGTTGTTGGTGTCGCTATAGACAAAACCCTGTTCAAGGATGTTATTGCCCGTGACCGTGCTACGTCCGAAAGCCATAGTGGCACCGCGTGCATAACGGGTGTCAGTCTTGACGGTCATGCTTCCGCTCTCCGTGCATCTGGTGGCGAAGACGCTTCTTTCCGCTGCGTCCATGGCGTTTCTCAAAGCCAGCGAAATGGTCGTATAGTCGGAAGCATTGTTGGACGAGAAACCATTGGCATTGCTAATGGCTGTGTTTAGTGCTGACAATACAGCGCTATCCATATTGGATGAAGCCAATGTTCTTGCCCTTGTGACACGGGCTTCCAATTCTGTTTTACAGTAATTTGCATTAGTATTAAGGCGCGAGAGCGAGAAATAATCGACACAACACCAATGACCTACTGCAGAGGTGGTTTTCATACCGATGTCGGCAATACCGTCGATGACAGTGAAAGTGAGACTTACAAGTCCTACTGTTGTGCCTACCTTCTGAGTATCATCGTTAGCGAAGATGAAACATCCGTCATTGTCAGAGGTGTAGGCGTATGCTGTCAGGGTATAACGTCCATTTTCAAGTCCTGTAATACGCTGTGAAAGCAAGGTTTCTCCTATCGAACCACTTTGAACCCATCGTTCTACATAGTGAGTGTGCTGCTTGCCACTGAAAGAAGTGTTAGACTGAACCTGCAACTTCGATTGCCAGTTCACCCAACCTGCGAAACTACCTCCTTCAAAATCGCCGTTCACAATCTTGTTGGAAACATCGGTTTGAGCTTTTGTCATCATGCTGATGAGCAAAGTCATCAAAACTAAAATAGTTTTACGTGTCATATAGTCGTTAATTAGTGTTAGTTCGATAGGTTTTATGATTATTGAATGATTTGTGGATGGGCAAAAACAAGTTTTGCCTGCCACAACAACTAAAGGCTTTAAGTGAAGAGTCTCATGAGATGCACTGCCACAAGCGCAGCTGTTTCGGTACGCAGCCTGCTATCTCCAAGACTGACAGAAGAGCAACCGTTCAATTCTGCCCGAGCCACTTCATCCACACTGAAATCGCCTTCCGGTCCGACCATCACTATCGTGTGACGACCTTTTGCCAAAACATCGCTAAGCAATGACTTAGTTGAGTTTGTTTGCGCTGTGGTCATCGCTAAACCATTGTTCTGTTTAGCCTTGGCGATGTCACTCTCGTCGTAGCAATGGCAAATGAACTTGTCACAGTCGGCTCTGCTTACTCTAGACAAAAACGAATCGAAATCCTCCAATTCGTTCACTTGTGTTTTCCAAGCCTTTCGACTTTGTTTCATTGCCGCAACGACAATTTTCTCAATGCGGTCTGTGCGGATATTACGCCGTTCGGAGAACTGGCAATTGAGAAAAGAAATCTCATCCACTCCTATCTCCACCGCCTTTTCCACAAACCACTCGATGCGGTCGATATTCTTGGTGGGCGCCACTGCAATGTGCAGATGGGGTGTCCACAATCGCTCTTGCGGCAGAACCTGTTTGATGCTGTAATGGCAATGCCGTTTGTCTGTAGCTGTAACCTCTGCTTCATAGAAATGACCGCAACCATCGATAAGCACGATATCGTCGCCGGCAGTGAGGCGGAGCACTTTCAATGCGTGCTGTGCTTCCTCATCGGGCAGTTCCGTGTTTTCATTGGCTTGAGGAACAAAGAAATACCGTGTTTCTTTCATCGTTATGATAGGTTCTTAGTTTTCAAATATGACAGGAAAGCATCCAAAGCCGTCATTGTGGCAAATTCGACATTGGCAATTCTTCCTTTATCGTCGGTCAGACATATTGACTGGACATTATCCGGTGTCCCGAAAGCTATCCAGATGGTACCCTGAGCCACCTTTTCGCTACCACCTCCAGGGCCAGCATATCCCGAAGTGGCAATGGCAAAGTCGGTTCCGAACAAAGAGCAAGCACCATTGACCATCTCGCAAACCACCTCGCGACTGACCACGTCGAATCGCTCTATTGTCTCTTCCTTCACTTCGAGCAGCTTCGTCTTAACCTCGTTCTGATAGGCAACCAATGCCCCTTGAAAATAGGCAGAAGAACCAGCTATGGCGGTGATGGCTGAAGCCAAACGGCCACCAGTACAACTCTCAGCAGTCGACAAAGTCTTACCACGCGTAATGAGGATTTGCTGGATTTCCTCACATATTTGAGCCATTTTCAAATTATCCATATAAATCAGATGAAGATGCTACCCACAGAAAAGGAAGGACAAGAATCGTCTGGAAGAACAGATGCTACGGCCACGTCCCTACATTCGTGCGAAAGCTGGTTCTGTGATGTCGCAGAAGTCTTTGTCAAGATACTTGTAATAGCCAGTAATGGCAATCATAGCAGCATTATCGGTGGTATAACTGAACTTGGGAATATAAATATTCCATCCATACTTGTCAGCATGTTCGTGAAAAGCGTTACGCAATCCAGTATTGGCAGAGACGCCACCTGCCACAGCTACATGCTTGATGCCAGTGTCCTTGACCGCCTTACGCAATTTGTTCATGAGGATATCGACAACGGTATGTTCGAGTGAGGCTGCGATATCTTCCTTATGATGCTCGATGAAGTCAGGGTCATCCTTGAGCCAGTCACGGAGGCTGTAAAGGAACGAAGTCTTGAGTCCGGAGAAACTGTAGTCGTATCCCTTGATAGCAGGACGAGCAAAGTGATAGGCCTCGGGGTTGCCTTGCCTTGCGAGGCGGTCGATAATGGGTCCACCTGGATACCCCAGCCCCATCACCTTAGAGCATTTGTCGATGGCCTCACCTGCGGCATCGTCGATGGTCTGTCCGATAATCTGCATATCGTTGTAAGCGTTGACCTTGACGATTTGCGAGTTACCACCACTCACGAGCAAACATAGGAAAGGAAACGGCGGCTGGTGGTTGTCGTCATCGTTTTCCTTAATGAAATGAGCCATGACGTGCCCCTGGAGGTGGTTGACATCCACCAGAGGTATGCCCAATCCGATGGACAGTCCTTTTGCAAAGGAGACTCCCACCAACAAGGAACCAAGCAAACCTGGTCCACGGGTGAAGGCAATGGCAGACAATTGTTCCCTCTCCACTCCTGCGCGCTTGAGCGCTTGGTCCACCACAGGGACGATGTTCTGTTGATGTGCTCTTGATGCCAGTTCGGGCACCACTCCTCCATAGGCGAGGTGAACATCCTGACTGGCAGTGACATTCGACAGTAACACTTCGTTGCGCAACACAGCCGCAGAAGTGTCGTCGCACGATGATTCTATACCGAGAATAAAAGTGTCCATGTAAATCGTGTGTTAAGTCTAGTATGTCAGTATTTCAACACCAGTTTCGGTCATCACGAAGGTGTGCTCCCACTGTGCGCTGGGTTGGTAGTCTTCGGTCACAACAGTCCATCCGTCGTCGGCATCCACAAAGACCCTCCAGTCACCGGCGTTAATCATAGGTTCGATGGTGAACACCATGCCAGGGACGAGAAGCATTCCAGTGCCTTTCTTTCCATAGTGTACAACGTCTGGTTCCTCATGGAACTGCAGTCCCACTCCATGCCCGCACAAGTCACGCACAACGGAATAACCATTCTTGTGTGCATGTTTGGCAATGGCGTATCCAATGTCGCCCACGAAGCAGTAAGGTTTGCAGACAGATGCTCCGATATCGAGACATTCCTTCGCTACCTTGACAAGATTTGCTTTCTCTGGTGTTGTCTTTCCAATGATGAACATTCTGGATGCGTCAGCGAAATATCCGTCGAGTATGGTTGTACAATCCACGTTAATGATATCGCCTTCTTTCAGAACTTCCTTTTCACTGGGTATGCCGTGGCACACCACTTCATTGATGCTGGTGCATACACTCTTGGGAAAGCCCTCATACCCAAGACAAGCTGGTATGGCATGATGGTCAATGGTATAGTCATAGACCAACTTGTCGATTTGCGCTGTCGTCATCCCCTCATGTATCTCCTTCGCTATGAGGTCGAGCACACCAGTGTTAACCACTCCACTTCTTCTGATTCCCTCAATCTGTTCTGGAGTCTTAATCAGACTCCTTTTTGGACAGAGTTTTCCTTTGTCCTGAAAGTAGAGAATCTTCTTGTCCATCTCAGTGATGGGCTGTCCTTTAATCAAATGCCAGTTACGGCGTGTCTTCTTGTTGAAAAACATCCCTCTTTATTTATTATTGTGATATTCACATTTCAAACTACAAAGTTACATAAAATTAAGAACATATCTTGCGCATAATGGATTTAAATCTGTTTTTATGAAGATATTATGCGATTATGTGAGCGAACAACCAAGAATTCCATCACTATTGGCAAGAGTTCTGAAGAAAAACTTGTATTTCTCAAGTTTTTTAGCGAATTTTGCGCAAAAGAAGTTCATAACGTGACCAATAGAGTTGTTTCAAAGGTCAAGTTGTTACAACAATCAACGATATGTACTCTTCTTTTATTACTAACCTATAATATCACCTCATCATTTCGACAAGGGATTTCTATGATAAACAAAGAGTTATTGAATCCAAAGAGCATCGTTGTAATTGGAGGGTCCAACAATGTGCATAAGCCTGGAGGCACAGTAGTAAGGAATATCATCAATGGAGGATATAGCGGCACATTACGCATCGTTAATCCCAAGGAAGACGAAATTCAGGGTATTAAGGCGTATCATGACGCCAAGGAATTACCTCCCACCGACCTCGCGATTTTAGTTGTTGCCGCCAAATACTGCCCTTCTTATGTAGAATATCTGGCATCAGAGAAACATGTTCGTGCTTTTATCATCATCTCCGCCGGTTTTGGCGAGACCACTCCCGAGGGCGAGAAGTTGGAGCAGCAGATTCTATCCACCTGCGAGCGTTACGATTGTGCTTTGATAGGTCCGAACTGCATAGGCCTACTCACCCAATTCCATCATTCTGTATTCACAAAACCGATACCCACTCTCAACCCAAAGGGTGTGGATTTCATCAGCGGTTCAGGTGCCACTGCCGTATTCATCCTTGAAAGTGCAGTAACCAAGGGCCTTTCCTTCAATTCGGTATGGTCGATTGGCAATGGCAAGCAAATAGGAATAGAGACTGTCTTGGAGTATATGGACGAGCATTTCGATGCCGAGCACGATTCCCTTGTGAAACTGCTCTACATCGAGAACATTGCCGACCCCGACAAACTGCTTCTGCATGCAACATCCCTCATCCGCAAGGGATGTCGCATAGCCGCCATCAAGGCTGGCTCGAGTGAACGTGGCAGTTTGGCGGCTACAAGTCATACAGGAGCCATCGCATCAAGCGA
>JAFXVU010000140.1 GCA_017534705.1 Bacteroidaceae bacterium
TCTTCCTTGGTACGGCCTTCAGAGGACAGCCGTTGACTTCACCAATGTAAGCCTTGACGCTTTGCTCAACCTGAACAACTTCTTTGGCGGTTATAATGGACAGCCTCGTCCTTTCGAGGTAGTAGCAGCCGCTGGTATCGGTTGGGGTCATGATTACAGCATCGTTGACAACTATGTAACATCTAAGTTCGAGCTCGACTTCAACTTCAATGTTTCCGAAGCTGTTCAGATTGCCATCAAACCAGCCATCACTTACAACTTCCAGGACAACAAGCAAGACCTGAGCGTCAACAGCTCATACCTGTCACTCAGCGCTGGTCTCGTTTATAAGTTCGGCAACAGCAATGGCACTCACAACTTCAAGCTCTGCGACAAGAAATACACCCAGAGTGAGATGGATGAGCTCAACGGCCGCATCAACAGCCTCCGCAACGACTACGAGAACCGTCTTGCCAATGCCAACAAGACCATCAAGGACCTTCAGGACGCTCTCGCAGCAGAGAAGGCTAAGGACAAGACAGTCATCGTGAACAAGACTACCACTCAGCTTGCTCCAGTAGTGATCTTCGACAAGGGTAAGAGTGTCATCAACAGCACTCAGCAGCCATCCGTGAAGATGATTGCCACTTACATGAAGAACCATCCAACCAGCAAGGTTAACATCAAGGGTTATGCATCTCCAGAGGGTAACCTCGAGTTGAACCAGAAGTTGTCTATCGCCCGTGCAGAGGCCGTTTACAACATGCTGACCAAGACATACAAGATTGATCCGGCTCGTCTGACTAAGGAAGGCCTTGGCCCAACGTCAGAGGTATTCGACGAGAACGACTGGAACCGCGTATGTATCTTCATCGAGGAGAGCAAATAATCTATGATTGCAAGAAACACAATCATATTCTAACAACGAAGGTGCGTCGGGGAAGACTGACGCACCTTTCTTTTTTTCGCTATCGAATCTGAAATCCTTTTAAATTCCAGCAACGAGTATGCGCCACCTCCGACTCCTTCTCTTATTCCTGCTGACATTAGCCAGCATACAGATGATGGCTCAGCGCACCATTGCCTTACGCCAGCACAAACTACAGCCCGACCAAGTGCCCCCCGCTAATTACAGCGGCATCTGCAGGGTTTCTGGCGACACCTACGCCTTAGTCAGCGACCAGGAAAAAGAAGACGGTTTTTACCTGATGAGCATCAGCATGGATTCCGAAACAGGGAAGATTACCGACGCCCGACGCATCGGCTACCGCAGTTCACCATCCAAGAAAGTGGACAAAACGGGAATGAGCGTCCGCGACCTCGAGGGCATCGCCTACCACCCCATCACCAAATCCTTCTTCCTCGGCGGTGAAGGCGATGAGGAAGTGCTTGAATACGATTCCATAGGTCGTCCTACAGGACGGCGGCTGGATATGCCACAAGTATTCAGCATCGACAATATCCGTGTTAACCTTGGCATAGAATCCTTGACCTACAACAACGCGACTCATCGGTTCTGGACCACCACAGAAAGCACCTTGAAAAGTGACGGAGAAACGGCAGACAAAAACAACCCCACAGTCAGAAACCGCCTCCGCCTCCAAAGTTTCAACGACAACCTGTTACGTGAACAACAATTTGCCTACCTCATGGAGGCTCCAATATGTGCAAACATGGGCAAACACCCCAAAACACTGATACATGGGGTGTCGGATATATGTGCTTTGGACGACGGACGCCTCATCGTGATGGAGAGGGAAATCTATGTGTCGAAGAAGAACATGAACAATTACGTGAATGTCCGCTTGTTCATGGTCGACCCTTCCACAAGCCATTCCATAGATGAGCGCACTCCCCTATCCCAACAATCTCCAAGTGTTTTCATGCAGAAAAAGGAGCTATGCGCTTTCAAGACCAAGGGCAGCATCACCCGACGTAACATCGCCAACTACGAAGGCATCTGCTTAGGACCTAAGCTGAATGACGGGCGACAGACGTTACTGCTCATTAACGACACCCAAAACGGTATGACCAAACACGGCATCCGTCTGAAAGAATACATCAAAGTGATTATCCTCGAATGAAAAGACCTTGGGGTTCTCAAAAGCTTTCTTTAAAGTCCTTAGGGTCCTTAGAGTCCATAAAGTCCTTAATGCCATAGGCATGATAGAAAAGCGCTTGGATTGCAATCTTTAGTAATAAGCAATGTGAAATGTCAATCTCAATTTGTTAATTTTAGCAAATAAGTTTGCACGCATGAATAAAAGGGAATATTTTTGCACCAACAAATAAACGTAAAAAGATGAAGAAGACGATTATTTTACTGTTTTTGGCCATGTTAACTTATACAGGAGCCAATGCCCAGTCGCTCTACAAGACTGTCTATGAACATGCATCCTCCATCGTGAACGACCCCAAGTCGAGCGATGAGCAGGTAGAGGTTAACCAATTCAAGGTAACTGCTCTCAACTACATCAGCAACCACCTGAAGAAGCACAATATGGTAAAAGACGAGTATTTCTATGATTCCCAAGCCGTAAACCTCTCGTCGTTTATCACCGATTTCTACGACAACTACCTCAAGGCACGTGCTATATCCACAGAAAAGCGTACAGCAGTTCTTAATTGTTATCGCCAGGCCTCTCTGAACCATAAACTCTTCAACGACCCAGACAAGGAGACGGTGAACTGTTTCATAGAGGAGAAATCGAGCCTGACTCCATTCTGTCTCGACACTGATTGGAATGCCGCCTACGAAGAAGCCACGATGAACGTGAAGAAGATCATTCGATAAGGCAAAAACAAGATATTTTGACAAGAACAGGCGGGTGTCCACTAAGATACTCGCCTTTTTCATGTATATTTATACCAAAGGATTTCAGCACGGTATCATTTTTCAGGCAATGTTGCAAATATGTCGTCAGAAAACGCTAACTTTGCAGCAAATTTGCCAAGTCGATTCACGAAAATGAAGGTTGCAATAGTCAAATACAACGCTGGTAACATACGTTCAGTCATCAATGCGCTGAAACGTCTGGGCATTGACCCCCTGTTTACCGACGATGCCGATGAGCTTCGCTCCAGTGACCGTGTGCTGTTCCCAGGGCAAGGTGAGGCAGGCACCACTATGGCTTATCTGAAAACTCATGAGTTAGACAACGTCATCCGTTCTTTGCGCCAACCTGTACTCGGCATCTGTGTGGGCATGCAGCTGATGTGCCGTCACAGCGAGGAAAACGACACCGACTGCCTGGGTATTTTCCCGACCGAGGTGAAGCGTTTCCAACCGTTGGTACACGAGCAGAAAGTTCCTCAGATGGGATGGAACACCATTGAGAGGCTGCAAAGCCCTCTGTTCCGCAACATCAACGACGGTTCATTCGTTTATTTCGTCCACAGTTTCTACGTTCCTGACAACGAATTCTCCATAGCCACCACAGACTATATCACCCCCTATTGCAGTGCGCTGCACAAAGACAATTTCTACGCCACCCAGTTCCATCCTGAGAAAAGCGGAAAGATAGGCGAACAGATATTGAAGAACTTCCTTGAGATAGAATAGACATGCAAATAGAACTGATTCCCGCCATCGACATCATAGAAGGCAAATGTGTACGCCTGACCCAGGGAGACTACAACAGCAAGAAAATCTACAATGAGAATCCTGTTGAGATAGCCCGTGAGTTTGCCGACTACGGCATACGTCGTCTGCACATCGTTGACCTCGATGGCGCGAAGTCGCAACATGTGGTGAACCACAAAGTGGTGGAACAAATCCGACAAGCCACCGACCTTGTGATAGACTTCGGAGGAGGCATCAAATCAGACGAGGACCTCCGTAAGGCCTTCGGTGCCGGTGCCTCGATGGTAACCATAGGTAGTCTGGCCGTTAAAGAGCCCGCGACATTCCTCCGCTGGTTGAGTTTGTTCGGCAGCGAACACATCATCCTTGGCGCCGATGTGAAACAGGGAAACATCAGTATCAATGGATGGCAAGAGGAAGACGGTGAGCAACTTGTCCCGTTTGTGCGCAGATATGTTGACAACGGGGTGAAACAAGTGCTTTGCACCGACATCAGTAAGGACGGAATGCTCCAAGGTCCTTCTGTCGACCTCTATCGCCAACTGCTTTCCACCTTCCCCGACCTCTATCTGATAGCGAGCGGCGGAGTCAGCTGCATCGACGACATCAAGGCCTTAGATGCAGCCGGTGTGCCAGCGGTGGTCTTCGGTAAAGCCATCTATGAGGGCAAAATCAACCTTTCAGAATTGGTTCAGATTTAGCCGCCATGAATCGGCCGCCATTATCTCGACAGTAACTAAACAAGACAAAACCTTCAACACGACAGAACAGTGTTAGCAAAGAGAATCATACCTTGCCTCGACATCAAGAACGGGGAAACCGTTAAAGGCACCAATTTTGTGAACCTACGGTCGGCTGGCGACCCAGTGGAACTGGGCAAGAGCTACAGTGACCAAGGCGCCGACGAATTGGTTTATCTTGACATCACCGCCAGTTATGAAGGACGCAAGACCTTCACAGACCTGGTTCGTCGTGTAGCCGCCGAACTCAGCATCCCCTTCACAGTAGGTGGTGGCATCAACGAACTGAGCGATGTTGACCGTTTGCTCAATGCCGGTGCCGACAAGGTGAGTGTGAATTCAGCAGCCCTTCGCCGTCCGGAATTAGTGAACGAGATTACCAGCCATTTCGGTTCCCAGGTATGTGTGGTGGCCATCGACGCCAAGTACACAGAGGAGAAAGGCTGGAAATGCTATGTTAAGGGCGGTCGCGAGGAAACGGACTGGGGTTTGTTTGATTGGGCCCGAGAGGTTTGTGAGCGCGGAGCAGGTGAGATTCTGTTCACCAGCATGAACCACGACGGTGTGAAAGAAGGATTCGCCAACGACGCTCTTGCTCGACTTTCCGATATCCTGAGTATCCCCGTGATTGCTTCAGGCGGTGCTGGAAAAATGGAGCATTTCCGCGACACCTTCATCCAAGGCAAGAGTGACGCCGCCCTTGCTGCGAGTGTGTTTCATTTCGGAGAAATCAGCATTCCCGACCTGAAACACTACCTGAAGTCAGAAGGCATCAACGTAAGATTATAATATGACATTCTAACGACAACAAAACGATGGATATAGATTTCAAGAAGATGGACGGCCTTGTACCCGCCATCATCCAAGACTCGAAAACCCTAAAAGTGCTGATGCTCGGCTTCATGAACGAAGAGGCACTGAAAATGACAGAATCAACTGGTAAGGTGACTTTCTGGAGCCGCACACGCCAGTGTCTGTGGACAAAAGGGGAGACGAGCGGCAACTACCTGAACGTGGTTGAAATACTCGTCGACTGCGACAACGACACGCTGCTCATCAAAGCCGACCCGGTGGGTCCCGTGTGCCATACAGGCGCCGACACCTGCTGGAACGAGACCAACGACAACCCCATCATGTTCCTCAGCGAACTTCAGCGTTTCATAGAGAAACGCCATGAAGAGATGCCAGAGGGCAGTTACACGACAAGTCTGTTCCAATCGGGTGTGAACCGCATGGCGCAGAAAGTGGGTGAAGAGGCAGTGGAAAGCGTCATCGAGGCCATGGCAGGCAATGACAAGCGTTTGGTTTACGAGGCATCCGATATGATTTACCACCTCATTGTGCTTCTCACCTCCAAAGGACTGTCGATTGAGGATGTGGCCCGCGAGTTGCTCGAGCGTCACAACCCAGGCTGGCATAAACACTAACCCTTCAAAAAGAAAGACCTTATGCTGATAGACTACAAAAACGTGGAAGTATGTCAGGAAGCTCAGATTGTGCTGAACGACGTGACCTTGCAAGTTGACAAGGGGGAGTTCGTGTATATCATCGGCAAGGTGGGTTCAGGCAAGAGTTCCCTCCTCAAGACTTTCTACGGGGAGGTACCCGTTAAAAAGGGTGAGGGAACAGTAATGGGATTCGACGTGACCCGTCTGAAGTCAAAACGCCTTCCCCAATTGAGACGTAAACTCGGCATCATCTTCCAAGACTTCCAACTGCTTACCGACCGCAACGTGTCCGACAACTTGAGATTTGTGCTCAATGCGACTGGTTGGAAGAACAAACTCGAGATAGACAACCGCATCAAGGAAGTGCTCGACCTTGTGGGTATGACCACGAAAGGCTACAAATTGCCCAGTGAACTTTCGGGTGGTGAGCAACAGCGCATCGCCATCGCCCGGGCAATTCTGAACAATCCCGAGCTCATTCTGGCCGATGAACCTACCGGCAACCTTGACTTGGAGACAGGCCGCGCCATCACACGCCTTCTTCACGACATCAGCAAGAGCGGTTCCGCAGTGGTGATGATAACCCATAACCTCCAACTGCTCAATGAATTCCCTGGCAAGGTGTTCATCTGTGACAACCACACCTTCAAGGAACGCACGGGCAAAGACGTGAAAGAATCCGAGGTGAAAGGACATGACGTTTCCGACACCAACTACAATCCGTCGACAGAATCCGGAAAACTGTTCAACGACAACATCGTCATTGAGACAAACTCTCACGACGCATAATGATATCAACAAGAGAGAACAAGAAATTAAAAAAGGCAAGAATATGAAAGTATTGAAATTCGGTGGAACCTCAGTAGGCACCCCCCAGCGCATGAAGGACGTAGTGAAACTCATCACCGACGGTGAGCGAAAGATAGTTGTGCTCTCAGCCATGTCGGGCACCACCAACGCCCTGATAGAGATTTCCGACTACCTCTACAAGAAGAACCCAGAGGGAGCCAATGAGCACATCAACCGCTTGGAGAGAAAATACAAGCAGCATGTAGCCCAGCTCTACAGCACAGCAGAATACAAGGAGAAGACCCTTGCTTTCATCAAACAGGAATTCGATTTCCTGCGTTCATTCACCAAGGGCATCTTCACTATGTTCGAGGAGAAAATCATCGTGGGCCAAGGCGAGATTATCAGCACCAACATGGTGACCAACTACTTGCAGGAGCAAGGTTTCAACGCCACACTCATCCCTGCTTTAGACTATATGCGCACCGACAAGAACTCCGAGCCTGACTTGGAGTATATCCGTGAAAAGCTTGGCGAGTTGCTCAAGGCCAATGATGACTACGAGATTTACATCACCCAAGGTTTCATATGCCGCAATGCCTATGGTGAGATAGACAACCTCCAACGTGGTGGCAGCGACTACACCGCATCCCTGATAGGTGCCGCCATAGGTGCAAGTGAGGTCCAGATTTGGACAGATATCGACGGTATGCACAACAATGACCCGCGCTACGTCGACAACACTTCTCCTGTGGGACAACTGCACTTCGAGGAAGCCGCTGAGTTGGCCTACTTCGGCGCCAAGATACTCCACCCCACTTGCGTTCAACCAGCCAAATACGCCGGTATCCCCGTAAAATTGCTCAACACGATGGATCCGAGCGCCCCTGGCACAGTCATCAGCAACGAGACCGAATTCGGCAAAATCAAGGCTGTAGCCGCCAAGGACAATATCACAGCCATCAAGATTATCTCCAGCCGAATGCTTCTGGCCTATGGTTTCCTGCGCAAGGTGTTCGAGATTTTCGAGTCCTACAAGACAAGTATTGACATGGTGTGCACTTCAGAGGTGGGTGTTTCAGTAACTATCGACAACACCACCAATCTCAACGCCATCCTTGACGAGCTGAAGAAGTTTGGCACAGTGGAGGTTGACAGCGACATGTGCATCATCTGCGTTGTCGGCGACCTCGACTGGCAGAATGTAGGCTTCGAGACTCTTGCCACCGACGCTATGCGCGATATTCCTGTTCGTATGATTTCCTACGGCGGCAGCAATCA
>JAFXVU010000141.1 GCA_017534705.1 Bacteroidaceae bacterium
ATGGGAGGTTATGAGCCTGACGAGGAAATCGACTAATCCAAACACAGTCTGAGCCGTTGGCCTTACATCTGCAAGGTTAACGGCTTTCGTTTTTTTAACGGCTTTCGCTTATTATTTCAGAAACTGTACGTCCTTCACACTTTCATGCGCCGGTCACTTGTCTTCCTCATCACAACTCTCTTGCTCACCCTTATTCCAGTAGGTGCTTTCTCACAGGTTAGGGGTAGGGTGGTGGATGCCAAGACACGTCAACCGCTTGAAGGGGCGAATGTCTATTACGAGGGAAAGAACGTGGGTGGCCAGACAGATGAGGACGGGGCGTTCGTCATACCCGAGGGACAGAACTGGAACGAACTGACCGTCTCCACCATGGGATACAAGACGCAGGTGGTGAAGTTGAAAACAGGACAGAAGAACCTCACTATACGACTACAGCCCGACCCACAGATGATTAACGAGGTAACGGTCGAGGCGCGCAAGACCAAATACAGCCGAAAGAACAACCCTGCTGTGGAACTTATGCGGAAAGTCATTGCTGCCAAGAAATTCAATTCGCTCGAATCGCACGACTATTATTTCTACACCAAGTACGAGAAGATGACTTTCTCGGTCAACGAGTTTTCCGACAAATTCTTCGAAGAAAGCGATTTCAAGCAACTATCGTTTCTCCGCGACCACGCCGAGGTCTGTGAGCAAACGGGTAAGACTATCCTGCCGCTTACCGTCGATGAGATGGTGTCTGACGTGTTCTTCCGAAAACATCCTGAAACTAAGAAACAACTCATCAAGGGAGAGGTGTCGAAAGGCGTGCAGGAACTCTTCAATACGGGGGAAATCGTCACTACAACCCTCAAGGATGTCTTCACCGATGTGGATATCTATCAAAATGAGTGCAGGTTGCTGCAGTTCCCTTTCAAGAGCCCTATAGCTGACAACGCCATCAACTTCTATCGATACTACCTTATGGACACTCTCTATGTGGAAGGTGATAAGGTCGTAGAGGTGGGGTTTACACCCAACAACCCACAGGACTTCGGATTCTCAGGGAGCCTCTTCATCATGCTTGACTCCACGTGGCAGGTGCGGCAGGTGGAGCTCAACATCCCGAGTCGCAGTGATGTCAACTTCGTGGAGAACATGGTCATCACACAGAACTTCGAGACTTTGCCAACAGGCGACCGCGTAGTCACCGTTAACGATATGCTCATCGAACACAAGCTCGTGAAATGGGTGTCTAAATTCCAAGTTCAGAAGACTGTACGGTATAGTGACTTTTCTTTCGACCCCATCTCGCCAAAGGTGTTCAAGCGCATCAAGGGAACCACATTCAAGGATCCTGACGCCAATATGAAGGAGGAAGATTTCTGGCAAGAATTCCGCAAGGTGGAACTCACCGACAGTGAGGGAAAAATGGATGCTTTCATCAAGAAAATCGAACGCATAAAGGGATTCAAATATTTCATCTTCGCCTTTAAGGCATTGGTGGAAAACTTTGTCGAGACCAGCGACTCACTCGTCACTAACAAGGTTGATATAGGCCCCGTGAACACCATGTTATCGCAGAACAACCATGACAAACTGCGTTTGCGAATCTCTGCACTCACTACAGCGCATCTCCATGAACACATCTTCGCCGACGGCTATCTCGCCTATGGTACCAAAACGGATAACTTTTATGGTAAGGCACACGTCACCTATTCCTTCAACAAGAAAGCCTACTTGCCAAGGGAATTCCCACAGAACAACCTCTCCGCATATTATATGGATGATATCACATCACCCTTCGACAAGTACATCCACACTGACAAGGACAATATGTTCATCTCGTTCCATGCCAGCGATGTCAACCACCTCATGCACACCAAGGAATGGGGAATCACTTACGACAAGGAGTGGTACTCTGGTATGAAGGCGATGCTCTCTCTTGTCTCTACCATCCACCATCCTGTTGAAGAACTATTCTATCAACGCATTGGAACTGGACCCAACACTGGAATGCCGGTCAAAGACCCTGCTTTCTGGCTCAAGAACATACATACCACAGAATTCAAAGCCGCTTTCAGCTTTGAACCTGGCGCCACATACATTAACACCAAGCAGAGGCGGCGTAAAGTCAATCTTGAGGCACCCATCTTCTACCTGTCGCATACCTTCGGCCTCAACAATGTCTTTGGAGGCGACTATGAGTACAACCTCACCGAAGCAAGTGTCTATAAGCGTTTCTGGGTTGGAACCTGGGGGAAAATCGATTCCCATATCAAAGGTGGTGTACAATGGAATGTGGTGCCATTCCCATTCCTCATTCACCCCGCTGCCAACCAGTCGTATATCTTAGAAGACGAGACCTTCAACCTCATCAGCAACTACGAGTTCCTCAATGACCGCTACCTCTCTGCTATGATTAGTTGGGACCTCAACGGAAAACTCTTCAACCGCATACCCTTGCTGAAGAAACTGAAATGGAGGGAATACATCGGATTGAACGTACTCTGGGGCACACTTACCGACAAGAACAATCCCTACAAGTCGGGCGACTCAAGACTTTTCTATTTTCCAGGACATTTCCGCCCGGACGGAACGTATTTCTCACGTACACATGTGATGGATTCTGATACTCCTTATCTCGAAGCTGTAGTGGGCATCCACAACATCTTCAAGTTGCTTCATGTGGAGTATGTGCGCCGACTTACTTACCTCGACCACCCCTACACCCACCGCAATGGCATCCGTTTTATGATACGAATGACTTTCTGAAAAAAATCATCCGTTTACTTGCGTTTATTCGCGAAAAAATGTAACTTGCACATCCAATGACTCTATTGACTATTGATATGCATAAAAAAGGATTATTCTTCATTTTATCATTGGTAGTGCTGGGAGCTTGCACACAACCTAAGGTGCAAGAACATGATTCCAATCCATCAGAATTGCCCCCGGTGGCTGGTTTTGTGGCATACAGCACCTACCAACCTAAGGTGTTCGTGCCTTTTGGCGACTACAACAATCTTGCACTCGACAGTGTGGCGCCTATTCACCAACACAAGAAAGCCTATAATCTTTTCATCTACAAGAACGATGCCTACGACGTGATTTACGACAGTGAACAAGCATCAGAACTGAAAGAAGACCAGACTTATATCAATGACTACCTCTACCGGGGGAACGAGGATATGAAAGGATATATTTATTCTTTCGAAAACGACTCCAGCATTATGATCAAATACCTCTACGACCAGGATAAGACAGTGACGGAGGACGACTGGAATTATGTGAATGAGAATAATCTGGAAACCTACGCCTCAGGACTCTTGGTCAGTGGGGAATGGATGAAGAATCGTCGTTTGCTCGACTTCCAGAACCTAAGCGACTATGAGAATCCTCAACCTGCCGACTCGGATATAGTGTCTGCAGTGCAGACAAAGATTGCGAGGAAGATTGTGGACAGTCATATCGAAGTGTTAGGCGATGGCTGGCAGTTATGCGTGATGCAGACTGACAGCAACGGTAAGGATGGAGTAGGCGTGTGGGCTCTTGAATATGGCGACAGCCTTTACCTTTATACCAAGACTTTTGATGTGGATGAGGAAACAGGCGATATCTGTTGGTCTATGTCCGACAATTCTAAATTCTGGGGACCTGAAGTGTATGTGGTCTTGGAATCTGATGGCGAACTGCTGCTCTATGGGGCTTTATTTGATGAGGCTACTGTGGAGTATCTATTACTCAATTGTTCAGAAGGAAAAATCAACATCACCAATTTAGGTACGTTTAATATGCCGATTTAAAGCGCGGTATTAGACGTATTCCTATTTCTTTATACTTACGGAATCACATAAAAAAGTCACGCCGAACTAACGACGTGACTTTCTTTGGGTGACGTTAAAAATGTGCTACATTCTTCGTAATGTCTCCTTTATCTGTTGGGACCGAAACCGTTCCATCCACCCCTTTGGTGGTTACCCGTACCGTTGCCACGGCGAGAGGGAGAGAAGCGGCGGAGGGCCACCATGTTGTAGCGGTAGGCTGCCATCTTCACCTTGTACAATTTCTTGTAACTAAGGATTTTGTGGAATTTCTTCAAGTAGTCTTTCTCCAACTGCTTGTCCTTCAACTCCAACTCATTCATCTTCTCCAGAACGCGCTCGTAGTCGGCCTCGGTAGAATGTTCATTGATGGTCCAAGCCAGTTGCATGCGGGCTTCGTTGTTCTTACGTTGAAGGTCCTGCATCTCAAAATAGATGGGGAAAAATGCCTGAGCCTCCATGGGCGATAATCCAGCCTCCTTGGTGATGAATTCCGTCATGTCCTTGACAAACTGCTCAGGAGAGAATTGCCTTCGGTTGAATCCTTCCGGTTTCTGGGCCTGGGCGATGACAAGCGGAAGCATCAGGATTGCTATAAATGTGATGATATGCTGTCTCATAATTGTTGTGTAGTTAGTTGCAATATCTTGTTTGAGTAGGGAACGTTTAGAATCCCGACAGATAAGCATAGACATCACCGGCATCGATCATCGCATATTCAGCGATATCTTCATAGTCGTCTTCGCTTGAGGATTGAACCGAAGCGTAGGTTGGAGTAGGGGTGGCAGTGGGGCCTTGTTGGTTGTTGTCAACAATGTGCAGACCTATCACCACACCCACCATGACAGCGGCGACTGCAGTGATCCAACTCAGCCATTTGCTGTGCCGCTTCTGATTGTTCATCTCTATCACAGGGGTAGAGGTAGAGGAGTCATCTGTGGATGTCTCGCTCTCATCGGCTGGCAATCGGCTCATCATGCGTGCAGTGAAGTCTTCGAAATAATTCTCCGGCACACGGAATGGGTTGTTGACGCCATTGCCTAACCTTTTCTTTATTTCATATTCTTCATTCATAATGCTTAGTTGCTTAGTTGTTGTTTATAGTTTTGATGCTTTTTCTCGAATATGGTTTAATCGTTATGCGATTTTTTTTCGTTTTTTTGTTGTTGGCGTTTAGTATCTTAGGGTTTTCAGTCGTGGTTGTTGAAATATTCCTCGATTTTTTTTACTGCAAGGTGGTATGAGGCCTTGAGTGCACCTACACTTGTGCCGAACACTTGTGATATGTCCTCGTACTTCATCTCTTGGAAATATTTGAGGTTGAAGACAGCCTTTTGTTTGTCCGGCAGTTGGTCAACAGCTTCTTGGAGCATGGCCTGGGTCTCATCGCCATCGAAGTAGTTGTCGCTTTCCAAACGTTCAGCAAGGTTCAAATCCTCATTGTCCATCGAGATGGTGGCTTTCTGTTTTGACACGTACGAAAGACTCTCATTGATGGCAATACGGCTGAGCCACGTGTAGAGCTTGGAGTCGTTGCGGAAGGAGTCGATGTTGGTCCATGCCTTGAGGAATGTGTTTTGAAGCACGTCGTCAGCATCATCGTGGAAGTTCACGATACGTCGGATTTGCCAGTACAGCTTCTCACTGTATTGGTTGACCACACTTTCGAATGCCTTGCGTCTGGTCTTTGGGTCTCGCAGTTGGCTGATGATGATGTCCTCGTTGAAGGTTCCCATGTCGTGTCGCTGCTCGTCATCCACAGCTTACTGTGGCTTATTCTGTATTCTTTGATTCGTTTTAGACGAAAAGGTTTAATCTCTTAAAAAAAGGTGCATCATTGACAGTCATTGATGCACCTTTCCATTCTAATTTGTTTGCTGTTCTTTTTTCTACTATTCTCTATCTTTCAGATAAACCTTTCTCGCCATCTTGCCGATTTTGATGATATAGCATCCGCGTGGCACTGATAGTTCGTAGGTTTTGTCATTGCTTTCTATCCTGATGGAGGCAACTTTCTTACCAGTGATGTCGTATACTTCCATCACAAGGTTCTGTGCGTTCTTCACATTGATGGTGTTGCCGACCACTGAGACAGTCACAGGTAACTGCTCGTTCTCAATCTGGGTTTTCTGGATGTCCTGGGCTTGCACCGACGGGATATTCAGAAGCATGAATGACAGGGATAGTATAAGTAGTTTTTTTATCATATTCATTGCGGTTTTTTGTTGGGTGGGAGCATCGATGAATGATGTTTAATCATGTTCAATTGTCAAAGATGAGTCGTCATTTGACCATACTCCACACTTTTATTACCGCAAATTTAATATAAGAACAACAATAAAACAAGTTTTTTGGCGTTTTTTTTCGAAAAAATAATGTTTTTTTCAAGAAATGAGTTCTTTTCCTTCAATTCACGCCTCTTGTTTTTAATATATTAAATATGGATTGTATGCTTTCTCGTATCCGATAGTGGTGGCTGGTCCATGACCTGGATACACCTTGGTGTCGTCAGGCAATGCCCAAAGGTGGGTACGGATGTTTTCGATGAGTTGTTTGAAGTCACCACCAGGGAGGTCTGTTCGCCCTATGCTCTGTCGGAACAGCGTGTCGCCGCTCCACAATGCATTCTCTTCCTTGCAATAGAAACACAAGCCACCCTCACTGTGACCCGGTGTATGGATGACTTGTAGTACATGGTGTCCGAAACTCACTTGATTATCGTGCTCTAGCTGGCGTCCAAAAGGGAGTTGGTTGAAATCGAAGGCATTAGTCCCGAGGAAGAGTTTCACTTGCTGAGGAACGATTTTGTACATTTTTTCTTCAAGAGCGCTGCCTTCAGGCAAGAGGTTATAAGTTTCTTTGACATAGGGAAGTCCCATGATGTGGTCGAAGTGGAAGTGGGTACACAGCAGATGAACGGGGTTCAGTGATTCTGAGTTGATATAGTCAACGATGGGTTGGAAATCAGCCTTGCTGAAACAGCCGCAATCAATAATCACTGCCTCACGGGTGGAGTCGCTCAGCACGTAGCAGTTTTCCTCCATCGGATAGTTGACGAATACTTTGTTTATGAACATGGGTGATGAGGGAGTTAAGGGTTCTTAAGGTCTTTAGGATCTCTCCTAACTAATGGATGATGAGGGTTTGATCTCTTTCAACAGGTTGATGATTTGGCTGTTGGTGTCGTATTGGGAGTAGTGTTCGGTTATGGTTTTCCTCAGGTTCTCGCCTAGTCGGTGGCGCTCGTTTGCGTCCTTGCTTAATTGATAGATAGCTTCCACGATACCGTCTATATCTAAATAGGATGCAATCAACGCGTTTTCCTCATGTTTGAGGAAATGCTGTACTCCGCACGAACCGTTGAAGAGAACCACAGGCTTGCCAAGCAGGCCGAACTCTGGCACAATGAGGGAAAATGACTCTTCTCTCGACAGCACCAAGAGCATGTCCATTTCCTTGTAGGCGGGAACTGGGTCTTCCATGGGGGCAAGGAAGCGGATGCGGTCTTTAACATCCAGACGCTGGATGTCGAATTCCACTCGTTTACGTTCCATGTCCAGGTAATTGCCCACACTTCTAATCTCATAATCACAGTCGGGATGGAGGGTTGAAAGCCGTCTCATGACAACTGCCAGCAAGTCAGCGCCTTTGCGCTCTATCAATGGTCCCACGAAGCCGATGATGGTCTTGGCGGAATCTTTTTCCGTTTGCATGTCCGAAGTCTGTGGCGCGGCCAAAAGCTTGATGATGAAATCAGAAGTGGGATAGACAATGTTGATTTTAGAGGGCTCTGCGCCTAACTCAACCAAACCGTCACGTGATAAAGGACTGACAGCGATGAAATGGTCGCACTGGCGTATCCACCTTTTATGAATCTCGATATAGCAACTGTTGATGGACGACTCATGGAAGTGCAGCAACACTGGGATATGGAGCCGTTCTTTCAGGATGACAGCACAACTCAGCGACGAAGCCGAATTAGCGTATATCAAATCGAAATGCTGGCGCTTGATGTGTTGGAGAAGCAGGCGGATGGACAGTCGTTCCCTTAGATTGGAGGGTGTGAACAATGTCGGAAGCACCCATGGTTTTCCTGTGGGAAGGATAACAGGGCATAACTGCTTGAATTCATTCACCAAAGGACCGTCGGCTTTACAGAAGACGCTGAATGTCACGTCGGGCATCTTGGCCTTCACACTCTTCAGGAGACTGAGCAGAGCCAGTGGGGCGCCTGTGCGCGACGAGTCGTGTGAGATGAATAAGATGTTCATGGAGCTTGACTTTTTGCGGGTGGTTAATGATGGATGTCCTTGCCGATTTGATACAGAAGCTTGATAATCTCGTCGTTGGTTCTCGCATGCTGGTAATGGTCGCTCAATGTCTTCTGGAACTTTTGGCCCATGCTGACGCGGGCCTCACGGTCTTGGCATAAGTGGTAGATAGCTTTGGCCATACCGTCGATGTCCATATAAGGAACGATGACACCGTTCACACCGTTGTTGATGAAACGTTGGGTGCCGCAGGAACCATCGAATAGAATGGAAGGTTTGCCTAATAGACCGTTCTCCACCACAGCCAACGGGAATGGGTCCTCGCGCGACAGCACAAGCAGGAAGTCTAGGTTCAGGTAGAGTGGCAGAGGGTCTGGTTGGGAACCTAGGTTGCGGACCTTGTCGCTCATGCCTATGCGAGCGAGGTCGTATTCAACCTTTTTGCTGATGCCTTCCATATATGTGCCTATACATTGAATCTCGTATGGGCACTCGGGGTAAAGGTCATGAAGCCTTCTGACAATCATCGGAATGAAATCGGCGCCTTTGCGCTCGGTCATCGGGCCGATGCAGCCAATCAGCACTTTGTCGCCTGCATCCTTTTTCGGAGGAGTGGCCTCGCCTGAGACAATACGGTCGGCGAACTCAGAGAAAGGATAGATGGTGTGGGTGCGGTCTGGGACAGAACCATACTTGATAAGACTGTCGTAAACTATTCCGCTCGCGCCTATGTAATAGTCGCATTGCTTGACGAGGTCTTTGGTCACACCTAAATGGGCGAATGAGTTGCTGGCCTCATGGGCATGGAGGACAACAGGTATGGAGAGACTGGTTTTCAGGGCGACAGCCGTCGGTAGTGTGACCACGGTGTTGGCGTATATCAAGTCAAAATGTTGTTTCTTCAGATGATTGATGAGCAGACGTACAGACAAACGTTCACGCAAGGAGTCGCGTTTGAATAGGTGTTCCACCCTCCAAGGACGTTCTGTGGGGATGATGACCTTGCATAACTTGCGGAATTCGTCCGTCAATGGGCCTCCTTCAAGCTGGAGGACAGTAAATGTGATGTCTGTTGCCTTACTCTTGATTTCCTTCAACAGATATAGGAGCGCCAAGGGGGCACCTGAACGGGATGCTTCGTGAGAGATGAAGAGTATGTTCATTCTGGATGATGGATTTGTGATGTCTTGTTCATCTTGGTTAAACAGAGGCTATCGGTCTCAAAATAGACAAAGTCTTCAATGCCCGTCTCCTGATTGGGACCAAAGGTCAGGAATGAGGTGCTTTGAGAAAGGCACATGATTCCGTCATGCTGATCTTGCGGTTACGCTTAATGCGGCGGGCAAGGCGAATCAGCTTCCAGGTGTCGCTGAACGGTTGCAACGATTTGTACTCTATGGCTTTAGAGAACATGTCGAGCATCAATGTCACTAGAATGGAATTGCTGAGATGGGAAGGTGTGCTCAGATTGACAACCCAGACATTGTAGAAGTTGAAGAATACTATTTCTTTTTTCGTCTTACTGCGGTATTGACGGTCATGAACGGCTGTCACGTCAGGGGTGATGCCTGCCTTGAAATTATGGATATGGATACGCTGGATGTAGTTCTCGTCCTCACCGTAATGGTAGAAAGTAGGGGAGAATCCACCTGTCTTTTTCAGACACGACGAGGACAGCATCCAGTGAGAAGCCATCACGAACGACACCTCGTAAACATTATCCACATGATGGAAGTACAGGTCGTTGAGGAAATCGGGAGAGAACTGGTATCTGCCTAAGGTCAGTGAGGCGAAATTTCCATCCATCCGCTGTTCGTTGCTCTCCAGTTGCATGGGGCTAAGGATGCCGTAGTCTGGGTGAGCGTCCATCAATTCAGTCATACGGCTTAAGGTGTCGGGCTTCACCCATGCGTCCTGGTTCATCAGGTAAATGTAGTCATAGCCGTTGTCTAACGCATATTGAAGGCCGATGTTATTGGCCTGGCCGAAGCCCATGTTGGATGAGTTCTCAACAAGGGTGACAGAAGGAAAATGTGTCTTGATGTACTCTACTGTGCCGTCAGTCGAACCATTATCCACTACATATATGTCGGGGCGCGACGTTGATGCCTCCAAACTGGAGAAACATCTTTCCGCCCATTTCATACCATTATAAGTGACAATGATAGTAAGTATTTTCTTTTTCTCTGCCAATTGACTTCGTTTTATGAACTGATGATTTATTCTTTTTGAACTAATGGCTCAAACTTTGCAAAATTAGTGAATTTTCTCCACTTAAAGAATTTCTTCCGCTTTTTTTGAAGGAGGAAAGAAAACATTCACCTTTTTCCTTACTTTTCCAACAATCTACAAAACTCTTTGACTAACGCTTGTTATAAGAGAGGAGTCTTGGAATGTTGCAGCCGATGAAGTTGCCCAGGACGATGATGCAGTAGGTGGGTAGATAGGCCTTCAGCAAATCAAAACTGACAACGAACATATAAAAGGCATCGGCTATGCTATGGTAGAAACCCAACAGGATGAACAGAGGTATGCCGAAGATAATCAGAAGGATATTCTTGTCTCGTGCAGCTTGGACTATCACTGTCATGATGTAGCCACAGCCGATGGCATTCAACAGGCTTTGGAGAAAACCGGCGTCAAGCCTCGATTGTATCACAGCAGTGCCGTCTATTCCCTTGATGTTGAGCAACGACAGCAAATAGCAACCGACAATGTTGCCCAAAAGAATGACAACCATACTCAACCAATCGTTTCCGCTTTTCGCATCGATAAAACCTGCCGTTCCTGTGTAGAGGGGAAGTTTGTAGTGCACGATAGTGAGCAAGCCGAATGCAAACATCACTGCGCCTACCACTCCTCCTAACTTCAGGAAAATAGCACCACCGAGGCCGATGCAGATGCCGGCCAAAATACTTCTCTTAATCTTTTCAAACATAGTTCTTGTCGTTAATTAATTGATGCAAATTTAGTTTTTTCTTTTGAATAATGACGACATTATCTGACATTATCATTCTTATTTTCGCTTTTTATAAAAATAATCATATTGTATTTCCTTGATTGTTGTTTTTTTGTCTTAAATTTGTAAAGACTAATCACGATATCTCAGGATAGACGTTCATGTGCGTATCTGGCCAAGGCCACGTCCTGATTAACCAGAATAATAACCTTTTAATTAAGAGATGTTATGAAGAATTACTTGCTTGCCTTGTCGCTGTTTTTCTCTATGGCTGTAAATGCCCAGCAGACCATGTCGGTTGATCAAGTGAAGTCGCAATGGCAAAACCGTACCCTGAAAGCGGATGTGGAAAACCCTAACATCCTCCAGTTCGTGCAGATTTTCCAAAAGGCGTTTCCCACCTATTCAGGTGGTGAACTCATCCAATTCTCGAAATCCAAAGTACCATACGAGAATAATGACAAGATTGTGGACCTGAAGAATGGCTATATTCTTTATTCCGAAGACGATCCTGATTCAGACAACGACGAACAGATGCAGGCTTGTGTTTGGAGACGTACAAACGGACATCGCCTCGTCGCAGTCAATCTACACCGGTTCTCTAACGAAGTCGATGTGACCTGTTTCTACGACTTTAACCCTCAGACAAAGACGCTGACACCAGAAAAGAACTTGTCACAACTTTTCACACCATCCTTCCCAGGCTACCGGTACAGGGTGTTTTTGCCACAGAATGGAAAGAACTTAGAAATCCAGGAGAATTTTGGTTATATTACCATTACTCACAACTATTCATGGGACGGTATGAAGCCTGTGAATCCAAAAATCAACATCGACCATTACAACAACTTCAAGGCGGTGTATGAAGAGCGATTGTTCTTCGCCAATGAACACCCTTTGACTGAATATGCCCTTGTCGATGTGGATAAAGATGGATTTCCCGAAATATGGTTGAGGTCTGCCGACAAAGACTATCAGTGTGTCTTCGCCGTTAGGTTGACGTGTGACTACATTGGCGGACAGGACGACCGCACCAGTTTGAGTTTCTATAAGAATGCTGTGTGCAGTTCTGGCAATTGTGGAACGGGATGTATGGCGTCAGTCTATTATCTTGTCAAGGAAAGTACGTTTGGTTCGACATTGCGCGAACAATCTGAGTACGATATGCAAGCCGACGAATATGGACCAAGCACATACAAACTCGATGACAGAGAACTCTCCCGTAGCGAAGGAGAGAAAATGATACGTGCATTCGGCGAGGAGATAACAATGAATCCCCGATGGATCAAACTGTCCCGATAATAAGCAAGGCATCAATTGTTGGATGTTTTCTCCAGAACGGAAAATTCTTAACTCCCTCCTTTAACTCCCCCTTAATTATAGTATAACTCTTTATCAACAATCAATATGAAAAAACATTTATTATTTGTCCTGCTGTTTTTAGTGACAGCCAATTTGACAAAGGCTCAGGTGTCGTTCGGATTTCCACAAATCTTCAACGACGACTGGCTCTTTAGCCTCGATGATAATCCCGACATGGCTCGTCCTGATTACAATGACTCTGCCTTCCGTAGACTCGACCTTCCCCATGACTGGTCTATTGAAGGACAAGCATCACCCGACCTTGCCAGTTGCACAGGCTACCTTCCTGGAGGTGTGGCTTGGTATCGCAAGCACTTTTTCGTAGAAGACAACTTCCCCCTCCACTACATCTATTTCGAGGGTGTCTATAATCGCAGTGAAGTCTATCTCAACGGACACCTGTTGGGAAAACGACCCAATGGTTATGCTTCGTTTCTGTATGATATGACACCATATCTGAAGCAAGGCAAGGAGAACGTCATTGCTGTCAGAGTGGATCACAGCAAATATGCCGACTCACGTTGGTACACAGGCTCAGGCATCTATCGCGACGTCTGGATGATTACGGCTGGTAAGACCCACCTCAGTCAATGGGGTAGCACCTACCGCTTCACACAAACCGCCGAAGGAAAGGGAAAGGTGGAAGTGGATTACTCAATTGATGTGGATAAGAAAGACCAGAAGAAACAACTGGCAATCAATATTGTACTGAAAGATGCTGATGGTTACGAGGTGGCTTCAATAACCGAACGCCAGTTACCCGCACCCAAAGATGGCAAGGTGAAAGGCACAACGATACTGACCCTCGACCAACCTCATCTATGGGACACTCGCGACCCCTATCTTTATACCTTGACCACCGACCTGCTCATGGATGGCAATGTTATCGACGGCAATAAGATAAAGGCTGGTATGCGCACCCTTCGTTTCGATGCCAATACCGGTTTCTGGCTCAACGGCAGGAACATGAAGGTGAAAGGGGTCTGCCTGCACCACGATGCAGGTGTGCTGGGGGCTGTGGTGCCTCCTGAGGTCTGGTACCGCAGAGTGAAACAACTCCAGTCCATAGGCGCTAACGCCATCCGCATGAGCCACAATCCACAATCGCCATGTCTTTACGACATCTGCGACGAACTCGGCATGCTCGTCATGGACGAGGCTTCCGATGAATGGGAATTTCCCAAACGCAAATGGGTGAAAGGCTGGAATCAAGGTGAACCCGCTTACGACGGTACTTTCGACTTTTTCGAGGAGTGGATTGACCGTGATGTGGCCGATATGGTGTTGCGCGACCGCAACCATCCTTGCGTCTTCCTTTGGAGTATCGGTAACGAGGTGGATTATCCCAATGACCCTTATTCACACCCTGTTCTCGATGGTACCACCATTAACCAACCTATGTTTGGTGGCTACAAACCCGATGCACCCAACGCAGAACGTATTGGCATCATCGCCAAGCGGCTGTCTGCTGTTGTCAGGAGCATCGACACCTCGCGCCCTGTCACTGGCGCACTCGCTGGTGTTGTGATGAGCAACCAGACGGCTTATCCTGAGGCCATCGATGTGGTGGGCTATAACTACACTGAGAACCGCTACGATGTGGACCACAAGACTTACCCATCCCGCATCCTGTATGGCAGTGAAACCAGTACCGACTACAATGCCTGGAAGGCTGTACGTGACCGCGACTTCATCTTCGGACAGTTTGTTTGGACCGGCACCGATTATCTTGGGGAGTCAGGGCGTTGGCCATCAAGAGGACTTAACACGGGACTGATGAATTTTGCCTCTTACCCCAAAGGGAGAGGATGGTTCCATGCCGCAATCTGGCGTGAAGATCCTGTCACATACATCGGTACTTATCCCATGCCTCAGATGCGTGGCGATGGACAAGGCCGAAGAGGA
>JAFXVU010000142.1 GCA_017534705.1 Bacteroidaceae bacterium
GCACCACCCCGTAAGTGATGTCATAGACATGCGCAGCGAGGTCATTGCGTTGGTTGCCTTCCGTGATGAAGGTGCGTAGTTTGATGTCCTTCCAGGCAATCTTTTCGAACCTCACTTCATGCCCCAATTTCATGAACCCATGCAACATGCCATAGTATGCCACTTCGGCAGTGTTGGGGATGAAGGAGAACACCGTACTGTCCACATCGCCGTCGACCGCCTTGATGATAGCTGGTGTGAGTTGCTCACCTAACTGCTGCCGTTCATGGTAGATGTCACGGTCGTTACCACGGCTAAAATAGATGCGTTCAAAACTGCACGCCCGGTTCTGTTTCGGCGGGATGATGCTCCGAACAGAAGTCTTTCCTTGACGGTTGATGATGATTGCGGCACCCGCAGGCAATTCCTTGATATCGTCTGTCTGCAAGTCGAAGGTGGTCTGAAGCACAGGCCTTTCCGAAGCAAGGGCGACTATTTCCTCGTCTTGGTAGTAGAAAACAGGACGTATGCCCCAAGGGTCGCGCATGGAGAAAAACTCCCCGCTTCCAGTGAGTCCGCAGACCACATAACCGCCATCGAACCTGGGCATGGTGGTGCGCAACACATTCGCCATATCTACATGGTTGTCGATAAAGTCGGTAATGTCCGTTCCCTGCAAACCCGAATCCTTGGCGATATTGAAGTTACGCTCCACCTCACGGTCGAGGCGATGTCCCATGAGTTCGAGCATAATGTAGGAGTCGCTGTAGATACGGGGATACTGCCCCTGCTGGATGAGTGTCTGAAACACCTCGTCAATGTTTGTCATGTTGAAATTGCCACAGAGACACAGGTTCTTCGCCCTCCAGTTGTTTCGGCGCAGGAAAGGATGCACAAAGGTGAGTCCGCTCTTGCCTGTGGTGGAATACCGGAGATGCCCCATGAGCAGATTTCCACCGAACGAGTTGTCGATGCGAGCGAAAATTTCTGTGATGGCATCCTTACCCAAAGCCTTCTCACGAAACATATAATCCTGCCCAGGCACCGCATCGAGATGAACGGATGCGATACCCGCTCCCTCCTGTCCTCGGTTGTGCTGCTTCTCCATCATGAGATAGAGTTTGTTCAGTCCATAGAGACGGGTGCCGTATTTCTGTTCGTAGTAATCGAGTGGCTTGAGCAGGCGAATCATCGCCACACCACATTCATGTTTGAGAGGTTCCATACACTCTTTTTTGGTAATGGTTAATGGGTATAGTGCGTATAATGAGCGAAGCTAATGGTCAAAAATGCGATTAAGCATTTTATCTAATGGTCAATGGTCAATGGTTAATGGTCAATGGCCAATGGTCAACGGTCAATGGTCAATGGCTAATAAGCTTGCTCATGAACACCAGCCACGGCACGCCCACTGGGGTCGTTGAGCAGTTTGAAGGCCTCGTCCCACTCGCGTGCGATAGCCGTGGAACAAGCCACACTCGCTTCCTGAGGCACACTGCGTGCTGCAGAGTCACTGGGAAAATGCTCTGCAAAGATACTGCGGTAGTAGTATTCCTCCTTGTTGAGGGGCGGATTGATGGGGAAACGCTCTGCCGCATGCGCCATATCCTCATCGGAAACGGCCTCGGACGTGATTTTCTTGAGGGTGTCAATCCAGGAATAACCCACACCGTCGCTGAACTGCTCCTTCTGCCGCCAAGCCACCTCATCGGGCAGCATATCGCTGAATGCCTCTCGAACGATTTTCTTCTCAATGGTGCTTCCAGGACACATCTTAGCCTTGGGATTGGTGCGCATGGCCACATCGAGAAACTCCCTGTCGAGGAAAGGCACACGTCCTTCCACTCCCCAAGCCGAAAGGCTCTTGTTGGCACGGAGGCAGTCGTACATATAGAGTTTGGAGAGTTTGCGTACTGTCTCCTCATGGAAATCCTTGGCAGACGGTGCCTTGTGGAAATAGAGATAACCACCGAAAATCTCGTCGGCGCCTTCGCCTGACAGCACCATCTTGATACCCATGGACTTGATGACACGTGCCAACAGGTACATGGGTGTGGAGGCACGGACGGTGGTCACGTCGTAGGTCTCGATGAAGTAGATGACATCCCTGATGGCATCCAAGCCCTCCTGGATGGTGTAGTTGATTTCGTGGTGTACGGTTCCGATATGGTTGGCCACCAGACGGGCCTTCTCCAAATCGGGCGCGCCTTTAAGTCCTACAGCAAAAGAATGGAGCCGCGGCCACCAAGCGCGCGTCTTATCGTCGTCCTCAATACGGTTCTCGGAAAAACGCTCGGCGATGGCAGAAATCACGCTTGAATCGAGTCCGCCGGAAAGGAGGACACCGTATGGCACATCCGACATCAGTTGCCGCTTCACAGCGGCTCTGAGCGCCTGACGGATATCCTCACTGCTGGCATCATTATCCTTTACATTTTCATAGTCCATCCAGTCACAGGAATAGTAACGTTTCAAGCCTGCTTCACGGCTCCAGTAATAGTGTCCCGGCAGGAATGGTTCATAATGGTCGCACTGGCCTTCAAGGGCTTTCAGTTCAGAAGCGACCAACACCTTACCGTCAGGGTCATATCCTATGTAAAGAGGTATCACGCCGATAGGGTCTCGGGCTATCAGGAATTCATCGTTCTCCTCATCATAGAGGGCGAAGGCGAAGATGCCCGACAATTGATTGAGGAAAGGAGGTATCTGGCTGGCACTGTTGTCTGTCAGATTGTTTCGCCATTCCCTGTAGAGCGCGAGAATCACCTCACAGTCGCTACCCGTTTGAAACTCATACTGGCCAGCGAAACGCTGTCGGATTTCCTTATGGTTGTATATCTCGCCATTCACGGCCAGTATCTGCTTGCCGTCGGGTGCAAAAAGCGGCTGCTTGCCACTTTCTGGGTCCACAATGCTCAGTCGCTCATGGGCTAGGATGGCTGTTTTTCCACAATAAATGCCACTCCAGTCAGGACCACGATGGCGTATTTTCTGACTCATGGCCAATGCTTTCTTTCTCAACGCAGCGGTTTGTTCTTTCACGTTGAATATACCTACTATTCCACACATATTAATTTGATTTTAAAGGTACGACAAATACAGATAATTGGTTTGGGCGGGATACTCCGCGGCCAGGGTGTCGATTTGGTTGACGATGGGTTCCACACCGAGTTCCTTACGCCATTTCCTCACCATCAACCCCGCTTCTTCCATGTTCATATACTCCTCAAGTCCGATGGCACGGGCTATCTGGAAATCGGAGAAACCATACACTTTCGCTTCATGTAGGAGTCCGACAAAATCAGGTGCCTCCAGATATTCCATCAGTTCGGTGTAGTCCATCCATTGCAACATCTCCGCGATTTGACGGTGTTGTTTCAACCTCTGGTCGATATCCACTATATGTTTCAGTTTCTGCAGGAACCATTTGTCAATCATCGTCAGCCGATGGATTTGTTCCACGGAATAACCCAACTTCAAGGCTTTCGAGACGACGAAGATACGCATGTCGGTCGGTTCGTGCATCGCTTTCCCGACATCTTTGATTTTAATCTCGTGATTCTCCACAAAACCATGCATGCCCTGCCCTATCATGCGGAGTCCTTTCTGGATGGCTTCCTCGAAGGTACGTCCGATGGCCATGACCTCACCCACTGATTTCATTGATGACCCTAATTCGCGTTTCACCCCGTGAAATTTGGTGAGGTCCCAGCGTGGGATTTTGCACACCACATAGTCGAGGGCAGGTTCGAAGAACGCTGATGTGGTCTTGGTGACAGAATTCTTCAGTTCGAAAAGTCCATAACCCAGTCCAAGTTTGGCGGCGACAAAAGCCAGAGGGTAGCCTGTGGCCTTGCTGGCCAATGCAGAAGAGCGCGACAGACGGGCATTAACCTCGATGACGCGGTAGTCCTCCGACTGTGGGTCAAGGGCATACTGCACGTTGCACTCTCCCACAATACCGATATGACGGATAATCTTGATGGCCAAGGCGCGCAGTTTGTGGTATTCGGAGTTGGTGAGGGTTTGTGAAGGCGCTACCACAATCGACTCACCCGTATGGATGCCCAGCGGGTCGAAGTTCTCCATGTTGCAGACGGTGATACAGTTGTCGTAGCGGTCGCGCACCACCTCATATTCTATCTCTTTCCATCCCTTCAACGACTTCTCGACCAACACCTGTGGAGAGAAAGAAAAAGCCTCTTCAGCACGGGTCAACAATTCTTCCTCATTGTCGCAGAATCCCGAACCCAGCCCACCCAGGGCGTAGGCGGCCCTCAGAATCACAGGGAAACCTAATTCAGCCACGGCGCTCCGCACCTCATCAACATTACAGCAAGCCTGACTCTTGATGGTTTTCACACCTATCTCGTCGAGCCTGCGGACAAAACGGTCGCGGTCTTCGGTGTCGATAATGGCCTGAACAGGTGTACCCAACACCTGCACGCCGTATTTCTCCAGCACACCCGACTCATACAACTCCACACCGCAGTTCAAGGCTGTCTGGCCTCCAAAACTGAGGAGGATGCCGTCAGGCCGTTCCTTGGCTATAATGCGTTCCACAAACTCTGCTTTGACTGGCTGGAAATACACGGTGTCGGCCACACCTTTTGATGTCTGCACAGTGGCGATGTTGGGATTGACCAACACCGTCTCGACGCCTTCTTCCCTAAGTGCTTTCAGCGCCTGCGAACCACTGTAGTCAAATTCGCCGGCCTGACCGATTTTCAACGCCCCGCTTCCCAACAGCAGAACCTTCCTAATATTCTTGTCCATATCTTATTTCCTTTCTTTACCGCTGATTAGATGAATGTGACTGACTCAGCATGGCCACAAAATCATCAAACAGGTATTCTGTGTCTGTGGGGCCTGAGCAAGCCTCAGGATGGAACTGAGCCGAGAACCAGGGTTTGGACTTGTGGCGGATTCCTTCGTTCGACTCGTCGTTCATATTCACAAAGAGCGGTTCCCAATCATCGGGCAAAGTCGTGTCGTCCACTGCATAACCATGGTTTTGCGAGGTGATAAAACACTTGTTCGTACCCACCTGCCTCACGGGCTGATTGTGGCTCCTGTGACCATATTTCAGTTTGTAGGTCTTCGCACCAGCAGCCCTCGCCAACAACTGGTTGCCAAGGCAGATGCCCATGCAAGGCCTGGTCAACTTATTGCCGAGAAATTGACGGATATGCTCCACAGCAACCTCGCATTTCTCAGGGTCGCCTGGACCGTTGGCCAAAAACAATCCATCGAACTCCAGCTGGTTGAAGTCGTAGTCCCATGGCACTCTGACGACTTCGACTCCTCTTCTAATCAGACAACGGATGATATTCGCTTTCACACCACAATCAACAAGGACAACACGTTGCCGTCTGTTGCCTTCGGGTTGATAGGTGATGACCTCCTTGCAACTCACTCGCTCCACCCAATTGACGCTTCCATAGTCCTCCGACGGTATCATGCTTTGCGTGCCTTCCAACTCGATTCTGCCCATCATCACACCTTGTTCACGCAACAACTTCGTCAACCTTCGGGTATCGATACCCGTCAAAGCAGGCACTCGCTCACGCTTCAGCCAAGCAGCCAACGATTCTTGCGCGTTCCAGTGGGAGAAACTCCCACTATAATCGGCCACAATCATCGCTTTCACATGGATACGGCCGCTCTCGGTGAACAAAGGCAGTCCGTTCTCAGCCAACGCTGTGGAAGGCACTCCATAGTTCCCTATCAACGGATAGGTGAAAGTGAGCATCTGCCCAGCGTAACTAGGGTCGGTCAGACTCTCAGGATACCCCGTCATAGCCGTGCAGAACACCACCTCGCCAAACACAGGCGCCTCATAGCCGAACATCTGACCATGAAAGACTGTTCCGTCGCTTAAAACTAATCTTGCTTTTTTCATTTCTATTTAGAGCCTTTATTGATTGTCGCTTTGATGAAGTCCATGAACAGTGGATGCGGATGCAACACCGTGCTTTGGTATTCGGGATGGAACTGTGTACCAATGTACCAACGCAAGTCGGGTATCTCCACTATCTCAACAAGGTCGGTTTCGGGATTACGCCCAGTGCATTTCATACCATTAGACTCGAAATCAGAAAGATAATGGTTGTTGAACTCATACCGATGCCGATGGCGTTCACAGACCGCCTGATGCCCGTAGATGCCAGACACCCTGCTTCCCGGGATTAAATCACAATCGTAAGCACCCAGTCGCATCGTACCGCCCATCTGCGAGATGTTCTTCTGACTCTCCATCATATCAATGACATTATGAGGTGTCAGGGCATCCATCTCACGGCTGTTGGCATCCTTCAACCCCAGCACATTGCGAGCGAATTCTATCACCATCATCTGCATACCCAGACAAATGCCGAAGCATGGTACATCGTGAGTCCTCGCATACTGCGCCGCGAGGATTTTTCCTTCTACACCTCGCTGACCGAAACCAGGACAGATGACGATGCCATCCTGAGCTCTCAGAACAGCAAATGCGGAATTCCCGTTTCTTTCAGTAGATTCTTCACCACTTTCCGAATACTCAGAACACTCCGAAGCCAAGGTTTCGGAGTTGATGAAAGTGATTCGCACTTTCCTATGGTTGTAGGTGGCGGCATGACTGAGACTCTCGTTGATACTCTTGTAGGCATCCTGCAAGTCGTACTTGCCCACCAAACCAATACGCACTTCTTCCACAGACTCTCTCCGCAATTGGAGGAAACGGTTCCATGGTCCCAGTTCAGGTGTCTCTCCGACGGGTATGCCCATCTTACGCAGAATCGCCGCATCCAAACCCTGACGCTGCATGTTCACCGGAACCTCGTAGATGCTTGGCATGTCCTCGCTTTGTATCACACACTCCAAATCGACATTGCAGAAACCAGCCACTTTCATCCGCAGGTGGTCATCGAGATGCTTCTCGGTCCTCAACACCAAAATGTCGGGCTGTATGCCATAACTCAGCATCTCTTTCACGGAGTGCTGCGTAGGTTTGGTCTTCAATTCGCTCGCCGCCTTGAGATACGGAACATAGGTGAGATGGACGCAAACCGCGTCCTTACCCAGTTCCCATTTCAGTTGTCGTATAGCCTCCAGATAGGGTGCGCTCTCGATGTCGCCGATGGTGCCGCCGATCTCTGTGATGACAAAGTCGAATCCCTGCTGGTCACCAAGGAAACGGATGCGTTCCTTGATTTCGTCGGTGATATGGGGTACCACCTGGATGGTCTTGCCCAAATAGTCACCACGCCGTTCCTTGTCAATGACCGCCTTGTAGATGCGCCCTGTCGTCATGGAGTTGGCACGGGTGGTCTGGATGCCAGTGAAACGCTCGTAATGGCCGAGGTCAAGGTCCGTTTCCATTCCATCTGCCGTGACGTAGCATTCACCATGCTCGTAGGGATTGAGCGTGCCTGGGTCGATATTGATGTAAGGGTCGAACTTCTGGATGGTGATTTTGAATCCCCTCGTTTGAAGCAGTTTGCCGATACTGGCTGAGATAATTCCCTTTCCCAATGACGACACCACACCACCTGTGACAAATATATATTTACTCATATATTTACGTAATTACGTATTTATATATATAATATCATATTCCACTGATATTCAAGAAACAACTATCCTATCAATAAAAAATCATCATTTCAAGAACTCGTTTACCTGAGCAGCCGTTTGCTTGCCGCTTGCCATAGCTCGTACCACCAACGAGGCTCCATTCTTGCTGTCACCGCAGACAAAGACATTGTCAGGATAATCAGGGTGCTGGGGCTTTAGGAAGCCCATGGCCAGCAGTACCAACTGCGCTTGGATGATTTCGGGTTCGCCCTTCGGCACCATAATTGGCCTGCCACCGTCTGGGTTGGGTTGCCAGTCTATCTCCTGCACCTTCACGCCTGTGAGTTTGCCGTCCTGGCCAAGAAACTCCAAGGTATTGATGTTCCAACGGCGCACACACCCTTCCTCATGGGAAGAGGTGGTCTTGAACACCCTTGGGAAGTTAGGCCATGGGTTGTTGGGGTCCTCTGGACCCATAGGTGGTTTGGGCATGATTTCTATCTGTGTGACGCTCTTGCACCCTTGACGGTGGGCTGTACCGATACAGTCGGAACCCGTATCACCACCACCAATGACCAACACGTCCTTTCCCTTGGCTGTGACGCGTTCCTCTGCCGAATATTCCAAGCCCGCCAACACACGGTTCTGCTGCGAAAGCAGTTCAAGCGCAAGATGAACACCCTTCAGTTCGCGTCCCGGAACATTGAGGTCACGTGCCTGCGGAGTGCCTGTGGCAATGACCACAGCATCGAATCCTGAGGCGAATGCAGCAAAGTCGTCTATCGCAGTGTTGAAACGGAATTCGATTCCTTCCTCCCCAAGTACTTTCATACGCCTATCGATGATAGCCTTGTTGAGTTTGAAATTGGGGATGCCATAACGGAGCAATCCACCTGCCGCCTCGTTCTTGTCATAGACCGTGACGCTGTACCCCATGAGGTTGAGGTCGTGGGCGGCAGCGAGCCCTGCTGGACCAGCACCGACAACAGCCACCTTCTTACCATTCCGTTGGGGATGGTGGACGGCGATGTATCCCTCACGGAACGCGCCTTCAGTAATGGCCGCCTCGTTCTCGCGATTGGTGGTCGGTTCGTGTTCTGTCAGGTTGAGCACACATGCTTTCTCACAGAGTGCAGGACAGACACGACCTGTGAATTCCGGGAAAGGATTGGTGGCAGAAAGCAACTGGTAAGCCAGCTCCCAATCTCCCTTATATAAAGCGTCGTTCCACTCAGGTGCCTTGTTGCCCAATGGACAAGCCCAGTGGCAGAAGGGCACACCACAGTCCATGCAGCGCGAGGCCTGCGTGCGACGGTCTTTTGTGTTCAGTGTCTGCTCCACCTCACCGAAATCGTGGATACGGTCGTGTATCGGACGGTAACCCGCCTCCTGGCGGTGTATTTCCAAAAAAGCCTTAGGATTTCCCATATTAATAATCTCTTTGAACGTCTGCGATTTTCTGTTGTAATTTTCTCATCTGCTCTTCCTGAAGCACTCGTTTGTATTCTATCGGCACCACCTGGATGAAGTCGTCCACATAGCGATGCCAATCGTCAAGCATCGTGCGCGCGAGCTTGGAACCCGTGTAGAGGTAGTGTTGGCGAATCAGTTCATGCAGTTCCTTGCGGTACTGTGCCTCTTCCACGAGGTTGATTTCCACCATGTCCATATTGCAGAAGTAATCGAAGTTGTGGTTCTTGTCCCAGACATACGCCACTCCGCCCGACATACCGGCAGCGAAGTTGCGACCAGTCTCTCCCAAAACCACTACCCGACCGCCAGTCATATACTCACAGCAGTGGTCGCCTGCACCCTCGATGACGGCAATGGCTCCTGAGTTGCGCACGCCGAAACGCTCGCCTACCTTGCCGTTGACATAGAGTTCACCGCTTGTGGCACCGTAAAGACCGGTGTTGCCGGCAATGATATTATCCTCTGCGGCGAAGCTGGAACGCACAGGCGGCAGGATGGCAACGCGTCCTCCACTCAGTCCTTTGGCGAAATAGTCGTTGGTCTCGCCCTCCAGTTTGAGACTCACGCCATGAACGAGGAAAGCACCGAACGACTGGCCTGCCGCACCCTTGAATTTCACATTGATGGTTTCAGATGGTAGCCCTGCCTCACCATAACGAGCAGCGATGGCACCGGAAAGCATGGCGCCCACGGCGCGGTCAGTGTTCTTGATGGCGTAGTCGAGGTTCACCTCTTCCTGCCGTTCAATGGCTGGTTGGGCGGCGAGGATGATTTGCTGGTCGAGCAGTCCACTGAAATCGTGTGCACCGTCAGCCGTATGGCACAACACACCTTCCTCCTTATATAGCAGACGTCGGAAGTCGAGTACCGACGCGCGGGTCTCAATCAATTCAGTATGTCCGATAATGTCCTCAAGCCGTTTGAATCCCATCTGGGCAAGGTACTCCCGAACCTCCTGCGCGAGGAAGGTGAAGTAGTTGACCAAATGGTCGGCCTTGCCGAGGAAATGCTCACGGAGTTTAGTGTTCTGTGTCGCCACACCCATAGGGCAGGTGTTGAGGTTGCACTTGCGCATCATCACACAACCGAGAACAATCAACGCCGTGGTTCCGAAACCGAACTCGTCTGCGCCGAGCAACGCCATGGCTATCACATCGTGACCGGTCTTGATCTGTCCATCGACCTGCAGACGGACTTGTGAACGGAGTCCATTACGGACAAGCGTCTGCTGTGTCTCGCTCAGACCTATCTCAGGTGACACGCCGGCGAAACGCATGCTGCTCGCTGGCGACGCACCCGTACCACCTTCGGCACCAGAGATGACAATGAGGTCGGCTTTCGCCTTCGCCACACCTGCGGCGATGGTACCTACTCCACTCTCTGCCACCAGTTTCACGCTGATGGCCGCACGTGGATTGACATTCCTGAGGTCGAAAATGAGTTGCGCCAAGTCTTCGATACTGTAGATGTCATGGTGTGGCGGTGGGGATATCAACGAGATACCCGGGATGGAGTGTCGCGTCTTGGCGATAATCTCATTCACCTTGAAGCCGGGAAGTTGTCCACCCTCACCTGGCTTGGCACCCTGTGCCACCTTGATTTGCAGTTCTTCTGCGTTCACCAAATACTCTGTGGTCACGCCGAATCGTCCCGAGGCTATCTGCTTTGTCTTGGAACTGAGGCTCACACCATCCACTTCGGTGTGGAACCGGGCAGCGTCCTCTCCGCCCTCACCCGTATTGCTTCGGGCGCCGAGACGGTTCATCGCCAAGCAGATGGTCTCGTGCGCCTCCTTGGAGAGGGCGCCGAACGACATAGCGCCTGTGACGAAATGCTTGACGATACTCTCTACAGGTTCCACCTCGTCGATGTCGATAGGATTCTTCTTGAAACCGATGAAATCACGGATGAAGATGGATTCGTTCTTGTCATCAACAAGACGTGCGAAGTCCTTGTATTTTTGGTAATTGCCTGTACGTACTGCCAACTGGAGCGTGGCGATGGTCTCGGGATTCCACGCATGCTGGATGCCGTCTTTTCGCCAATGGAACTGTCCTTGGTTGGGCAGGAAAGGAAGGCCGTTGTCGTTGCTGAGCATGGCCAATTGATGGAAGGCGATGGCATCGCGGGCTATCTTGTCCAGCCCCACACCACCTATTGTACTGACTTCCGTTCCGAAATAATTGCGCAACAGACTCTCGCTCAGACCGATGCTCTCGAAGATTTTCGCTCCTCGGTAACTACGGATGGTGGATATACCCATCTTGGCCATGATTTTGTAGAGTCCTTTCTTCACCGCCTTGATGTAGTTGGCCTCAGCGGTAGCATAGTCCTCTTGTATCTTGCCTTTCTTCACCAAGTCGTCGAGGATGGCAAAAGTGAGATACGGACAGAGCGCTGAAGCGCCGTATCCCAACAGCAAAGCTGCGTGCATGGTCTCACGTATCTCGCCCGACTCCACAATCAACGCCGTCTGCACGCGCTTGCCGACGCTGATGAGGTAATGGTGGACGGCACTCACGGCAAGCAGACTGGGGATAGCGGCATGACTGCCGTCCACATCACGGTCACTGAGAATGATGTAATTGATGCCTTCATCCACACTCCGCTCTGCATCCTTGCACAGACGGTCAATGGCATTACGCAGACCGTTCTCACCCTGCTCTATCTCGAAAACCATGGGGAGTTTCACGGTGTTGAATCCCTTATAGCGGATATTGCAGAGGATGTCGAGCTGGGTGTTGTTGAGGATGGGATGCGGAAGTCTAACCATCTTGCAATTGGTCTCGTCGGGATTGAGAATACCCGTACCCACACGCCCAATGTACTCAGTGAGGCTCATCACCAGACTTTCACGGATGGAGTCGATGGCAGGGTTGGTCACCTGCGCGAACTGCTGTCGGAAATAGTTGAAGAATATCTGTGGCCGGGTGGACAGCACTGCCAGAGGCGTGTCGTTGCCCATAGCCGCTGTGGGTTCCTGACCAGTGGTGGACATAGGGATGATAGTGGAAGAGATGTCTTCCTCACCGAAACCGAACAACAGTTCTTTCTGAAGCAGTTTGTCCACCGCATTGTCCACATGACGACCGCTTTTCAGTTTCTCCAACTGAATACGGTTGGTGGAGAGCCACTGGCGGTAGGGATGCTCGGCGGCAAGTTGCTGTTTGATTTCTCCGTCGTAATAAATCCGGCCTTCCTGTGTATCGACAAGCAATATCTTACCTGGCTGGAGCCTTCCCTTTTCCACCACGTCGGATGGGTCGAAATCAATCACTCCCACCTCTGACGCCACCACGATGGTGTCGTGTCGGGTGATGGTGTAGCGTGCAGGACGCAGACCGTTACGGTCGAGCATTCCGCCAGCGAAACGTCCGTCACTGAACAACAGGGCTGCAGGACCGTCCCATGGCTCCATCAGGATGGAATGGTATTCGTAGAAAGACTTGAGGTCGTCGGAGATAGGGTTCTTCTCATTGAAACTCTCTGGCACCATCACCGCCATGGCATGGGGTAACGACAGACCGCTCATGACAAGGAACTCCAGTACATTGTCGAGTGAAGCGGAGTCGCTCATGTCGGGTTGAACGATAGGTGAAATCTCACGTATATCACCGAGTGCCTCACTTGACAGCACACTCTCGCGGGCTTTCATCCATCCACGGTTTCCGCGGATGGTGTTGATTTCCCCATTGTGCGCAAGAAGTCGGAAAGGCTGAGCCAACGACCAAGTGGGGAAGGTGTTGGTACTGAAGCGTGAATGCACCAAAGCCAAACCACTGGTGAAATACGGGTTGCTGAGGTCGGGGAAATACTGGCGCACCTGAATGCTCGACAGCATGCCTTTATAAACAATGTCGGTATTGCTCAGCGAGCAGATGTAGAAATCCTTGTCGGAAACACGCTTCTCTATGCGTTTGCGGATGAGATACAGGGTGCGTGGCA
>JAFXVU010000143.1 GCA_017534705.1 Bacteroidaceae bacterium
GAAAGCATCCACTGTGAAGGTCACACGCTGGGCGTCCTTCACACCACCGATATCGGCCTCATCGATGTCGGCTATCACACGCATGTCAGTCAAGTCCTGGGCAATGATGAACAGAGTAGGGGTCGTCATGGCGGAGGCCACAGTCTGACCCTCCTCCACTTCCTTACTCAGCACCACTCCGTCAATTGGAGCCAGGATGGTGGCATAACCGAGGTTTGTACGGGCTTTCTGCACGTTCTGTTTCTGAACGTTCACACTCTCGCGGGCCTGCTCGTAGTTCAGACGGGCGTTTTCGTAGTCGTCAGCGCTGACCAGACCTTTGTCGTAGAGCTGTTTGTACCGGTTGTAGTTCGACTGTTGGTAGTTCAGGCTGCTCTGGGCATTCTGAAGGTTGCTCTGTGCACTGGCCAGTTCGCTCAAGAGGTTGGTTTTGTCGAGTTCGGCTATCACCTGGCCTTTGCGAACCACACTGTTGTAGTCCACATAAATCCTGTCGATGATACCTGACACTTGGGTTCCCACCTCCACCTTGGTCACGGGCTCGATGGTGCCTGTGGCGGTGATACTGGTCGAGATGTCCCTATATTCCACTTTGTCGCTACTGTATGAAATCTTGCTCTCTTTCTTGCAGGAGCTGAAACTGATTAGCAGCGAGGCTGCCAATGTGATGTATAAAGTTCGCTTGTTCATCGCTTTGTTTTTTTCTTTGGGGTTGGTTGTTGGATGTTATAGTTTCAGCTCCTCGCCTTGGTAGAATCGGAGCAAGGCGCGGTTGAGCAGGGCCGTGTATTTAGTTTGAAGAAGTTGTTGCTGGGCTTGCAGTAGGTTGTTCTTGCCTGTGGTCAACTCCACAATGTTCTTCAGACCTAAACGAAATTGCTCGCTAACCAGGTCGTAGGTCTGCTGCATGCTCTCAACATTGGCCTTGGCGTAGATGTACTGCTGCTGTGCTGTGGTGGCGTTGAGCCAGTAGTTCTCGATGTTGCTGTAGAGCTGTTTCTCGGTGTCCTGAAGGCTGAGTTGACTCTCCTGAATGGCGATGCGTGCCTTGTTAACAGAGGTACGTGTGCTGCGCTGGTCGTAGATGGGGACGGAGAGGGTCAGGCCCAGTGAGTTGCTCCAGTTGTTCTTGATTTGCTTGAAGTAGGGTGTGTGTGTGCCACTGGCGTTGTTGGTACCGATGCTCGCGGTGAGACTCAATGTCGGCCAATAGCCAGCCTTGGCAATGGCCAAGTCCAACTGAGATGACTCGATGTTCAGCTTCCCGCTTTCTATCTCAGGACGCATGTTGAGGGCTGCAAGATAGACATCCTCTTCGGAGGGTATCAGCGCTAAAACCTCTGAGTCGTCAATCGAAGGAATGACCACGTCGAACGATTCGCCACCATGCAGCTCAAGAAGCTGCTTCAACTGAAGTTTGTAGTTGGCCAACTGAGAACGGGCGCTTACCAAGGAGTACTGGTCTTGGGTTACCTGGGCTTCCAACTGGGTCAAATCCACACGGGCAAGACTGCCAACCTCCACCATGACTTTAGCACGGTCGCGTTGCATCTCCGAAGCCTTCACGATTTCCTCATTTACCTTCACTGCCTCGTTCTCGTAGAGAATCTGGACGTAAAGCTGAGCTATCTGTTCCTGGATAGAGTTTGCGGTCTGCTCTGTCTGAAGTTCGGCAATCTCACTGTTGTATTTGCTTTTCTCGATGTTCTTCACGTTTCGACCGCCGTTCCACACCGTCCAGTTCGCATTGATGCCATAACTGCCGTTATAGCTCACCTTGTTGCTCGATGAGGTCATCGTACCATTAGTGAGGTTGATGGTGGACAGCGCGTTCGGACGGTAGGCTACGTTATGATTGGTACTGGCCGACAGACTGGGAAAGAGTGCAGCCTTCGATTGAAGAACATCCTCCTGTAACGAAGCGCTCGAGAGCATGTTCTGCTTAATCTGGATGTTGTGCTCTAAGGCATACCTGATACATTCATCCAGTGTCCATTGTTTTTGGGCGGTGGATAAAGAAGGGGTCAGGCATAGAGCCAACATACTGATGACGGGTATCTTTTTCATGTTGTATGAAGTGGGTTTCCTGAAAAAAACAGTCGGACTGTAAGCCGGATTCTGTACTTCCTGGAAAGGAAGTGTCTGCCATTTATCTAAGCCAAAAGTCACCCATTGGCTTCATGGACCAAAGGCCCATACCTATAGCGTTCTACCCTCTGCCTTGGACGAGCAGCCCTCATAGCGGCAGTTTACATGAACTTGCAGCTTCCAAGATGCACAGCCAGTATGTCACCATACCGCTGGTGGGCTCTTACCCCACCTTCTCACCCTTACCATCAACCTTCCCTTTCTACATGAAACATGGTTAGGGGTAGATGACGGCGGTTGTTTTCTTCTGCATGACTCAACCCTCGCGGATTCCTTCTATATTAGGAAGTGGAATGCTCTGCGCTGTCCGGACTTTCCTCTCGTGATCAGGTGCCACACGTGAAACCTTTCACCAGCGACAGACCGCCCGACTGTTTCAATTTATAATGCAAAAGTATGAATTTTTTTCTTTTTATCTTCGTGACCGTCCATTAAAAATATTATATATTAAGTTAATTTAGTAAACAAACATATCATTTTTGACGAGTGGATTGTTTGAAAAAGCATTTTGTAGATACAAAACATTAAGATTATTTTCGAAAAGACTGAAAGATCACCATTAAATTTGTTAAAAAGCATTAAAACTAGACGTATAATGAAAAAAAGTGGATAAAAAATTTTTTAGATACATTTTTCATCCCTAAATTTGCAAATGTATTTCATGGTATTAGATTTAAGACTTTCTTTTAAGGGATTGCTCGTGAGAGTAGTCCCTTTTTTAGTACCCTTGCCTTCAACATGATTTGTTGAAAGAGCATGTCTTTTTTTGATTTGTTTCCATGATTGATAAGTAAAAGTTTGTGTTTCTTCTTTTATTTTACTAACTTTGCCATTTATAAAGAACAACGATAACAAACAGCATTCAAACTATTATTCATCAACGCGAAATGAAAATACTAAACAAATACCTCTCTGTGTTTTACGACCTCTATGTCATGGATTCAGACAAAGGAGAGGAAGAACGCGTGGAGGGATGCGACCGCACCCGTCCTTTGGTTTTCATCAGTAAGATGGGGTTCGCCCTCAAGCCTTTCGAAGAACAATTGGAACTAGTGGAAGCTGGCAATGCTTTTGATTTCACTATTCCTGCCAAGGACGCATACGGTGAGTACGACGACGAACTGGTCTTCAATGTCGATATCAAGCAATTCGAAAAGAGTGAAGGTTTCAACCGAAAGCATCTTTTCGAGGGCAATGTCATCAATGTCTATGGTCCTGACGGACAAGTTGCCAATGCCCTCATATTAGAGGTGGGTGAAGACAGTGTGACGCTCGACCTCAATCATCCTCATGCTGGCAACGACCTGCATTTCAAAGGAGAGGTACTTGAGAACCGGTTGGCAACCAACGATGAGATAGCTGCCTTCGTCAATATGATGAGTGGAGGCTGTGGTGGCGGTTGTGGCAATTGCGGCGGTGGTTGCGGTGGTAATTGTGACGGTGGCGATTGCGAAGGTGGTGGCTGCGGTAGTTCTGGCGGATGCTGTAACTAAGAACAAGTTTAGGGGTCATGAGGAATATATTCGGCAATGTCTTTACCTTGTCCACCTTCGGCGAAAGCCATGGCGAAGCCATTGGAGGCGTTATTGATGGTATGCCTGCAGGGGTAGATATAGATTTGGACTTTATTCAGCAGGAACTTAACCGACGCCGACCTGGACAGAGCAAAATCACCACATCGCGTCAGGAGGCTGACCAAGTGGAGATCCTCTCGGGGGTCTTTGAGGGGAAAACAACGGGATGCCCTATAGGTTTCATTGTCAGGAACAGCAATCAGCGTTCTGCCGACTATGAGAATATGCGCAGGGTCTTCCGGCCTTCACATGCCGACTTCACTTATTATAGCAAATATGGTATACGCGACCACAGAGGAGGAGGACGTTCTTCTGCACGTGAGACCATCTCCCGCTGTGTGGGGGGAGCCTTGGCCAAACTCGCGCTGAGGCAGCTGGGCATCCACATCACGGCATACACATCTCAGGTGGGGAGTATCGCCATCGAACGCGACTACAGCCTTTATGACTTCAGCGAAATCGAGCGCAACATCGTACGGTGTCCCGACCCGAAGATAGCAGAGCAAATGGTGGCCCTCATCAGTGAGGTGAAAGAACAGGGCGACACTATTGGAGGCGTCATATCGTGTGTGGTGAAGGGATGCCCTGTTGGACTGGGGGAACCCGCTTTCTCCAAACTCCATGCTGCTTTGGGCGCTGCCATGCTTTCGATTAATGCCGTCAAGGGCTTTGAGTATGGCGAGGGATTTGATGGAGTCTGTGGCCGAGGTTCGGACCAGAACGACATCTTCACCTCGAAGGATGGCGCTATCCGCACACTCTCCAACCACAGCGGAGGAATTCAGGGGGGCATCTCCAATGGCAACGATATTTTCTTCCGTGTGGCATTCAAACCTGTGGCTACACTCCTCAGAGAACAGCCCACAGTGGATGTGGAGGGGAGGAAAACCATGCTCGAGGTCAAAGGGCGTCACGACCCTTGCGTGCTGCCTAGGGCGGTTCCTGTCGTGGAGGCTATGGCGGCCATGACTATCCTCGATTTCTACCTCCTTAACAAAACTGTTCACCTTTAGTCTGGAACAGGGAAGCCTTTGGGAGGGCTTAAGGTCCTTGAAGTCCTTAGGGTTCTTAAAGAGCGTAAAAACTATAAACAACTAATCATATAATATTATGTCAGTAAATAAGGTTATTTTGATAGGCCATGTCGGTGTTGAACCGGAGATACGTTATCTGGATGGTGGCGTATGTGTGGCCAAGGTCAGACTGGCAACCACCGAACGTGGTTATACCCTTCAGAATGGCACCCAAGTGCCTGAACGCACGGAATGGCACGATGTGATTTTGTGGAGAGCTCAGGCCGAATATGTGGAGAAATATGTGCATACAGGTGACAAACTTTACGTTGAGGGAAAACTGCAGTACCGCAAATATACCGACAAACAGGGTGTCAGTCGAATCACTGTGGAGATTATGGCTAATTCCATCGAAATCCTCTCATCGGCACAGCAGAAAAAGCAGACTGCTGACAGTGTTGGTGCTCAACCTGGCAAGAATGTGGAACAACCCTCTGATTCTGGTAAGGTGGCGGAGGAGGAATTCGAATTTCCCTTTTAATCAGCGATAGTCCTTTTTTTTCGAGATATCGAAAAGTTTTTAACGAAATCTCGTTATCCCGTTATACCGAAATCCCGATAAAAAACAAGATAATTATGATATTCATAGCAGGTCCATGCGTGATTGAGAGCATGGACATCCTTGAAACCGTAGCCAGTGAGTTGGTTCGTTTGCAGGACAAACACGGTATAGAGATATACTTCAAGTCGTCGTTTGACAAGGCCAACCGTACGTCCATCAGTTCGTTCCGTGGTCCGGGACTGGACAAGGGACTGCAGATGCTCTCCGACATCAAGAGCAAGTACGGACTTCGTCTGCTTACCGACATTCATGAGAGCTATCAAGCCAGCGTTGCTGGAGAGGTCGTGGATGTGTTGCAGATTCCTGCCTTCTTATGCCGACAGACTGATTTGTTGGTCGCTGCTGCACAGACGGGCAAGACAGTGAACATCAAGAAGGCTCAGTTCCTCTCGGGACTTGACATGAAGTATCCTGTAGAGAAGGTTCGTGAGGCGGGTAATAACGACGTCTGGCTGACCGAACGAGGCAACATGTTCGGATACAACAACCTGATCGTGGATTTCCGCAACATCCCCGACATGCTCAGCATCTGCCACACTGTGGTAATGGACTGCACACACTCCGTGCAGCGTCCAGGTGCAGCTGGAGGCAAGACGGGAGGAAACCGTGAGTTCGTGCCATCCATGGCCTTGGCGGCTAAGGCATTCGGTGCCAATGGCTTCTTCTTTGAGGTGCATCCCGACCCTGACAACGCGCTCAGTGATGGCCCCAATATGCTTCGTCTCGAAGACCTCGATGCCGTGATAACGGCACTACTGAGATAAAAAAACTCTGAAATGCCGTATTGAATATGGCTTCAGAGGCCTTAAAGACCTTAATGACCTTAACTACACTGGAAAAAATAAAGACAGTAATGGAAAATATCAAAGTGAAAGAAATTGCGGCTAAATGCTTTAAGGACGAGGCGGAGGCCTTGCTCGGACTCATTCCGCAGTTGGATGAAGGTTTTGATGCGGCGGTTGATTTGATGTACCGTTGCCGTGGACACGTCATCGTTACTGGTGTGGGCAAGTCGGGGCATGTGGGTGCCAAAATGGCCGCCACACTTGCCAGCACAGGAACACCTTCCTTTTTCCTCAATGCACAGGATGCCCTCCATGGTGACTTGGGCATGATTACCGACGATGATATCGTGGTAATGATTTCCAATTCGGGTAATACCGACGAGTTGCTGAGGTTGGTTGATTGCCTCCAAATGCGAGAAGTGCCCATCATCGGCATGACGGGCAATCCTGACTCCCTGATAGCACGTAACTCGCAAGCGCACATCCGTGTCTGGGTGGAGAAAGAAGCTTGTCCGCTCAACCTCGCCCCAACTTCCTCCACCACTGCTGCCATTGCCATGGGGGATGCATTGGCGTGCGTCTTGATGGAACTACGCGATTTCAAAAAGAATGACTTCGCTCGTTTCCACCCAGGTGGAAGTCTCGGCTACAAACTGGTGACAAGGGTGAAGGACGTGATGTACAAGGGGAATCTCCCCATTCTGCCTCCCCACATGCGACTGGGCGACGCGCTGATACACATCAGCAACGGAAAACTCGGACTGGGTGTGGTGATGGACGGAGAAAAAATCATGGGAATCATCACTGACGGCGACATACGACGTGCTGTCGAAGGTGCGCAGTCCAATTTCTTCCAACTCTCCGTTTCAGACGTGATGACCAAGACACCGAAGACCATCGACCCCGATGCAAAACTGACCAAGATACAGGCCATGTTCCGCAAGTTCAAAATCCACTCTCTGCTGGTGGTCGACAAGGACGAGCATCTCATAGGCATTGTCGATTACTTCGCCATCATGCAGTGATTTTTCACTTAAACATTCACTTTTCCCACTTAAAATATTAACCTAAAATATTGATAACCCACATGAATTTCCTTGAAGAGAAAATCCTGAGCGATGGAAGCATCAAACCAGGCAACATACTGAAGATTGACAATTTCTTGAACCACCAAATCGACATCGACATCATGCGCCAGATGGCTTATGAACTGAAAAGACGTTTCAAGGGGGTGACTGTCAACAAGGTGCTTACCATTGAGGCCAGCGGAATCGCCATCGCAACCATGCTTGGTGACTTGTATGATGTGCCTGTGGTCTTTGCCAAGAAAAGTCAGACTGCCAACAGCACGGATGACAAGTATATGGCACAAGCCTATTCGTTCACACACAAGAAGATGAACAATGTGTTCGTCTCGAAACCTTATCTTCACGCCACCGACCGTGTCCTCATCGTGGACGATTTCCTGGCCGACGGACAGGCTGTCCATGCCTTGATTGACCTCGTCCACCAGGCTGGAGGAGAGGTTGCTGGCATTGGAATAGCTGTGGAGAAAGGACAGCAAAAAGGTGGCCGACTGTTGCGCGAGGAAGGCTACCGTTTGGAATCGATGGCAATCATCGAGGAAATGGATTGGGAAACCCAGACCATACGATTCCGCGAGCAACCATCGCACCAACTGGAAGATACACCCATCAAAGTCCTCAAGTGAGACAGGCATTAATAGAACACCCTTAAGATATAGATTATGAAAGACAAGAGCAATCTTTATCAGTTGGACGGCAGGGTGCCGATTGCACAGGCTGTCCCCTTTGGCCTACAGCATGTGTTGGCCATGTTTGTGAGCAACATCACACCTATCATCATTCTGGCCAATGTGGTGGGCATTGATTCCGCCCTTAGTGCCGCGCTCATTCAAAACTGTATGATTATCGCCGGTATTGGTACGATGATCCAACTCTTTCCTATCTGGCGGATAGGCTCACGTTTACCCATCGTGATGGGCATCAGTTTCACATTCCTTTCACTGGCCATATTCATTGGCACTTCACAAGGCATGGGGGTATTGATTGGTGCCGTCATCGTCGGAGGTATCGTGGAAGGTGTGCTCGGACTGTTGGCTAAGTACTGGATTCGCATCATCTCGCCGGTGGTGGCTGCGACGGTCGTGACGGCTATCGGCTTTTCTTTGCTCCCCATTGGGGCTAATTCCTTTGCCGGAGGTCAGGGCGCTGCCGACTTCGGTTCTGCTCACAACTGGATTGTAGGTACTTTCACACTCCTCGTCTGCCTTGGATTCCAGGTGTTCGCAAAAGGTTTCCTTCGTTCGCTCTCAGTGTTGATAGGTCTGATAGCTGGATATATACTCGCGGTATGTATGGGCATGGTCGATTTCTCTGGTTTGCAGGGGGTGGGATTCGTCTCATTGCCGAAAATCATGCCTTTCAAACCGGAATTTGAGGTGGGTGCCATTCTCTCCATCATTGCTATTTATCTGGTATCTGCCACTGAAACCATTGGCGATACCAGTGCGCTCTGCTCTGGAGCCATCCACCGCTTACCCACCGACAAGGAACTGGGGGCCAGTATTTCTTGCGATGGTTTTGTGAGCAGTGTCGCCGGTCTTTTCGGCTGCACACCCATCACGTCGTTCAGCCAGAACGTGGGTCTGGCAGCAATGTCGGGTGTGGTCAACCGCTTTGCCATCGCAACAGGTGCTTGTATCATGATTCTGGGAGGTATCTTCCCTGCAGTGGGTGGAATGCTGACCACCATACCACAGGCTGTGCTTGGTGGTTGCACCATCATGATGTTCGGTTCCATCATGTATGCTGGTTTCGGTATGCTGGCCAAGTGTGGTTTTAGCGACCGCAACATGGTGATTGTGGCATTGTCACTGAGTGTGGGACTTGGTTTCACACAGGCATCGGAGATGTTCAACATCTTCCCACAGATTGTTCGCACCGTCTTTGCTGAGAACTGCGTGGCTGTGGTCTTCATACTCGCCGTTGTCCTCAACCTAGTACTGCCTAAGGATAAAAAATAGTCAACCGACAGTCTAAGTCGCAGAATTAGGAGATAACTCAGCGTATCTACGCGCTGGAAGGACACCGAACAATCAGCTCAATGCGAGTCTTTGGGCAATGGAATGTGAATAATACGCCCTGAAAGGAAAAAAGCAAGTATAATGCTTTAACCTTTCAGGGCGTTGCTATTCGTGATGGCCATCACTATCGGATGCTCGTTTACTTCACGGTAAGCGTCATTTTCTTCAGGTCTTTGTCAAGTGAACTGGTGCCGTAGAGGATTTCGAACTGTCCCTCCTTCTGATGGACGGTATTGGTCTCGGTGTCGAAGAACTCGAACGACTTGGGCGTAAGCGTCAGCATGGCCTTGACGGTCTGTCCGGCTTTCACTTCCACACGCTGGAAAGCACGGAGTGATTTCAATGGACCTTCTGCATCGGAGAGGTCGCGGATATATACCTGCACCACTTCCACACCGTCGCGCTTGCCAGTGTTGGTCACGGGTACGGTCAGTGTGTAGTCCTTGCCTTTCTTCTCCATTTTGCCCTCGCCAATGTTGAACTGCGTGTAACTCAGTCCGTAACCGAAAGCAAATAGCGGGTCGTTGAAGTAGCGATAAGTACGTCCTTTCATCGAATAGTCCTCGAAGTCTGGCAACTGGTCCGACGACTTGTAGAACGTCACGGGGAGTTTGCCTCCTGGGTTGTAGTCACCGAAGAGCACCTCTGCTATTGCTGTACCGCCTTCCTGGCCTGCGTACCACACCTGGAGGATGGCGTCGCAAGACTCGCTCTCTGGCAACAGTGCGATGGCAGAACCTGAACAGTTGACGAAAATCACGGTCTTGCCAGCGGACTTCAACGCCTTGAGGAAGTCGCGCTGTACTTTGGGCAGTTCGATATGGGTGCGGTCGCCGCCCTTGAAGCCGTCAATCTGCACGGGCATCTCCTCGCCCTCGAGCGCTGCGGAGATTCCACCCACGAAAATCACCTTGTCGATACCGTCCAATTGGCGGATGATGGCTGAATAGTCGATAGGCTGTTCCTTGGCGACGTTGATTTTCATGTTCGAACCCCAAGTCTTCACATATTGATATCTTACTTCTATCTGGTATGATTTGCCTGCTTCGGCTTGAATCACGGTTCGGGTTGGGGTTGTGCGCCAGGTGTGGTGATGTACCTTTCGCTCGCCGTTCACGAGGACGGTGAAGTCACCGCATGACGTCACGTTTACCACGTACTCTCCACTTTCCTTCGGGGTGAATACCGTCTCATATTTGGCGGAGAAATCCTCGATGTTCACCCCGGGGGCGAAGTTATGCATTCCTGCCGTCGTCACCGACGAAGGGGTGGTGTAGTACTGTGTCGTCACAGGTTTGCCATCCATCGTGACATTGTTCCAGAATGTGCCTTTCACACCTTTCTTGCCTTCTATCGCACAACAGTTCGCCATGAGGCAGTCAAGCACTTTGTCGTCGGTCAGGTCGCAACCAGGCAGATAGGTCAACGATTTCTGCTTCTGGCGGATGCCGTCGAGGATGGTAACGGTCTGATTAGGTGTGCCGTTGTAGTTGCCCCACATCAAGGGAGCGTCGTTGGCATTGGGACCAATCACAGCAATCTTGCCTTTGTTCTTCTGCAAGGGAAGAACGTCGCCTTTGTTCTGAAGCAAGACGATGGACTGGCGGGCCATGTCAAGCGATATCTGGCGATGCTCTTTGCATGACATCTTCTCGTAAGGAATCTTCGACCACTCCACCAAAGAGGGGTCGTCCATCTCGCCCAAGTCAAAACGGCCTTCCAAGAGGCGTACCACGTGTTTGTCTACCTCTGCCTCGCTGATGAGTCCACGGCGCACAGCCTCGGGAATGCTGCGGTAGGCATAGCCGTAGCCGCACTCCACGTCCGTGCCGGCCAGTGTGGCTTTGGCTGAGGCATGGACTGCGTCGGATGACGATTTGTGGGAATCATAGAAATCGGACACCGCACCACAGTCACTCACCACCAAATACTGGAAACCCCATTCATCACGGAGTATCTGCTGCAAGAGGCGTGCGCTGCCACAGCAAGGGTCGTCGTCTAGTCGTTGGTAGGCGCACATCACTTCGCGTACTTTGGCATCCTCCACCAACACCTTGAAAGCGGGCATGTAGGTCTCCCACATATCGCGGGGACTGACATTGGTGAGGTTGGCAGTATGGCGCGACCACTCGGGACCGCTGTGTACAGCGTAGTGCTTGGCGCAGGCCCACAACTTGCGGTATTTGGCATTCTCAGGACCCTGCAGTCCGCGAACCACTTGGGTACCCATCACTGAGGTCAGATAGGGGTCTTCTCCATAGGTTTCCTGACCGCGTCCCCAGCGTGGGTCACGGAAGATGTTCACGTTGGGTGTCCACACAGACAGACTGTGGAACTTGCTGTCTTCTTCGCCGTTCTCTACGCGTCGGTTATATTGGGCGCGGAACTCAGTGCTGGTGGCATCGAACACCTTGTAGAGCAAGTCGGGGTTGAACGATGCTGCCATGCCCACGGGTTCGGGGAAAACGGTCACGTTGCCCATATTGGCTGCGCCGTGAAGAGCTTCGCTCCACCAGAAGAACTTCTTGATGCCCATGCGCGGAATGGCTGGGCTCTCGTCAAGCATCAGTTTGGCTTTCTCTTCCAAAGTCAGGCGTGAGCAGAGGTCTATGGCTCGCTCTTTTGCGCTCAGACTCGGATTCTGGTAAGGCAATTGTTGTGCCACAAGACAGGCGTTGACACTCCATGCCAATGCCATCAATAATAAATGTCTTTTCATGTTGTATAATGTTTTTTTGTTGATTGCAGGATGATTGGTTGAAGGTGAGGTAGTTTGATGCAAAATTAGCAAATTAGCACATGATGACTTATTTGAAAAGTTTCATCTTCTTTTCATTTCGTTACATTCTTCTATTCTGCAGTTTCCAGAGTAACTGTAATGCGATGAAAATACGTCATAATAAGAACTTTTCTTGAACAGAATTACAGCTCATTCAGAATAATATACTAATTTTGCTTAATGAATGAATAGAAAGATATAGTATGACTACATTACAATTGAATGAAGAGGTTCTTCGTAATATCAGCATCATCGCTGATGACGAAAGCATGTTAAGACGCGTGGCCAAATATCTACGGAAATTGATAGCAGAAAAACAAGATTCATCCGATTCCATGACCCAAGAAGAATTACAGGCAAAAATAGAACAAGCAGATATCGATTTCAGACAAGGGAAAACTTTTGCCATGCTTCCTGGAGAAAGTTTTATGGATTTCCGAAAAAGGATAGGACGATAAGACGATGGCTTATATTGTAAATCTCACTGAACAAGCCCTTGAAGATTCCAACCGATTGGAAAGGGATGAGCCAAAGGCTTTTAAGAAATTTTTGTCTTTTCTTACTGAATTGTCCGAACATCCTAAGACGGGGACAGGCCATCCCGAACCATTGAAAGGTATGCAGGAAAATTGTTGGAGTCGCCGCCTTTCCAAAAAACATAGATTGGTTTATAGGATATATGAAACAGAAATTGTCGTTTTGGTGATTTCTGCCTATGGACATTATGGTGACAAATAGTCATTTCATTCCATCAGAAACAATACGTATATGAACCTATTTCACCAATACGTTGCAGTATAGAAACACAAACCCAAAAAGAAATCATTAGCACATTTATATTCGATGCAACAGAAAATTATCATTCTTGATTTCGGTTCACAGACAACACAACTGATTGGTCGTCGTGTTCGAGAACTGAACACCTTTTGCGAGATTATGCCCTAC
>JAFXVU010000144.1 GCA_017534705.1 Bacteroidaceae bacterium
GCATACCGACAGTTAACGTCTCACCATTTCTGAGGTCAATAACGAGAGAATAGAGTCCGTAGGTGGCACTACTTACTTCGATACTGGTATCTGTTCCGCTGTCAGTCGTCGCAAAGAAAAAAGTTCCTGGCTGTTGGTTACGGTCGTTGTCGCTGCCACTCCATCGATTGGCAGCACAGAAAGCCGCCACGCCATAGCGGCCTTCTGACAAACCTTTAATTTCCTGACGGAAAAAATCAATGTCCTTTGGTGGTGAAGCAGACCAGTATGCAAGTCCTATGCCATTATAGATGGGAGAAGACAGTTTGGCCTCAGTATATCCCGCACTGGCATTCCCTTCTTGTTTAGTCCAGTTACTGCCTCCAAAGGCTGGCACCGAGAGCGTTCTATCGATGTAAGAGTGCTCAAAATCATATGGTCCTGAATAGTCCACCTTAAGATTGTCGAAAGCAAACCAATCCGCATTGGTGTCATTGTCAAACTGAGCCATAAGGCAGACCGCCTTCGGCTGAGCAAGAGTGAACTGTATTGTGGCGTGTTGCACTTGGTTAGCATCGATGTGTTCCAATTTTATGCTTTTGTCAGCAACCGAGACCGTCACCCCCGATAAGGTGCCGTTGGTCTGATAGTGGTTATTGCCACTGTGAAAGGTACCATTATAATCGAAAGAAATGGTATATTGCCCTGCTGGCAAGACCTTTGAACTCTGTGAGAATGACTGACCAGCCAAAGTGGAAGCCGTACCCCACCCTACATAGCACTCGAGGAAACCATCCAATTCAGTGTCGTGCCAGACAGAACCATTATACTTGATGTATTGTGAGGAACTGACGTTCCATTCATCCAAACTCTCGTCACCGAAATCGGGATTCTGGAAAATGCGGGATGTAAATGACTCTTCCTTCTCGACAATCTCTGCCGAAAGGCTAACTTTGCCCACTGTGCCATTGGAACGCAAAATAGCCAGCGCACGGCCACGGAAAACTGTCAGTCTGGGAGATCGGAAACTCTTCATATCATCAGGCGCACCTGTTCCACAAGCGATGAGGTCGCCTGCGCCATTGTTCTGAATGCTGATTTGACTGGCACAGTCGCTTGTCACGACATTGCCTTCTGCGTCAACAAGTTCCAATGTGACGTATGCCAAGTCATTGAGTTCGCCCGACAAATCGGTGTCTTCATAGACACAACGAACACCAACAGGTTGCCCTGTGGTCTTGAGAACAAACTCCTCACCCGTCAGTTCCTGACCATTGACATCGAGATTAACCACACGCAAGGTGCCGGGTTGATAAGGAATGCTATAGCCTGCCCAAAAGGTTGCACCTGGCGACTTGTCGCCCATTGGTTTGTCGTTCAGGTAGAGACGCACTTTCGGTGCCCGGCTGTAAACATTGACTGTCACATTCTGTCCTTCACGTCCAGGCCATGTCCAATGCTGTTCTTCCAGTTGCCACCCCCAAGCGTTGTTGTATGATGAGGTAGGTTGCACTGCCATCGTCACTGGTGCCTGCCTCCAGACGACATCCCTATAATACGACTGCGGCTTCTTTTGCCCGATAAGGTCAAGGTCTCCACAGTAACCATTGAACCAAGGCCAATCTTGGAACATCGATGGGTTGCGGTCAGAATATGCCGCACCAATACCCGCCTCACCCAGATAATCCATAGCCGTCCAGACAAAATCTCCTATGACGTAGGGCAATCGTTCCACAAGATTCCAATTCTCAGAAGCCTGCTTGGGAAAGCTTTCCAATCCACACATCACACGGTCAGGATGGGTCTGGTGGTCACGCTCATACCTGTCGTAAATATAGTTGTAACCTCCCACATCGAGGCTCAAAAAAGCACGATTGTCTTGTATCTCCCAGTTATTTCCCGCACTATTCCACGCGTCTCCGACATCCCATGAGCAAATGGCGGCTGTAATGGGGCGTGTGGTGTCGTATTTCAGAACATCGGCTCGCAAACGCGCTGCAACCTGAATACCGGCATCCTCCACACGACCAGGAATTTCATTGCCAATGGACCACATGATAACGGATGGATGGTTGCGGTCACGACGCAGCATCACGGCGATGTCGTCATCGCTGTGCTCACGGAAATAACGATGATAGTCTTCACCATTCTTGGAAATCAACCACTGGTCGAAACACTCGTCGATAACCATCAGCCCCAACTCGTCGCAGACATCAAGGAAATTTTCAGATGGCAAATTGTGGCTGCATCGAACCGCATTGTAACCCTGGGCTTTAATCAGTTGCAGTTTGCGGCGTTCAGCTTTGTTGAAAGCGGCGGCACCGAGCAATCCATTGTCGTGGTGGACACAGCCACCTCGCAACAAAGTAGGTACTCCATTCAACAGGAATCCCTCTGTGGCAGAGAACGACAAAGTACGGAAGCCAAAACGTTTGGTGAAAGAGTCAACCGAACGCCCCTCGGAATCCTTGACACTGACTACCATACTATAGAGATAAGGATGTTCAGGACTCCACATGTGCGCATCTGGGACAGAAAGGCTGAGGCTGACTTCTTTTGTCTGACCAGCTGAAACATTGTCGAAAGCTTCCGACTTCCGAGCTACTTCTTTCCCGTCGGCATTCAAGACACTCACTTCCACTGTGCCGTCCTGACTGGTGCCCCCTTCATTATGTACAATGGTGGAGACCAAGGCTGTGGTCGATGGCTGATTGTTGTCCATCCTCACGAAAGTATCCCATTCATCAGCATACATGCGGGATGTGCGGAGCAACCAAACATGGCGATAGATGCCACTTCCCGCATACCAACGGGTGTTGTTACCCTCATTCACGACCCTCACCACCACACTGTTTTCACCCTCGTGCAATTGTTTCGTCACATCAGTTCTGAAACTGCTGTAGCCATAGACATTCTCATGACACAGCACACCGTTGACATAAACCCATGACTGATTATAGGCTCCTTCGAAATAGAGTTCCACCCGACCAGAAAGGTCGTCTGCCGTAATATGTATCACACGCTGATACCATCCTTCACCACCCACGGTGAAGCCAGTCTGAGTACGACCCACACTATTGGAGGAGAAAGGGCCGACAACACGGCCTCCAGCCTGTGCCGCAGCTTCGTTTTCCACGCTCCAATCGTGAGGCAGTGAAAGAGAGCGCCACGTTGATGCCTGAGCAGGGGTATTCAGGACAGCACGCCCATTGCCATAGAAAAAATGCCAGTCAGCATCAATGCACTGCTTTCGCTGTGCCATCATCATCTGTGTGGAGAGAATCCACAACACCATCATCAAGAACTTCATAAAGACTATTTGTTTTATTATCACTATTAGCTATAAACTAAAAAACATATTAACTGCCATTCTTGCTGGCAGTTAACATGTATAGAAGAAAGAATCGGAAAGGGTGTGATTATTCTTTCAATGGATTCCAGCCTTGGGCTTTGAGTTCAAACTCTTGCGAGTCGCGTGTGACGAGCACACGCCCCAACTCAGGACGGGTAATATGACCTATCATCTTCACATCCTTCACATGGGCAATCTTCTCATGGTCAGTGATGGGGATGGTAAAGAGCAACTCATAGTCCTCACCGCCGTTCAAGGCGCACGTGGTGACATTCATATTCAACTCCTCTGCCATCACCGCAGTCTGATAATCAATAGGTATACGCTCCTCGAACACTCGGCAACCACAATTGCTCTGCGAACAAATATGCAGCAACTCACTGCTCAGTCCATCACTGATGTCCATCATGGCTGTGGGGCGTATGCCACGCTCTTTCAGTTCCTGAATGACATCGCGACGAGCCTCGGGACGGAGTTGACGTTCTATGATGTACTCACGTCCAGCCATGTCGGGCTGGTAGTTCTCCAACTCACGACGCATGGCCTCACGCTGCTCACCTTGCAACGTCTCCATCTCATGCCATTGCTGTTCAAACACAGCCTGCTCGCGCTTCAGCAATTGCAATCCCATATAGGCAGCACCAAGATTACCGCTCACGCAGATGATATCGGTATCTTTAGCACCATTACGCATGATAGCGCCACCCTTCTCCACCTCACCGATGCAAGTGATGCTGATAGCGAAACCTGTCAGCGAAGAGGTGGTGTCGCCACCCACAATATCCACACCATGCTCTTCGCAAGCGATACGCAGCCCAGAATAAAAGAGATCCATATCCTCCACACTGAAACGCTTATCGATAGCTATGCTCACGGTAATCTGACGAGGGATGCCGCCCATGGCATAGACATCACTGAAATTCACCATGGCACTCTTGTAGCCCAAGTGCTGCAAAGGAGTGTACGTACGGTCGAAATGCACGCCCTCCATAAGCATGTCGGTGGTCACCAGCACCTGACGGTCGCCATAATCGAGCACAGCGCAATCATCTCCTACACCATAGACCGTGCTACTGTTTTTTAGTTCTATTCCTTCTGTCAGCCTCTTGATGAGACCAAATTCACCGAGTGTGCTTATCTCTGCCATTTTGTTCTTTTATATGAGATTATATGGATGATATGGGTAAAAATGGGCTTGATGGAGTAAATGCATCAGATTTTCTCTAGAAGGGCCTTGAAAATCTCAGCCATCTTGGGTTGTACGGCATCGGCGGCTTTCTGCACCTCCTCGTGCGACACCTCGCCAATGACCTCACCGAAACCGATATCGGTAATAACAGACATACCAAACACCTTGATGCCACAATGAACAGCCACAATGACCTCAGGCACAGTAGACATTCCCACAGCATCACCTCCCAACACACGGAAAGCACGGTACTCAGCCGGTGTCTCAAAGGTCGGTCCTTGTGTGGCAAGATAAACGCCTTGCTTCACAGGAATGCCCTTCTCTGTCGCTATCTCTATCGCCTGTGCAATGAAAGCCTTGTTGTAGGCACTGTCCATACTTGGGAAACGAGGGCCAGGAGGCACGTTCTTGCCCCTAAGCGGATGCTCAGGCATCATGTTGATGTGGTCGGTGATAATCATCAGGTCGCCTACCTTAAAAGAAGGATTCATGCCACCGCTTGCATTACTCACAAAAAGATTCTTGATGCCCAGTTCATGCATCACACGGATAGGGAAGGTCACCTCCTTCATGGAGTAACCCTCATAGTAATGGAAACGGCCTTGCATCGCCATCACATCCTTGGTCCCAAGGCGGCCGAAAAGCAGTTTGCCAGAATGTCCCTCCACTGTCGAGATTGGGAAATTAGGGATGTCGGCGTAATTGATTTCCAAATCCACCTTTATCTCACTTGCCAGACGCGCAAGCCCTGTACCCAGAACGATGGCAGTCTCAGGACTTGTTGTCATTCTTTCTTTTAAGAAGCGTGCTGTTTCTTGAATTTTTTCGTACATAGCCAATGATTGTTTCGTTAAAATATTCCTCGTCGTTCATGATAACCACCTCTGCAGGCAGTACATAGAGAGATTTCTTCACCTCCTCGCTGAAGCCCTCGCAATGCATGAGACGAGTGGCGTCCTTCTCGGTGGTGATGATTAGTCGGTTCTCACCAGATAGTTCACTAAAAGAGTTCTCTATCTGTCGGATGTCTTTTTTCTTGAAATTATGGTGATCGCTGAACTTCAGCGACTTGAAGGCAGTGAATTGGCTAAGGTCGTACTCCATCTGCTCGGGCGACCCTATGCCGGTAAGCAGGAGTACAGAAGGACGTGTCTCCTTCAGATGCTCCAAAGGTATTCGGGGCAAGGAGGGGTCGAAAAGATTGTAGAGTTGACCATACTGGAAAGTGGAAAAGAAAAGCTTCTGCCAAGGATAAAGTTCCAGCGAACGTGAGATGCCGCGTTTCTCCATTGGTGTGATAGACTTCGGACACTTCGTCACTATCACGATGTCGGCCCTGCGCTTGTTGTACTTATGCTCTCGAAGTCGTCCGGCTGGCAACAGCGCGTCGAAGCAAATCAATCGGTGGTAGTCCATCAACAGAATATTGATTCCTGGCGTCACATAGCGATGCTGGTAGGCATCGTCTAGAATGATGACATCCGTCGTCGGTTTAATCTGCTCATCATCGGCCAGTTTATGTATGCCACGGCGACGGTTCTTATCGACGGCAAGGTGGATACCAGGAAACTTCAGCTTCATCTGGTATGGCTCGTCGCCAATCTCAGGCATGGTGGTGTCGGCATTGGCCAAAAGGAAACCACGTGTCTTACGCTTATAGCCACGGCTTAGCAGCCCTATCTGGAACTTGCCTTGAAGCAGTCTCACCAGATACTCAGAATGCGGTGTCTTACCTGTACCGCCAACAGTGAGGTTACCCACACTGATGACAGGGATGTCAAAGGACTCCGAGCGCAATAGACCGCAGTCGAACATCATGTTTCTGATGCCTACCACCAAACCGTAAATCCACGACAGCGGACGTAAGAACTCATTGATTTTTATATGGTCACCTTCCAAGATTCACGCTGTTTTTTTATGAGGAGGCTCGGCACGGACACCGAACCTCCTATTGGTCTGTTATCTGATATGTCTAAAGATTGAACTTGATGACGTAAGGTAAAGAAGCCTGGACACCGTTCTTGCTGGACACCGACTTCACCGCTGTGAGAATATCAAAGTACTCGCCGAAGAGTTCACGAGCGCGGGCGTCGGCATATGAGTCGCTGTTGGTGGCTGTGTCCATCAACTTCGTGAAGAGATTCTCCTCTGCAGGATAGTTCATCACCGAACACTTCTCCAATTTGGCACGCTTCTTTGCCTCCTCGATAGCCACGTCAAGACCGCCGAGTTGGTCCACAAGACCTATCTCCTTGGCATGAATACCTGTCCATACACGACCCTCGCCTATCGTCTTGATGTAGTCCTGCGGTTTCTTGCGACCATCGGCCACACGTTTGGTGAACAACTCATAACCACGATTGATGTATGATTGCAAATGTGCGCTCTCATTGGGTGTCATGTCCTTAAGCATCACACCCATAAGGCTGGCACCGAAATCAGCATACTCGTTCGTCGTCACACTGTAACTCTTCAAACCCAGTTTCTTCTCCAACAGTTCATTGCCGTTGAAGAACATACCGAAAATACCGATGGAACCCGTGATGGTAGTGGGTTCTGCCACAATCCAGTCAGCAGGGCAAGAGATGTAGTAACCACCTGAGGCAGCATATCCACCCATCGACACCACCAAAGGCTTCTTTTCCTTGATTTTCATTAACTGATGCCAGATTTGCTCGGAAGCATAAGCACTGCCGCCCGGTGAGTTCACACGGAGCACCACTGCCTTCACGTTTTCATCGTCGGCCAACTTCTCCAAGTCCTTGATGACTTTCTTGCCCACAATCGATTCGCCCCCAGAGAAAAGTGATGTAGGTGCTTCTTCCTCCACGATTTCACCCGAAGCATAATAGACTGCCACGATATCGCCGCTCGGATCCTTGACTTTGTCAGAAGATGCATTGGCCATGTCCTTCACGCTGATGACATTGTAGTCCTTGGGGCTATCCACTTTCATATAACGGGCTATCATCTGCTTCACCTCGTCGGGATAGGCCAACTTATCCACCATACCCGCTTTGAGATAATCCGGCGTATCAGCAAGCACGATACAGGAATCTGCCAATGCGTTCAACTTGTCAGCGCTAAGATTCTTTCTTGACTTGGCAATGTTCTCACGCATCTTCTTCCAAATCTCACTGGTATAGACCGTGATTTGCTCACGGTTGGCATCACTCATCTGGTTGGTGATGTATGGCTCAACTGCCGACTTGTAGGTTCCCACCTTGAACACCTCGGCTTTCACACCTACCTTGTCCAGCAAGTCCTTATAGTACAATACAGTACCACCCAAACCAATCCATTCAATCATGCCCGAAGGGTTAATAACCACTGAGTCAGCAACACTGCTCAGATAGTAGGTGCCCTGAGTATAAGAATCACCGTAAGCGAGAATGAACTTGCCACTCTTCTTGAACTCCACCAACCTGGAGCGGAGTTCCTCAATCATAGCTGGAGCCGCACCAGCGAGAGAACCCGCCTCGATATAGATGCCTTTCACGTTGTCGTTATCCTTGGCATTGTCAATGGCCTTGAGTGCATCAGACAGACTGATACCCTCGTCGGTTGAACCACTCAGAAGGGAAGCGAAAGGATTGTCCTGACTGCGCTCTGTCATCTGCCCCGAGAGTTTCATGACCATCACACTTTTGGATGGCACTTTTGTTGTGGATTGCATGGTCATGCCAAGCAACGACACCATCGTCATAATGAAACTGAGTAAACCTACCACCAGAATACCAACAACGGTGGCGAATACGTACTTGAAGAAATCTTTCATAGATAAAATATTTGATTGATTTTTTATTTCTTGAGATATTTCACATACTCACATGCAGCAAGCAACCATGCACCTGTGCCGAAAGGAGCCTGTGAATGAGCGTCAACCGTACGTGTGGGGTCGGGTTTTTCACCGATAGGCTGCACGAAACCAATGCTCCCATCAGGTTGTAGTGCCACCTCCGACAGGTATTTCCACGCCTTCTCTATCACGGGCTTGTACTCCTTTTTCTTCAGGATTCCGTTGTTCACACCCCAAAGCAGACCATAGGTGAAGAAGGCTGTGCCACTAGTCTCGTAGCCTGGTGCATCGTCCTCACACTTCATTGAACGGCTCCAGTAGCCACCTTCCTGCTGGGTGCGAGCCACACCAGCAGCCAGTTGCTTGAAGCGGTCAAGGTAGAAAGCCCTGTACTTTGATTTCTTGGGCAGGTCGGTCAGCACCTTGGCCAGTCCAGCAAGCACCCAACCGTCGCCACGGGCCCAGAAACTCTTGCCCCCATTACATGCTGTGGTCACTTTTGGCCACACATACTTGCCGTCACGGTAATAGAGTTGGTCTTCCTTGTCGAAAAGCAACTCATCAGTCCAGCGGTAGCTCTCAAACTGTTTGTCCAGCAGTTTCTCGTCGCCAGTCACCTTGTACAGCTTGGTGAAAATCGGCATACCCATATAGAGGGCATCGCTCCACCACCAGAAATCCACGTCGGGCATACTGGCCTGATAATTCATAACCTCCTTGGCACGGGCAATCTTTTCCTCACCACCCTCGAGGTTGTAAAGGTCAATATAGACCTGGAAACAAATCTGCCAGTCAGCGAAAAGCACATGGCGCATGTCCTCACCATAAGTCTTGTACTCCCATTTCTGTGGATCCTGCTCTGTTGCACCTGTCCATTTGTTGTACTCAGCCCAGCCTTTGGCATACTGAAGGTACTCGGGTTTCTTGGTCAGTTCGTAGGCTGCCATATTACCCGTATAATAAGCAGCATTGTCCCAGAAACCGCGGCATTCCGTCTTGTGATGGCTTTGCCAATAATCGTTCACTTTCACCACCATCTCCGTGGTCTTCCTGGCCTCAACTTGCTTCTTAACCTGAAATTTAGGTTTTGCTTGTGCTGACATCGCCATCAGCGACGCACACACCATCAATGCAGTGATGATTCTCATTATGATTCAGTTTATTGGGTTAGTTTTTGTCGTATAATGAAAAACACACAGGGCTTGCAATCGCCCCATATTTCCCATTAATATGCAAATTTGCGAAATATTTCTGAATTACGCAAAAAGAAAATGAAAATTTATCCTATCCATGTGTATAATCATCATAATCCCAGCGCTACATTCCTATTTTCAATGGGGCTTCAACGGATATGCAATACAGATAGGGCAGTTCCTTAATCAGGATATGCATCCAGTATTCTTTTGCTAAAAACAGATTGTCCGTGTCGAATTGGTATTTACATTCTATAGTTCAACGTTATTGTTTTTTTCAGTCATGTTTCAACACTGACAGTTTTCGTTACCGAGGTGAACGGGGCAACTATAGATAATCGTTAACTTTGCAAGGAAACTGCAAACACATCAAAGCCCCTGTCAGACAATGACAGAATGAGATTGACAATCAACCAACAAAACATGATAATAAATATGAGAACAATCACTTTCAAACAGTATGCAGCCACATTGGCACTATTCCTGACCTTGAGCTCAGGAACCATGAACGCACAGGTCATCGAAGGTTTATATGGCGACTCCAAGACCACACAGGACTTCCTTTCGCAGTCGGACAGATTCAGGTCGAACCCCGACCCCAACTTCTACATCTATATCTGCATCGGTCAGTCGAACATGGAAGGCGCTGCTCGTCCCGAGGACCAGGACTATGAGGGCGTGAATCCCCGTTTCCAAGCTATGGCTGCAGTTGATTACGAAGCTAATCAAGGCAACAACCGCGGCGAGGCTCGCAAGAAGTATGAATGGTACACAGCCGTTCCTCCACTCTGCCGAGCTTTTTCAGGACTGACACCAGCAGACTACTTCGGCCGTACCATGGTGGAGAAATTACCCGACAGCATCCGTGTGGGCGTCATCCATGTGGCCATCGGCGGTTGCCGCATTGAGCACCTTTTCAAGGACTACGACCCCAAGACTGTCAGCAAAGAGGCTGGATGGTTCCAAGGTATCATGCACAGTTATGACGACCTCCCATACGTTCGCGTACTCGACTGCGCCCTCCGTGCCAGCCACCAAGGCGTCATCAAGGGTATCCTGCTCCATCAGGGTTGCTCCAACACTGGTGACAAAGAATGGCCGGCAAAAGTTGATTACCTCTATCATTGCCTGCTTCAGGACCTCCACCTCCAAGCCAAGGACGTTCCCCTTGTTGCCGGAGAAGTACTTGAGGGCGGTTCTTGTGCCAGCATGAATGAGATTATCCAGTCGTTGCCACAGACCATCCCGACAGCCCACGTGGTGTCGTCGAAAGGTTGCCCTGGCGCTCCCGACCGTCTGCACTTCACCGCTGAAGGCTACCGCATGATTGGCAAACGCTATGCCGAAGCCATGCTCAAAGCCATGGGAAAGTAAACGACAATACACAACGAAAAGACCTAGCACCTGCAAAAGCAAGTGCCAGGTCTTTTCGCATTATGTAGAGAGGGGACGCAACACGTCACATCCCTACAAAAGATTTACATCATCGCCAGTTCCACCACCTTATCTACAGCGGACTTGAGACCATCCATGTTCTTTCCACCGGCAGTAGCGAAATGAGGCTGACCGCCACCACCGCCCTGCATCAGTTTGGCGGCCTCACGAATCATCTTACCCGCATTCATGCCCTCAGCAACGAGGTCATCAGTAAGCGCAACCGTCAATGTGGGTTTAGCTTCTCCCGACGCACCGATGACCACAAGCATACGCTCAGGCATCTGGGCACGCAATTGGAAAGCAAGATCCTTGGCACCCTGGGCGTCCACAGGCACCACACGCGCGATCACCTTGATACCATTCTCCTCACGGGCCATCTCTATCAGAGTTTTCTTCAATTCAGCCACCTTCTGTGCCTTGAAAGTCTCCACCTGTTTCTTCAGGTCATCATTCTCATTGATGTATTTCTGGATAGCACCCACAAGATTTGGTGCGTTGTTGAAGAACGTCTTGATTATCGTCAAAGTGTCCTGAACGGAGTCGAGCATGTTTTCCACAGCCTTGCCAGTGATGGCCTCGATACGGCGCACACCTGCAGCGATGGAGCTCTCAGAGGTAATCTTCACCATACCCAGACATCCGGTAGCCTGGGCGTGACATCCGCCACAGAACTCCACGGAAGTACCGAACTGGATGACACGTACCTTGTCGCCGTACTTCTCACCGAACAGAGCTATAGCACCCAGTTTCTTGGCTTCCTCCATGGGAAGGTCGCGGTATTCTTGAAGAGGTATGTTCTGGCGGATGCGTTCATTGACAATATGCTCCACCTCACGTATCTGATCTAGTGTGACCTTCTCGAAGTGGGAGAAGTCGAAACGCAAACCGTTCTCGCTTACCAACGAACCCTTCTGCTCCACGTGTGTACCCAGCACCTCGCGCAGTGCCTCATCAAGCAAGTGTGTGCAGGTATGGTTGGCCTCGATGGCACGACGGCGGTCCACATCCACACAAGCCATGAACTCGGCCTCAGGGTTCTCAGGCAGTTTGTTCACAATATGGATGGCAAGGTTGTTCTCTTTCTTGGTATCTAGCACGTCTATGCTCTCGTTCTCGCTTACCAATACACCAGTGTCACCGACTTCACCACCCATCTCAGCGTAGAAGGGAGTTGTGTCGAGCACCACCTCATATACCACACCTTTCTTCTGTTTCACCTCACGGTATTTCAGGATGTGGCAAGTGTATTCTGTGAAGTCGTAACCCACGAAAGTGCTCTCACCCTCACTCAGGACTGTCCAGTCGCCAGTCTCCACCTGAGCGGCATTGCGAGCACGCTGCTTCTGCTTCTGCATCTCAACCTCAAACCCTTTCTCGTCGACTGTCATGCCACTTTCGCGGCAAATCAGTTCGGTCAGGTCGAGCGGGAAACCGAAAGTGTCGAACAAGGTGAAAGCCTTGTCACCTGGAATCTCAGTCTTACCCTCGTTCTTGGTGTCGGAGATAATCTGGCTGAGAAGTTTGATTCCATTGTCGAGTGTGCGGAGGAAAGCATCTTCCTCTTCTTTCATCACCTTCATAATCAGTTCCTGCTGTGCCTTGAGCTCTGGATAAGCGTCTCCCATCTCTCGCACAAGCGTTGGCATGAGCTTGTATAGGAACGATTCCTTCTGCCCGAGGAAAGTATAGCCATAACGGACAGCGCGACGCAGGATACGACGAATGACATAACCAGCCTTGGCATTGCTGGGCAACTGGCCGTCAGCAATGGAGAAAGCAATAGCTCTGAGGTGGTCGGCCACTACACGCATAGCCACATCCACCTGCTCGTCCTTGCCATACTCCAAATTTGTGATGTCGCCAATAACCTTGATGACAGGCTGGAAGACATCGGTGTCGTAGTTGGAGGTCTTACCCTGAAGTGTGCGCACCAAGCGTTCGAAACCCATGCCCGTGTCTATCACTTTAGCTGGCAGAGGTTCAAGGCTCTGGTCGGCCTTACGGTTGTACTGCATGAACACCAGGTTCCATATCTCGATGACCTGAGGATGGTCTTTGTTGACAAGGTCTTTACCTGGCACCAGGGCTTTCTCTTCCTCGCTTCTGGAATCGATGTGCAGTTCGGAGCAAGGACCACAAGGTCCCGTGTCACCCATTTCCCAGAAATTGTCGTGCTTGTTGCCGTTGATGATGTGGTCAGCGGGCAGGAACTGTCCCCAAATGGCCGCAGCCTCGTTGTCGCGCTCCAATCCTTCTTCGGGCGAACCTTCAAACACTGTAGCATAAAGGTCCTTAGGGTTGATTTTAAGCACATCCACAATATATTCCCAAGCCCAGGATATCGCCTCTTTCTTGAAATAATCACCGAAACTCCAGTTGCCAAGCATCTCGAACATCGTATGGTGGTAGGTGTCATGCCCCACTTCCTCCAAATCGTTGTGCTTACCACTCACGCGAAGGCACTTCTGAGAGTCGGCCATGCGCTGGCTTTTAGGTTGTACGTTGCCAAGGATGATGTCCTTGAACTGGTTCATACCTGCGTTTGTGAACATCAGTGTAGGGTCGTCCTTGATGACCATTGGTGCGGACGGCACTATTAGGTGTTGTTTGCTTTCAAAGAACTTCTTGAAAGACTCCCTGATTTCGTTAGCTGTCATTTGGTATATTATAATTTGATTTTACTTTTCTGCTTGTTTACTCAATTATTATTCTATAGTTCTCTCAATGCTAAACTTTCAACATTTAAGCCTGGAATCAGATGCCGAAGAGCCTGAGAATATCATTGCCGTTGGCGTAGAGGAGGAGAGCAAGGAGAATGAAGAGTCCCACCATCTCCGCTCTCTTCAGGAAATTATCACCGGGTTTGCGACCCACGACAATCTCATAGAGCAGGAATAGCACATGTCCACCGTCGAGCGCGGGGATAGGCAGTATATTCATGAACGCCAGAATGATGGAGAAGAAAGCGGTAAGGTTCCAGAAACTGTACCAATTCCAAGTGTCGGGAAAAATCTTTCCCATAGTGACAAAACCTCCCACACTTCTCGAACCCTCTTTCGTGAAGAGATACTTGAGGTCGTTCACATAATTGCCCAATATGTTCCATCCATATTTGATTCCTACTGGGAACGACTCGAAGAAGCCGTACTTCTGCTCTGTCACCTTATAGTCAGGCATGGCATTGATGATGCCTATCTTGAATTCAGATGTCAAGACAGCGCTGACGGTGTCCGTGTTGTTGAGCACCAACTGCACTGTTCGCAAACTAAGGCTATCAGCAGCTGTTGTCTCTTCTGTGACAGCGTCTTGCAGACGAAGAATCTGATAAGTGAAGTCGTTGTAAGATGCGATAGGGACGCCATTGAACGAAGTGACCACATCACCTTTCTTCATGCCTATCTTCTCGGCCGGAGTGCCACTGATGACAGAATCCACCTTGAAGGGCAACAGATAATCCACGAAGGGAGGTTCGGCCTCAGCCATTTTCAACAGGCTCAGTCCCTCGGGCATGTTAAGCACTGTTTCCTTCCCACCACGTAGCACTGTCACAGTCTCCGCATTCGAGATGTCGCGCATGAGCGCCATGGAGAAAGTCTTGACATCCTTGTCATCGGTGCGTATGATGATATCACCGTCCTGAAAACCAGCGTTCTTACCGTCCTCATTGAACTTCAGTCCGTATGTCATGTCCTGTGGACGAATATAACTATCGCCGTAATAAAACTTGATCATCGAATAGATGAAGAAAGCCAGCAATAGGTTCACCAACACACCGCCAACCATAATGAGCAGGCGTTGCCAAGCGGGTTTGGTACGGAATTCGTAAGGCTGTGGTTCGCTGCTGAGGTTCTGATTTGTCTCATCAATCATTCCTGCGATAGCACAATAACCACCAAGCGGCAGCCAGCCAAGGCCGTATTCTGTACCCACATATTCCTTTACTTTCTGCTCATTGCCATTCTCGTCTTTCTCCACTTTTTCAGGCACCACTTCAGGTTTCCTTCTGAAAAGACGGCGGAACCACCTGTCGTAGGTACTGAAGATGTGAAACTTTGGATTGAAAAACACATAAAATTTCAACACCCTCACCTTGAACAATTTGGCGAAGAAGAAATGTCCACCCTCATGAAGTACCACCAGAATCGTCAGCGACAAAATCAGTTGGAGGGCTTTAATTAGTACGATATTCACTTTCTACCTTAAATTTTAATCTGTTGTTTATAGTATTATTTGCTTTTATTTTGCGATCAATTCTTCTGCTATACGCCTTGCCTCTGCGTCCGTGTCGAGATACACCTCTATCGACCTCTCGCGGGTGAACACAGCCTTCTGCATGGTCTGCTCTATCACACTGGCTATGTCGTTGAAACCGATACGGTCCTGACGGAAAGCAAGGTTTACCACCTCATTGGCGGCATTGACGATGCAAGGCATGTTGCCCCCCTGACGCAAGGCTTCGTATGCCAGGGCTAAACAACGGAAACGGTCGGCATCGGGACGCTCGAAAGTCAAGTCCTTGAGCTGGAAAAAGTCGAGACGCTCAAAGTCTGACTTCAGTCGGTGTGGATAACTGAAAGCATACTGGATAGGGAGACGCATGTCGGGCATGCCTAATTGAGCCTTCACCGCACCATCCTCAAACTGCACCATGGAATGGATGACCGACTGGGGATGAACCACCACCTGAATCTGGTCGGGCGACACATCGAAAAGCCATTTGGCTTCTATCACCTCGAAACCTTTGTTCATCAAGGTGGCTGAGTCGATTGTGATTTTGGCCCCCATGTTCCAAGTGGGGTGTGCCAATGCCTGGTCTTTGGTCACAGTAGCAATCTGCTCAGGACTGTATTTGCGGAAAGGACCACCAGAAGCAGTTAGCAGGATTTTCTCCACGGGGTTGCCTGGTTCCAAACATTGGAAGATGGCGGAATGCTCCGAATCGACAGGCAGGATAGGCACATGATGGTCGTAGGCCAGTTGTTTGATCAGTTCTCCAGCCACCACAAGTGTCTCCTTGTTAGCCAAAGCGATGTATTTGCCAGCCTTGATGGCACTGATAGTGGGGCGCAGTCCAGCAAAACCCACCATCGACCCAAGAACGATATCCACATTGCTGTCTGTCACGACATCGCACAAAGAGTCAGGACCCGCATAAACCTTGATAGGCAGGTCGGCAAGCGCTTCCTTCACTTTCTCATAATGTTCCTCATTGGCTATCACCACAGCCTCGGGCTGAAACTCACGCGCCTGCTGGATGAGCTGGTCGGCGCTGTTGTTGGCGGTAAGAATATAAGCCGCATAAAGGTCATTGTTCCTACGAATCACATCTAAAGCCTGGCATCCGATGGAACCCGTTGAACCCAATATAGCCACATTTCTTTTTCTGTCTGTATTCTGCATCTTCCTCTATTTATTTAATTCAAGCAAGCCTTCAGGCAAACGCATCTCAAGAATACGGTCATCATGATTGACATTCACTATAAACTCATTGTGGAAAGGCAACAGCAACTCGTTGCCATCAGCATCCTCCACTTTCAGAAGCCAGTTCTCTGTCTGGTCATCGTAGTCCACCACCGTTCCTATCTCGCCTTGTCCTGCATCGACGACATGGAAACCGATGAAATAGTTAAGGGTCATCTCATCATCATCTTCTGCCGGGATCAATTCCCTGGGAAAGAAAACATCTGTCCCCACAATCTGGCGGGTGTCATCGATGGAGTCGATGTCCTCGAACTTCACCAAAGCAGAGCTATTGGAACGGAAACGATACTCTTCTATGAAGAAAGGCACCAGAATGCCGTCGATTTCACAAATCAGGTAATCGCAATCCACACGGTCGAAGACATCATCGGTGAAGACGAAAACCACCTCACCTGCAAGTCCGTGCGCCTTTGTTATCCGTCCTATCTGGACCACCTCTTCGTGTCGTATCATGATGATTGGAATATTTAGGGACCTTATCAGTCTATTCTCGTAATCTTGGCACCAAGAGCGTTGAGACGACCTTCGATATTCTCATAACCCCGGTCTATCTGCTCGATATTGCTGATGACGCTCGTTCCCTGTGCACTCATGGCCGCTATAAGCAAGGCAATACCTGCGCGTATATCGGGCGAAGTCAAACGCGCGCCGCGAAGGGCGAACTTGCGGTCATGTCCATTGACTACCGCACGGTGAGGGTCGCAAAGAATAATCTGCGCTCCCATGTCGATGAGTTTGTCAACGAAGAACAGACGACTCTCGAACATCTTCTGATGAATCAGCACGCTGCCCTTGGCCTGAGTGGCCACCACAAGGAACACACTGAGCAAGTCGGGAGTGAGCCCGGGCCATGGAGCGTCAGAAAACGACATGATGCTACCGTCCATATACGACTCCACTTCGTAGTGCTCGTAAGCCGGCACAAAGATGTCGTCACCCCTTCGCTGAATCTTAACACCCAGTCGGGCAAACATGTCGGGGATGATTCCTAGATTGTCGTATGACACATTGTGGATGGTCAGTTCACTGCCTGTCATCGCTGCCATGCCAATGAACGAGCCCACCTCAATCATGTCGGGTAAGATGTTATGCTCACAACCATGCAATCGCTCCACACCTTCGATAGTAAGGAGGTTCGACGCAATGCCACTGATGCGTGCGCCCATGCTGTTAAGCATTTTGCACAATTGCTGGATATATGGTTCACAGGCGGCATTATAAATGGTGGTGGTACCCTCAGCGAGCACTGCAGCCATGATGACATTGGCCGTACCAGTCACCGATGCCTCGTCAAGCAACATATAGGTCCCCTTGAGGTGTTCGGCATTAATCTCGTAGATATTGGGATTACCATCCTTCCTGTTGAAAGTAGCACCCAGTTTGCTGATACCGATGAAATGGGTGTCGAGACGACGACGGCCGATTTGGTCGCCACCGGGTTTGGCGGCGTATGCTTTGTGGAATCTGCCAAGTAGCGGTCCGAGCATGAGGATAGAGCCACGGAGCTTGGCGCATTGCTGGATGAATTCCTCCGAACCGATATAACCAAGGTTAACGTGGTTGGCACAGAACTCGTAAGCACCATCGCCCACATTCTTGATAGAAACGCCTATCTTCTGCAGCAACTTGATGAGGTTCTGAACGTCAAGAATCTCAGGGATGTTGCGAATCAACACGGTCTCGTCGGTGAGCAAACATGCGCAAATCACCTCCAAGGCCTCGTTCTTGGCACCCTGGGCTGTGATGCTGCCATGTAGTTGGTGCCCGCCTTCTATAACGAATGATGCCATAAGAAACTGAGTTTATTTCTTCTTTTTCTTCTTACCTTGGTTTTGCACCTGAGCGTTCGACAAAAGCTTCTCAGTGCTGATGAAGTCAAAATGCTCAGGGTCGATTTGGATTTTTCCATCGGTGTACTGGGCAAGGTCGTCGGCCACCTTGTTATCATCGAGCACATTCTTGTTCCAGTTGGCGAGACTGCGTTTCATCTGGTTGGCCACTAGGACTGTCAGCGCCTCTTTCTTCTCGGCATCGCTTTCGTCCATCTCGCCAAGTTTTTCAACCAGCTGTTCCAACAAATAGCCATAGTGGCGTTTTTGGATACGGTGCTGGTCGTAGGGAAGGTGTTTGGTGATAGCAGGGCGTTCATCCACGCGCAGAATCTCCACGGGATAGTCGATGTCGAGTTTATAATCAGACATCGCTGCCAAATGATTCCACAGTTTCTGATAGAAATCGTCCTCATTGCTGTGTTTCTCGTCCATTCTGGCCATCAAAGCCACTATAGTCTCGGCGCACTGTTGGCGCTTGTCCTTGTCGTCAATGGTGAGAGCATGCTCAACCATCTGTTGCACGCAACGGCCATACTCGGGCTGGACAAGTCTTTTTCTCAGTGTATTATAGTCTTTGTTCTCCATATCTTTTCGTTGTGTTGTTTGCATGTTCTATTGCACACATAGCCGCTTCTGCAGACTAAAGCAGAGGTCTGGGCACAGTAGCTTGAAAGTCTTTCAAGTAGAAAGGCTCAAAATAGGCCACATCCTGATATTCCTGCATAGCGTGGGCTCTCTCTGCCAATGGCATCATGTACTTGGCAAGAGGATGGATGCCACTGATGAAATGAGCATTGGGATGTTGAATCAAGTCCTTGCACTTGTCGCTCCCATTGCCGAAGAAATAGACAGGGTGCTCGTCGAGCTGGCGCTCAAAAGAATGGCCGTCTACCACCATAGATTGCACTTCGTCCACAGGACGCAATGCACGAGTGTAGAGGGCTGTATAGACCTCCATCCTCCTGGCGTCTATCATCGGGCACAGCAAAGCGTCGTCAGGCAGTTCCTCACGTCCCAGTAGCAGTGGCACACACAAGAGTTTGAGTGTGGGGATGGACAAGAGTTTCAGATTGCGGGCATAACACAATCCTTTCGCAGTGGAAACTCCAATACGCAAACCAGTATAAGAACCAGGACCACTGCTCACTGCCACTGCATCGAGCGGAATAGCATGGCTGTCAGCAAATGAAGCCGCCTGATCCACAAACGAGCCAAGGACTGTGGCGTGAGAAGGGCCGCTCATGTCCTCTATATGATAAATCACTGCACCATCCTGACTGACTGCCACAGAACAGGGTTTTGTGGATGTTTCAATGTGCAATATACACGACATTTTCCTTTTTATTTCATTTATTCTTGCAAAATTACGAAGTTTAGCGGAATTTTCACTATTTTTGTGCAAATTTTGTGATTCATAGACTTTAATTAAGATTTAGAATGATACAATCGATGACTGGTTACGGTAAAAGTGTTACCGAATTCAATGGAAAGAAGATTCATGTGGAAATCAAGTCGCTCAACAGCAAAAGCCTTGATTTGTCAACACGAATAGCTCCTCTTTATCGCGACAAGGAGATGGAAATACGCACGTTTATCGCTAAGCAAATTGAAAGAGGAAAAGTGGATTTCTATCTTTGGGTGGAAAAGGACGAAACCCAGATGGCAACCCCTGTGAACGCAGCCCTGATGGGTGAATACCACAAACAGCTGAAGGCTGTCAGCCAGAAATACGGCATCCCAGAACCAGAGGACTGGATGACGGTGCTGTTGAGGATGCCCGACGTACTCACGAAACTCGAAGTGGAAGAACTCGGCGAGGAGGAATGGGCTGTGGCATTCAAGGCGATTGAGAACGCAGTGGCTGCACTGGTGGATTTCCGTAAGCAAGAAGGACTGGCCCTGGCGAAAAAACTAAATGGCAACATCGACAGAATCACAGCATTGTTGGAGAGCATCGAACCATACGAAAAAGGACGCACGGAGAAGATAAGGGCGCAAATCATCGACAAACTGGAAAGTGTCGTAGGAACTGACTACGACAAGAACCGGCTCGAGCAGGAGATGATTTACTACATCGAAAAACTCGACATCAACGAGGAAAAGCAAAGGCTCACCAACCATCTCCAGTATTTCGTCAGCACCATGAACGACGGACATGGACAAGGCAAGAAACTTGCTTTCATCGCTCAGGAAATGGGACGCGAAATCAACACCACTGGCAGCAAGAGTAACCAGGCCGAGATGCAGAACATCGTCGTGAAGATGAAAGACGAACTCGAACAAATCAAAGAGCAGGTCGCCAACGTCCTATAATGGTCCATCATGCCCTTTCAACCCTTCAAAACCATCATAACCCATTAAACCCATCAAATCTTATGAATCCAGGTAAATGCATCATTTTCTCTGCCCCATCGGGCAGTGGTAAATCCACACTCATCAACTACTTGATGGAACAGGCACAGGAGACCCTCAACCTCCATTTCTCCATCTCTGCCACAAGCAGGGCTCCCAGAGGCACTGAACAAGACGGTGTGGAGTATCACTTCCTCAGCAAAGAGGAGTTTATCAAGAGAATTCAAGAGGATGCTTTCATTGAATATGAGGAGGTCTATGGAGGAAAGTTCTACGGCACTCTCAAATCGGAAGTAGAGAAACAGTTGGAAAAAGGCGAGAATGTGGTGTTCGACGTCGATGTTAAAGGAGGATGCAACATCAAACAGCACTTCGGAGAACGCGCCATCAGCATCTTCATACAGCCACCAAGCATCGAGGAGCTGCGTAACCGACTGGTCAAACGAGGGACAGAAACACTCGAACAAATAGAGGACCGGCTCCAAAGAGCCTCGCTCGAACTTTCTTATGCCGACAAGTACGACAGGGTCATCATCAACGACCAACTCGAGGTGGCTCAACTAGAGACTCTACAGGTCGTGAAAGACTTCATCAGCAACATAGAGGAAGCACCTGCAGAAGAAACTGAAGACTCGACCCAAGAAGAATAGGATAATGAGAAAAATCGGTGTCTTCGGTGGTTCTTTCAATCCCATCCACATTGGGCATGTTGCTTTGGCTCGTGAACTATGCCAAAGCCACATGATAGATGAGTTATGGATGCTCGTCTCGCCGCTCAATCCTTTGAAACAAGGCAATCCCGACATCGCAGATTATGAGGAACGGTTGGAAATGGCACGCCTGGCTTTGAAAGATGACGCATCCATCAAAGTGTCTGATTTTGAAGCAACATTGCCTATTCCTTCCTACACCTACACCACACTACATGCCTTAGCAAACACGTACCCCGAAGATGAGTTCCACCTCGTGATAGGTGCTGACAACTGGCTTCAATTCGGCAACTGGTACAGAGGAGAAGACATAGTGAAGGAATTTCGTATCCTGATGTACGCTCGACCTGGATGCGACATCGACATCGAGACACTCCCTGCATCTGTCACGCTTGTCAATACCCATCTTTACGACATTAGCAGCACACTGGTTCGTCAGCGTGCCGCTAATGGATTGTCTTTATCAGGGCTCGTGCCGCCCGACGTCGAAAACTATATCAAGGATAAAGGGCTCTACCAACTCCCAAAAACCTAAGAACCTTACATCGTCGTTGGCTTCAAGCCTATTTCCTCAGCTTTCTTCAGCACAAATGCCAACGCCACGTCATATTCATTGGCTATGACGCCATCCACAATAGCATCCTTGACAGCTTGTTTCAAGATACCGACCTCTTTTGAAGGCTTCAAGTTGAAAATCCTCATGATTTCCTCACCATCAATAGGAGGTTGGAACAGCCTGATACGGTCTTTCTCTTTCAAAGCATCCATCTTCTCGCGTACCATGCGGTAGTTGTCAAGAAAACGCTGTTTCTTTTCTGCTTTCTTAGATGTGATGTCAGCTTCACAGAGCAACATCAAATCCTCGATATCATCACCAGCATCAAACAGCAGACGGCGAACGGCAGAGTCTGTCACCTCATCATCTGCGATGTTGATGGGACGCATGTGCAGTTCCACCAACTTCTGGACATACTTCATCTTATCGTTCAGAGGCAATTTCATCCGTTTGAAAATACCTGGCACCATCTTCTGGCCAATGAAATTATGGCTATGGAAGGTCCAACCCAACTGATTGTCCCATTTCTTGCTTGCGGGTTTGCCTATATCATGGAGCAGTGCTGCCCAACGAATCCATAGCTTACGCTCTGAATAAGTCATTAAGGATTCATCCTGAACGCCCTCACTTGCTAATGGAGCATCTGGTTTATCCCCCCAATCGGCTGTGGCACGGGCCACATTGTCAAGCACTTCCAGTGTGTGGAAGAAATTATCCTTATGACCTCGTCCATTCACCACCTCAACACCTGTCAAGGCCTGCAACTCGGGGAAAATCAAAGCAAGCAAACCTGAACGTTCCAAATCCACAAAACCTTTCGATGGAACCGGAGATAGGATTATCTTATTGAGTTCTTCGATGATACGTTCCTGAGAAATAATCTTGATTCTCTCCACCTCATGTTCTATTGCCTCAAAGGTTTCATCCTCAATCATAAAATTGAGTTGGGTGGCAAACCGGATACAACGCATCATACGCAAAGGGTCGTCACTGAATGTAATCACAGGGTCGAGCGGCGTACGGATGATGCCGTCCTCAAGGTCCTCCAAACCATAGAAAGGGTCAACCAACTCACCGAAGCGGTCGGCATTCAAGCACAAGGCCATGGCATTGATGGTGAAGTCACGACGGTTCTGGTCGTCCTCGAGTGTACCATCCTCTACAATGGGCTTGCGCGAACCACGATTGTAACTCTCGCGACGGGCTCCCACAAACTCCACTTCCATTCCCTTGTATTTCACTTGCGCTGTACCGAAGTTCTGGAAGATGGAAACACGGGCTTTCTTGCCCAAACGCTCTTGCAACCGTTGGGCGACAGCTATTCCCGAACCTACCACCACCACATCGATGTCGTGGGAATGACGTTCCAAAAACAAATCACGCACATAACCACCAATCACATAGCATTCCACTCCCATCTCATCAGCAGTTTCTGAAATGGCATGGAAGATGGGTTGGTCTATCTCGCTTTTTAGTTCTTCATCTGTAAGATATCGCATATTCATGTCTTTTTCGGACGCAAAATTACGATTTTTCCACGTCTTTTCGTCCACTCTTCTTCAAAAAATGTAATTTTGTACTGAACTTGCAGGGAGGCGACGTGTCGCATCCATTCCCTTGAACCTATATAGACTATTAAACCCATACAACCTTATGAAGACGTATCCATTTTTTATAGGAATAATACTTTTAGTGATGGCTGTCTGCTCGTGTGATAGCAAGAGGGACAATGGCGACAAGGAGGCTGCCGCATTGCTGACAGAGGCACGTGGATTAATCGCGTCTGGAGCATACGAACAAGCACGTACCCTCATTGACTCTCTCCGTTCTGCCTATCCGAGGGCTTTTGATGCCCGTAAGGAAGCCATTGAGGTAATGAATATCCTGGAAATCAAAGAGGCTCAACATGAAATAGCTGTTGCTGACAGCACCTTGGCCGCCCTGTCTCAAGACATCAACCAATTAAAGAAAGATTTCCTTTTGGAGAAAGACCCACGGTATCAGACTGTAGGGTTTTATAAGGACAAACAACAACCTGCATCTTCACTTCATCGCACCTGCCTCTATGCTGAGGTGGATGAGACTGGGCAACTTTTCCTCGTATCAGTACTTAACGGCAAGAAACTCCACCATGAAACCATCATAGTGGAAACTGGTACTACCGACAAGAAGGAAAGTCCTCGCTGTTTCTCTTTCGTCACCGACAATTCCAACGGGTATGAAGAACAGGCATCCTTCAAGAAAGGCACAGATAACGGCATTGTCGATTTCATTACAGAAAACAGTGGCAAAGCCATCCAAATCACTTGCAAAGGCGATGCTGGCACTCACCGCTACCAATTATCCAAAACCGATGCCTTGTCGATTGCACGCTGTAACGAACTAGAACGTGCCTTGCAACGCGAACAACAGCTGAAACATTCCACTGACAGTCTGCGGATAAAAGAGAAATTCTTTACCAAAAAGCAGGAGAAGGACCTCAAGAACATCACTCCTGCCGAGGAGAAAATCATTCATCAAAAGGACATCTAAAGGTTTTTCGTCCTAAGCTTTAAGGTAGCTACTTGTCGAATATGAAGTTCACCTTTGAACAGCCTGCACATTCAGACCCTTCAATGACCACAAACAATTACCTTGATATCGAGGCCATTCGCCTGTCCGACAATGGTGTAGAGCGGCATCCCTTACGTCCTTTTCTGCCCGAAAACGCACGTGTCATTTTTCTTGGAAGTTTTCCTCCGCAACGCAAACGGTGGTCGATGGATTTTTTCTACCCGAATTACATCAACGACCATTGGCGAATTGAAGGACTGGTATTCTCCAACGACAAAGACCATTTCGTGAACACCAAGAACAAAACATTCAAACTGCCAGAGATAGTGGATTTTCTCAACCAAAAAGGTATTGCACTCTACGACACTTGCACAGCCATCCGACGACTGAAGGACAATGCCTCTGACAAGTTCCTGGAAGTGGTGGAAGCCACCGACATCAAAGCGCTGTTAGGTCACTTGCCACACTGCCACTTGGTTGTCACCACTGGCGAGAAAGCAACCGACACAATAATGGCTCACTTCGGTATCGAATCCCAGCTGAAGGTAGGGCATTCCTTACCCACAGGCCTCGTCAACAGAGATGACGAGCCTATTGAAATCTATCGTTTACCCTCTTCCTCACGCGCATATCCCATGAGCATCGACCGGAAAGCAGACTTCTACCGAAAGATGTTTACTTATGCGGGAATACTGTAAGCTAACAGAAAGGGGGCCAAGCGAACTTGACCCCCTTACCTATTGCTTAATTATCTTAAAGACAATTTGTTTACTCTGAGCGAAGTGTGAAACGCTTGAAATCGGTAACGGTCAGTTCCTTGTCAACGCTGGCCAGATACTGGGAAACAGTAATCTTGCTGTCGTCGATGTAAGCCTGGTCGAGCAGACAAACCTCCTTGAAGTACTTGTTCAGATGACCCTGAGAAATCATCTCAATCTTCTTCTCATTGAGGTTCTTGCGTGCCTCTTCGCTGGCAGCGGGGATAATCTCGCGTGCCTTGGCACCCTCTTCCTCAGTGATATAGCCCTTGGAGATGTTTGAATTGATGTGGTCCTCACTATCCACAAGGTTAGGATTGATACCAGCCTTCTTAAGAGCAATCTCCACAGCCTTCTTCACTTCATCCTCCTTAGTCTTGTCAATGATAGAGGCAAGCTCCTTAGCACGAGCCTCAGCAGTGACATCCTCTTCCTTCAGATAAAGAGGAGACATAGCGGCAGCCTGCATGGCGATACCCTTTGCTACCTCTTCGCTGCATTCCTTATTCATGGCAACGAGAGTGCAGAGGAAGTTCTGACCCATGTGGTTGTAAGCCACTACCTTCTCGCCCTCGATGGTGAAGTAACCATCAAGCTCCATCTTCTCACCTGTAACACCACTGCGGTAAGTCACAGCCTCAGCCACGGTCTGGTCACCCAGTGTCAGAGCGTTAAGCTCATCGATGCTCTTGGGCTTCTTCTCCATAGCAAGTGCGAGGATGTCGTTCGCGAGTTTCACAAAGTCAGCGTTCTTGGCGACGAAGTCAGTTTCGCACTTCAGTGCGACCATAGCACCGTACTTGCCTTCAACCTTGGCGAGAACACAACCCTCGGAGGCCTCTCGGTCTGAACGCTTTGCGGCTATCAGCTGACCCTTCTTACGGAGAATCTCCATAGCCTTGTCTATATCACCTTCTGCCTCTGTCAACGCTTTCTTGCAGTCCATAAGACCTGCCTGCGATTTCTGACGGAGTTTGTTGATTTCTGCTAATGTAACAGCCATTTTTTCTATTTTAAATATGGTTATTGTTATTGATTCAAATACTAAGCCTCGTCAGCCTCTTCTACATCAGCTGGAGCCTCCTCGTTCTCGTCCTTAGCCTCAGGCTTCTCTGCACGGGCTTTTGAACGAAGTCTTCTTGGAGCTCTCTCTTTTGGCTCGTCGCCTTCACCAGCGGCTTCCATGTCGATTTTCTCGGCCTTACGCTCCTCAAGTCCCTCAGCGATAGCGGCACAGCAAGCGCCTACAATCACGTCGATTGACTTGGTGGCATCGTCATTGGCTGGAATCACGAAGTCGATGTCGCGGGGATCAGAGTTAGTGTCAACGATGGCGAACACAGGAATACCAAGACGCTTGGCCTCGCTCACGGCGATTTTCTCCTTCATCACGTCAACCACAAAAAGTGCTGATGGCAGACGGGTCAGGTCAGCGATAGAACCGAGGTTCTTCTCCAACTTAGCGCGCTTGCGGCGAATCTGAAGGTTCTCACGCTTGGACAGCTTGTCGTATGTACCATCGCTCAACAGTTTGTCGATGCTGGCCATTTTCTTCACGGCCTTGCGGATGGTGGGGAAGTTGGTGAGCATTCCACCTGGCCAACGCTCAATGACGTAAGGCATACCGATTGACTTTGCCTTCTCCTCTATGACGTCTTTGGCTTGTTTCTTAGTAGCAACAAAAAGTATTCTCTTACCCGATTTTGCAATCTGCTTCAATGCGTCTGCAGCCTGGTCCACCTTGGCCACTGTCTTGTGAAGGTCGATGATATGAATGCCGTTGCGCTCCATGAAGATATAAGGAGCCATGGCTGGATTCCACTTTCTCTTGAGGTGTCCGAAATGGCTACCAGCCTCAAGCAGTTCATCAAATGTTGTTCTTGACATAAAATGTTGTTTGTTAAATTGTTTACGTTCCTTTTAGTTTTGATTCTGAAAACCAACCCCCAGGTAGTTCGGACGTCTGTACCGACCGGAATCCTGATGGTTTGGATGCTAAACGATGAGTTCCAATAAGTAGCGTCTGAATAAATATTAACGCTTGCTGAACTGGAATCTGCGACGTGCCTTTGGCTGACCTGGCTTCTTGCGCTCTACAACGCGAGAGTCTCTTGTCAGGAAGCCTTCCTTGCGAAGGGCTTTCTTGTCCTCTTCATTAATCTTCACCAATGCTCTTGCAATGGCAAGACGGAGAGCCTGGCTCTGACCTGTGAAACCACCACCGCGGAGGTTTACCTTGATGTCGTACTTCTCTGCAACGTCAAGTAAGTTGAGTGGCTGCTTCACCACATACTGAATCAACTCTGAAGGGAAATAATCCTTGAGGTCTCTCTTGTTGATAGTGATCTTGCCTGAACCATCAGACACATATATACGTGCTATCGCGGCTTTACGACGACCTAATGCATTTACTACTTCCATAATTGTCTGTTATTTCAAAAGGTTAATATCTATGGTCTTTGGCTGCTGGGCGGCCTGCTCATGCTCTGGGCCCTCGTAAATGCGAAGGTTATCAAGCAGATGGACACCAAGATGGTTCTTGGGAAGCATGCCCTTGATGGCATGGCGAACGATGCGCTCGTAACCGTTCTTCTTGCTTACCAACTCAGCGGCAGTCTTCTTGTGCTGACCACTGGGATAACCAGAGAAGGTAAGATAAACCTTTTCCTGCATCTTGTTGCCGGAAAGTATGACTTTGTTGGCGTTGATGATGATGACATTGTCACCACAATCCTCATTGGGTGTGAAGCAAGCCTTGTACTTGCCACGAAGGATCTTGGCCACCTTGCTTGACAAGCGACCGAGAACCTGGTCTGTAGCATCTACTACCACCCACTGCTTGTTGGCTGTCTGAGGAGTAGCGATGTTAGTTCTGAAACTTAAAGTTTTCATCTTTAAATTCTGGATTTTTGTTACTACTAATTAATTTTCAATTCTTTTCTTGCAAGTGATTCACAGACCACGACATAGGCCAATATGTACGCTATCTACACACTTGTTTGGAGGCGTTTCACGCGTCTCCTGATAATAATCGGCGTGCAAAATTAGCACTTTTCACTCATCTGACAAAGATTTTTCGTGATTTTTTTCACTAATTTACACCCATTTATAGGCTTCATAGCAACAAAAATGCTAATTTTGTAATGACAACAATCATAAAAAAGTGTAAAACGACACTCCACTGAGCCTGAGTAGTGCTACACAACAAAATACAATAAAGGGATGAATAACGACAATCTTTATAGGGAGTTCGGACCTTGGCTGAAAGAGATAGTGGGCTTGAAGGTACAGAAAATCTCCATCAACGCTGGATTCACTTGTCCCAACCGCGACGGAAGCATTGGAACTGGTGGATGCACTTATTGCAACAACCAGACATTCAACCCCGCTTACTGTGTCACTTCCAAAAGCGTCGCCGAACAACTTGAGGAAGGGAAACAATTCTTCGCCAGGAAATACCCTGAAATGAAATACTTGGCCTACTTCCAAGCCTACACCAACACCTATGCTCCTTTTGACGAGACGGTAGCTAAATACGAGGAGGCGCTGAAAGTGGACGATGTGGTGGGACTGGTCATTGGCACTCGCCCCGACTGCATGCCGGACCAACTCCTCGATTACCTCTCCGCATTGAGCCGTCAGTATTTTATTCTTTTGGAATATGGCATTGAGTGCGCTGACAACAAGGTCCTTCAACATATCAACCGGGGACACACCTTCGAACAGACTAAAGAAGCGGTGAGCAGAACTGTCGAAAAGGGCATATACACTGGAGGCCATGTCATCCTTGGACTGCCAGGCACAGACTGCCTGAATCCCACCCGTGAGGCGGAAGCCATATCGTCATTACCTCTACACGTCTTGAAAATACATCAGTTGCAACTCATCAAAGGAACAGTAATGGCGGACGAATACGCCCACCATCCAGAGATTTTCCACCTGTTCACGGCAGATGAATACATCGACTATGTGATTGATTACATCGAGCACCTGCGTCCTGACATCGTGCTGGAACGTTTCGTTTCCCAGTCACCCGCCAGCCTGCTCGCCACGAAAGGATGGGGCCTCAAAAACTATGAGTTTGTGGAACGCTTGAGAAAACGCATGAAGGAACGCGGGGCCTACCAAGGAAGACTTATGCCTACTGCACGCTCTTGAGCGACTCCACTCCGTCCTTTCGCTCAATGTTTCCGCTGACGAAGCGGACTTCGTAACCAAACTTGGAGAGCAGCTCCGACACTGCTTTCTGGGCATTAGCCTGAGCCTGTTTACGAATCTTTGGCGTGTCGTACTTTTTCTTCAACTTGTTTTCAACAGCGCGCTTCATGGGGTCTGTGTCATGGTCTTTCCAATAGTCCTCATCATCGGACATGAAACGTGAGTCCTGCGTGCTTGCCACATACTTGATGTCGGGCAGCCGAACCAGAACCACATTGCCGGAATCAGGTGTATAAGTGACTTGGTCAAGGTCAAGCACGAAGCTGATTTTCTGCTGAACCACCTGGACGCAAGAGTGGGACTCAGGAAACAGCAATGCATGACGCTCCGTTTCCTGCTTGGTGACAAAGTCCTCGGCCACAAGAGAATAAAGGTAAAGCTCACCTTTAGGCCTCACACTCTCAATCATGGCGGAGGTGTCCTCAAGGGGAAGTTGCTCTAGTTCCTCTTCTTCTTTGGGGAGACACGACTTCACAAGGAATGCCGCAAGAGCGATGAAAGCAAGCGCCAGCACACCGAACAACAAATACTGCAAAGCTTTCGACATAGTTTTTCTCTCGTCTTTTTTATTCATTTTCTCTGCCTCCTATTTATTCTTCGTGACTACTGTGACATCCTTGAAACCAAGGCTCTTAACGATTGACTCTACCATAACGATGGCGTTTCTCTCTATATCGCCCTCAACATTGCGTTTGATGTCATCCCCTTTTTTTATCACCTGGTCGTACGCTTTCTTGCGAAGTTCCTCCTCCGTCTCGTGACCAATGGAAGAACGGAGACCTGTAGAAATTGCCACCACCTGCTTACGGTCGTAATAAAGGTTATAACCCGAGTCTATGACTTTGGGCTTTGGAAGCATCACATAAACAGAGGTACTGTCATCTGACACCTTGACATCGTTGACACTCAACTCTTTGAGATTATAACCATACTTCACCGTGATTTCCACTGGAATAATGCATTTACGGTCGCCATATTTCCACGTACGGATGTCGGTAAAACGGAAATGCTCGCTTTTCGAGGTGTCGTAGATGGCGAGTTTGCTAATCTTCACTTCTGTGGTAACCAAATCCGTCTCTTCTTTCAAGAGACCTAAGATATCTGCAGCAGTAGGCACAGAGGCCACCTTCTCCGTCTGGTCAGCGGCTTCATCACCGTTACAACGTTCCACCAACCAGATTGCACCCACTATCAAGAGGAGCACCAACAGTTTTCCCAACTGTCCCTTATTTTCAAGAATGGATTTCTTTATGTTTTCAGCGTCAAGTTCACTCATATCTTCACAAAAAAAGATAAATCTACATGATGATTAACGATAGTTTGAAATAAAAAGTGTTGCAATTTACAATCTTTCGGGGAAAATAAGTATTTTTGCGATAAATTTTTAACAAAAGAATAGAATGAGAAAGATTATTTTTGTTTTTACAGCCCTTTTGGCTGTCGTGGCCAACGCACAGAAGATTTCACTTGACGATGTGATGTGGTATCGTTACAGCGAGAAAACCATCTATGGAATGCGTCCCTACATGGACGGGGAGAGTTTCACAAAAATCAGCGACGACCGTAGCAGGATTGAGCGTTATTCCTACGCCACTGGACAACTCGCCGAGACACTTTTCGACAGAAAAACAGCACGAGGTGAGAAAATTGCGGCATTCAGCAACTACATCATCTCACCTAACGGGAAAACCATACTCATCGAAACCAACAGAAAGGCCATCTACCGACGGTCGTACACCGCTGAGTACTACATCTACGACATACGAAACAACACGCTCAGCAAACTCTCAAACGGAGGTCCGCAGGAATGTCCCAAATTCTCACCCGACGGAAACGTCATCGGATTTGTCAGAGACAACAACATCTTCCTCGTCAAACTCCTCTTCAACAACGCTGAGAGCCAAGTTACCAAGGACGGGGAATACAATAAAATCATCAATGGAAAGCCCGACTGGGTCTACGAGGAGGAATTCGAGTTCAACCAAGCCTTTGACTTCAGCGCAGACAGCGAGATGCTGGCATGGATTCGATTCGACGAGTCAAAGGTCAACACCTTCTCCTTCCCCGTCTATGCAGGGGAAGCACCACGCAACCAGCAGTATAGCCTCTACCCTGGTGAATACACCTTCAAGTATCCCAAAGCTGGTGAGAGAAACTCCGACGTCAGCGTCCATACTTACGACATCAAGGCACGAGTGGAGCGCAAGATGGAACTGCCTATCGACAGCGACGGATATGTGGCGAGAATACAGTTCACTGGAGACAAGGACAAGCTAGCCATTCTCACTCAAAACCGTCATCAGGACAGGCTTGATATCTACATGGCTAACCCTCGCTCTACAGTTTGCCAGCTGATTGTACGCGACACACCAAAGTATTTTGTGGAAACCAAAGTATATAATAACATCGACTTCTCACGCGATAAGTTCGTTCTGATGAGTGAACGCGACGGATACAACCACCTCTACCTCTATACTATAAACGGAACTTTAGTCAAGCAACTCACCCACGGTGAGAAAGTCATCACCGACTACTATGGCACCGATGAAAGTGGAACCACATTCTATTACGCCAGCACAGAGGGAAACCCACTCGAGAAATACATCTGCAAAGTGGATATGAAAGGGAAGGAAACGGTCATCACTCGCAATAAGGGCACCAACACCGCTCATTTCAGCAATGGATGCAAATTCTTCGTCAACGAATTCTCAGACATCAACACGCCAAGAATCACCGCCGTATACAACAACACAGGCAAACAACTAAGAGTGCTCGAGGACAACAAAGAACTGAAAGACGCCCTGGCAAACGCCGACTGGGCACAGCCAGAAATCTTCTCTTTCACCACTTCAGAGGGAGTGCAGCTCAACGGATGGATGCTTAAGCCAACCAATTTCAACCCGTCGAAAAAATACCCTGTGCTGATGTACCAGTACAGCGGACCAGGAGCACAGGAAGTGAGCAACTCCTTCAACAACGGATTCTTCGGCAACCTTTCATGGGAGCAAAGACTCGTGCAGAAAGGATATATCGTAGTATGCGTAGATGGAAGAGGCACTGGAGGAAGGGGAGCTGAATTCCAAAAATGCACCTACATGACAATGGGCGACAAGGAGTCGAAGGATCAAGTGGAAGTCGCACTTTATCTGGGGCAGCAGCCTTATGTTGACAAAGAACATATTGCCATTTGGGGATGGAGTTTCGGAGGATTCAACACACTGATGTCGATGTGCGAGGGAAGAAATGTATTCTGTTGTGGCGTAGCGGTGGCACCCGTCACCGACTGGCGTTTCTATGACAGTGTCTATACCGAGCGGTATATGCGTACACCACAAGAGAACCCTACGGGATACGACATCTCCCCTCTCCACAGATACCAGAAACTACATGGCAAACTGCTCCTCTGCCACGGCATGGCCGACGACAACGTACATTTTCAGAACGCTGCCGAACTGATTGAGAAGTTTGTTCAACAGGGAACCCAGTTCGAAATGCAGTTCTACACCAACCGCAATCATGGCATCAGCGGAGGAAACACAAGAAAGCACCTTTTCACACGCATCGAAGAGTTCCTCGACAAGAACATGCTTAACGACAAGTAATAGCGAAGTCTATGGTCAATGATCAATGATTTTCCCATTCCCCCTCGTATGTACAATTCTGTGCGTTCGAGGGGGTAAGTATTAATGACCCTGTATGATCAGGATAGATGATAAAATGGTAGTCGTAAGTCAAGAAGCCTCTGCGGACTCTATAGTAAAGGTGCCTGCACTTTTTCTTTTCTTTCATCGCAAATCCGGCAACAGGTAACTTGAAATTCAATCCTTCATTGGTCAATGTAGGCTGGTACACCTCGCCATAATAAGGAAGGTAACAATCAATACTGTCATTACGGACACTGACATAGAACTCTCGCATAAGTGCCTTCATTGGGAACCTCCTGGGTATCACATAAAGCATGGTCATAGTGAAGTCCTGTGGATTAATGTCCACAGTCTTTACAGATGAACGTTTCTGGCCAAAGGCCAATACGGAGAAAGCTAAAAACAAGAAGGTGACGGTCTTTCTCATAATATCGTTATTATCATTTGACATCGAAATGGAACATCAGTCATCTGATGACCTTTGCTTTCCGATAGCTTCACGTAACTCTTCATTGGTGATGACTACTTCTAAAGTATCGCCATTACCCTCTTTCACGACAATACTCTTCACACCCATGTCGCAGTCTGCCACTTCCTCTGCCATCTGGCGAAGAATGCTGGTACGATTCATACGGCGGAAATTCTTGATCAGAGACTGCTTCATCGATTCCTTGACACGTTCTGAGCTTAATACCCCGCCTTGCACTGCCCCATCTTCGGCTGTGAAAGTACATACTACATACTCATCATCAATCTCGACGTCGGAAAGCTTCACACCAGGCACAAACGCCCTTGGACAAGCAGAATGTACCTTTTCCACCATGGAAATGAGGTCATCGCTCGCTTCCTGGCTATTTGCACTCAAGCTAAACCACAACATTAGGAATATCACCCATAACAAATGAACTTGACTCTTCATAGTCTATTGTATTTTGTTTAATAATAATAGGGTATGACGGCTTCGAAAACCCACCTGCATGTCACGACACATTGTTGTCATCATCCAGGTGCAAAATTAATACAAACGCAACAAAATGCACATAATAACAAAGATTTCTTCACAATATTATTGTTAAAAATTTTACAATAGGCAAAATGAGTGATAACTTTGTTGTGGAATTACTATCATTTTCTAACCATTGGTATGGAACTATTTGTATTGATATTGAAGTTTGTCATCGGGTTGCTCATGGTCATCAAGGGAGCAGACTGGCTCACCGACGGAGCATCGTCAATAGCCCATAAGTTCAACATCTCCTCATTGGTCATTGGACTGACTGTCGTCGCTTTCGGCACATCCGCCCCCGAACTGGTGGTCAGCACAGTAGCAGCTTCGGGTGGCAACAGCTCTGCCATTGCAATAGGAAACGTACTGGGCAGCAACATCTTCAACATACTCGCCATAGTGGGTATTGTGGCATTGGTTTATCCCATTCCCGTGACACGAGGCAATCTCCACCACGATGTACCTTTGTGTATATTGGCATCCATCGTCATGTTTGTCATGGCCATGGACGTTTTTGTGGATAGCAATTATATGGGCAACATCATCTCTCGGGGAGAGGGAATCACACTACTCGCTTTTTTCGGCATTTTCCTTACCTATACTTTTTCAATGGCCAGGAAGACAGAAGAGACAAAAGGCAGCGAGTCAGAAAAAAACGTCCAAAAGGTCAAGGACTATCCAATATGGAAATCTTCACTCATCTTCCTTGTTGGACTTGCTGTACTCATCTTCGGTGGTGATTTTTTTGTGGATGGTGCTTCAGGTATCGCCACATCACTGGGCATCAAGGAGTCTGTAGTGGCAGTGACCATCGTCGCTTTGGGAACTTCCTTCCCCGAACTCTTCACTTCAGTCATGGCCGCAAGGAAAGGCAATACGGACATGGCATTAGGAAATGTGATAGGCAGCAACTTGTTCAACATTTTCTTCGTGTTAGGAGTGGCTTCTGTAGTGCATCCACTCGATGCCGGCACGATGTCGAAGTTCGACTTGTTCGCCATGATAGGCAGCGCTGTGCTCTTCTGGGTGTTCTGCTTGATTGGCAAGCAAAAACTGACCATTTCACGCGGAGAAGGACTTATTATGGTGCTCTGCATGTTGTGCTATTATGCCTATCAGGTTTTCAATGCCACTCAAGGGCAATAACTACACAGCAATTCACATAATCCACATTACATAGTGACAACCTTTTTCAGTTAAGGTCACTAAAAGTTGCTCTTGAACAGAGTAAAAATACACCCATAATGGTCTTTTTTGCGTTTTTATGAATTTTTTTGCAAGAACATTTCATCTATATGCAGAAAAGTGTGTAATTTTGCAAAAAAATAAGGATAAATATTCAAACTCATTATGTATGAAAGATAAGCATCTAAGACTGGAAGCAATCAAGATTATTATCTCCAGTAGGGAAATAGGCAGCCAGGACGAAATCCTCCAAGAACTGCTTAAGGAAGGCTTCACGCTGACTCAGGCAACACTTTCTCGCGACCTCAAGCAACTGAAAGTGGCAAAGGCCGCATCCATGAATGGCAACTACGTATATGTCCTTCCCAATGACACCATGTACAAGCGCTCTACCTCTGTAAAACCCGTGAAGGAAATGATGCAAACTAACGGGCTTCTTAACATCCGCTTCTCCGGCAACATCGGAGTCATTAAAACACGACCTGGATACGCATCAAGCATGGCTTTCGACATTGACATGGAGAACATCCCTTACATTATCGGGACTGTCGCTGGAGACGACACCATCCTCCTCGTATTGGAAGAAGGTGCGCCAAAGGAAACAGTCAGACGACAGATACAAGCACTGATTTGAATCCATATGCCCTAATACGCACTCCATGAAAACGTTACAAGACGAAAGCATGGAGAACTTTTCTATTTCACAAACACATAGTTAATATTGTAAATACTATAACAACTGTATAAGTTCATTCTTGCCCGACCAGTAATAGCAAAAAAGAAAAAGCGTCAGACTGGCCCGACATTACCAATTAAGGGAAAATGGAAATTAAAGACGAAGACTTTAAAGTCATAGTGGCCGACTCTTCTCACGAGAAGTATGTCGACATCATCCTCGCAACCATCACCGACTCAGCCAAGAAAAGAGGTTCGGGCATAGCGTCAAGAACGCATGAGTACCTGGCCACCAAAATGAGAGAAAGAAAGGCCATCATCGCACTCTATGGTGAAGAGGAAGAATTTGCCGGTTTCTGCTATATCGAGAGCTGGGGAAACAAGGAATACGTTGCCAACTCAGGTTTGATAGTCGTGGAGAAATTCCGCAAACACCACCTCGCGCTGAGAATCAAACAAACAGCGTTCACGTTAAGCAGACTGAGATGGCCTAACGCCAAACTTTTCGGACTTACTAGCCAAACTGCAGTGATGAGAATCAACACCAGACTGGGATATGTGCCCGTGGCTTTCTCCGAACTCACCCAAGACGACGCCTACTGGGCTGGATGTGGGACACCTGAACACCCTTGCTGCGTGAACTGCGATGTGCTGGCAAGGTCCAACCGAAAGTACTGCGTCTGCACCGCCATGCTCTACGACCCCAAGGAACACATCGGAGAACCTCTTCCTGTCCAGCTGCCCGACGATGTGGTGAAGATGGCAAAAGAAGCAGCGGCTCACAACCTCAGATAATCATCAAACAACAGAATAATAACACGATAATCATAACAATATGGAACAAAAGAAAAAAGTCGTGGTGGCATTCAGCGGCGGACTCGACACGTCCTACACCGTGATGTACCTCGCAAAAGAAAAAGGCTATGAAGTGCATGCTGCATGTGCAAACACTGGTGGATTCAGCGACGAACAGCTGAAAACAAATGAAGAAAACGCCTATAAACTCGGTGCAACTAAGTATGTGACTCTCGATGTCACACAGGAATACTATGCCAAGAGCCTTAAATATATGGTCTTCGGGAATGTGCTACGCAACAACTGCTACCCCATTTCGGTCAGCAGCGAACGCATTTTCCAGGCACTTGCCATCGCACGCTATGCACGCGAAATCGGCGCAGAAGCCATCGCCCATGGCTCAACAGGAGCTGGCAACGACCAAATACGCTTCGACATGACATTCCTCGTCATGGCGCCAGGAGTGGAAATCATCACACTCACACGCGACAACAACCTCAGCAGAAAAGAGGAAATCGACTACCTCAACGCTCACGGATTCAATGCCGACTTCGCCAAACTCAAGTACAGCTACAATGTCGGTATTTGGGGCACGAGCATCTGTGGAGGAGAAATTCTCGACTCAAAACAAGGATTGCCTGAGACTGCCTACCTTAAACACCCGACAAAAACAGACCCAGAGATTCTATCACTGACATTCAAGAAAGGAGAACTCACTGCAGTCAATGGCGTGGAGTATGATGATAAAATCAAAGCCATACAAAAGGTGGAGGAAATCGGTGCAGCATACGCCATCGGACGCGACTGCCACGTGGGCGACACCATCATCGGTATCAAGGGACGTGTGGGATTCGAAGCCGCCGCTCCGATGCTCATCATCGCAGCACACCGCTTCTTGGAGAAATATACGCTCAGCAAATGGCAGCAGTACTGGAAAGACCAAGTCAGCAACTGGTACGGCATGTTCTTGCACGAGAGCCAATATCTGGAACCTGTCATGCCCGATATCGAAGCCATGCTCACCAGCAGCCAGCGCAACGTCAACGGTACTGTGACACTCGAACTCAGACCCTATAGTTTCCAGACCGTCGGCGTAGATTCACCTGACGACCTCGTGAAAAACAAGTTCGGAGAGTACGGAGAGACACAGAAGGGATGGACATCAGAAGATGCCAAGGGATTCATCAAGGTCACCTCTACCCCATTACGACTCTACTACACCTGCCATCCCGACGAGGAAAGATAAAGCCGTGTGTCCTTGCCTTTACAAAGTTGGGATAATATCAGAAAAAAGAATAATATGATCAGAATAGGCATACTTGGAGGCGCAGGATACACCGCTGGCGAACTCATACGCCTCTTGCTCAACCACAAAGAAGCCAAACTGGTGTTCATCAATAGTTCATCCAACGCGGGCAACAAAATCACCGACGTCCACGAGGGATTGATTGGAGAAACCAACCTGTATTTCACCGACCAAGCACCATTCGACGAGGTGGATGTCGCCTTCTTCTGCTTCGGACATGGCAAAAGCGAGCAGTTCATTAAGGAACACCACATACCCAGCCATGTGAGAATCATCGACTTGGCACAGGATTTCCGGATTGCCGCACCTACACATGACTATGTCTATGGACTGCCTGAAATCCATCGGGAACAAATCAAGAATTGCAACCATCTGGCCAACCCTGGGTGTTTTGCCACCTGCATACAATTGGGTCTGTTGCCACTGGCCAAAGCGGGACTCCTCTACAACGACGTGGCTGTCAATGCCATCACCGGCTCAACAGGGGCGGGTGTAAAGCCTGGTGCCACTACCCATTTCAGTTGGAGAAACAACAACATGAGTGTATACAAGGTATTCTCTCATCAGCATATCCACGAGATACGGCAGTCGCTCAAAGAACTACAGGGGGAGTTAGATGCCAGTATAGATTTCATTCCATACCGCGGTGACTTTGCCAGAGGCATCTTCTGCACTGAGGTGGTGAAACTGGAAGGCGAAGAAGGCACAGATACCAACCCTACAGCTGAGCAGTTGGTACAGTTATACAAAGATTTCTATGCCGATGCCGCTTTCACGCACTATGTAGACAAGGCCATCGACCTGAAGCAAGTCGTCAACACCAACAAAGCATTGCTTCACCTCGACAAGTTCGGCAACAAGATAGTGATCACTTCCATCATTGACAACTTGCTCAAAGGTGCCGTAGGGCAAGCCGTGCAGAACATGAACCTCATGTTCGGCATCGAAGAGAGTGAAGGACTACGCCTGAAACCCAGCGCTTTCTAAGGTCGGTGTCACGCCGTTCCACGGCGGGGGTAATCATCATCTAACAACAAAAACAATAACCAACATGAATTTATTCGACGTTTATCCATTATTCAACATAGCCATCCAAAAAGGAAAGGGATGTAAAGTGTGGGACAGCGAGGGACAGGAATATCTCGACCTATATGGTGGTCATGCGGTCATCAGCATCGGACACTGCCATCCACATTACATCGAGAAAATGACAGCCCAACTGAACAACCTCGGTTTCTACAGCAACTCTGTCATCAATCCGTTGCAACAGCAACTAGCAGAAAGGCTAGGCAAAGCCTCAGGCTATGACGATTTCCAGCTCTTCCTCATCAACTCGGGAGCGGAAGCCAACGAGAACGCCCTCAAGCTGGCATCTTTTTACAATGGACGTACAAGAGTGCTTGCAGTAGAGAAGGCTTTCCACGGGCGCACATCACTGGCTGTTGAAGTGACGGCCAATCCTAAAATCATAGCACCCATCAACGCCAACAACCATACTACATTCCTGCCACTCAACGACATCAACGCTTGGGAAAAGGAATTGGCAAAGGGTAATGTCTGCGCTTGCATTATCGAATGCATCCAAGGTGTAGGAGGTATCCGCATGGCCAGTGAAGATTTCCTTCAGCAGTTGTCTGCCCTTTGCGCTAAATACGATGCAGTACTTGTGGCAGACGAGATACAATGCGGCTACGGACGTTCGGGCAAGTTCTTCGCACATCAACACGCAAACATTAAGCCCGACATCATCACTGTTGCCAAAGGCATAGGCAATGGCTTCCCCATGGGCGCCGTTCTCATCTCACCCAAGTTCAAACCCGTCTATGGACAACTGGGAACTACATTCGGAGGCAACCATTTGGCGTGCACCGCAGCACTTGCCGTTCTCGATGTGATGGAAAGTGAGCGACTGGTGGAGAATGCCGCCAACGTAGGCGAATACCTGATGCAGCGACTCAAAGACGAGCGATTGCCACATGTGGTCGAAGTGCGCGGACGAGGGCTGATGATTGGTATCGAACTGGATGTTCCTTACAAGGAGATACGCAACAAACTGGTCTATGAGCAACATTGCTTCACTGGATGCAGCGGAACTAACGTGTTGCGCCTCTTGCCACCCCTTTGCATCACCAAAGACGATGCCGACGACTTCATCACCCGACTCAAAGCAGTCCTTTAAGCCGTTGAAAAATGTTTTGTCACAGATTTCAATGACAATTCTTACGAAAACAGGTGGTCAAAAAGACCACCTGTTTTCGTCACAATGCCCAACTTGCTTGTGAAACGTAATGGTAATATCTTCTACAGATCACCGGTCAAGGAAAACAATCTTGTGCTATTGGAGCCTTTGATGAGGATGGTGTAGCCCTCGGGATGCTCCTCCGCAATACATGCTTTCACTTCTTCCACATTATCGAACAAACGGAAGTGATCAGGATGCTGTGTAGGAGCAAACTCCTCACCCACAAGCCATACCTTATCGAACCCACTTTCCCCGATGAAATCGACACATTTTTGATGTTCTTCATTGCTGACTTCGCCCAATTCACGCATGGCACCGAGGATGACGAACTTCTTCTCTGCATGCATCATGCGGAAATTCTCCAAGGCGGCACGCATACTTGTGGGATTGGCGTTATAGGCATCAATGACCAACTGATTGTGCGCAGTCTGCATGAATTGAGAACGGTTGTTAGATGGCTGGTAAGCAGCTATGGCATCGCAGATGTCATCAGCGGGCACATCAAAATAACGGCCAATTGTAATGGCAGCTAAGCAGTTGTCGAGGTTGTATCCTCCAATCAGACGAGTATGTACTTCATGCCACTCACCATCTTTTTCCTTCCACTCGAAGTGAAGGAATGGGTCACAATCTATCGAACGGCCTTCTATCAGCAGTTCTTCCGAAGGACGCTGACCATAACGCACCAATTGCAAGTCGTGGGATATTCCCATCAAATGTTCATTGTCGTTGTTAATGAACACTTTGGCACCCTCACGACTACGAAGGAAATCATAAAGTTCGCCTTTGGTTCGAATCACACCTTCAAAACTACCGAAACCCAGCAAATGCGCTTTACCGACATTGGTGATAATACCGTAGTTGGGTTCCACAATATTCACCAATGTCTTAATCTCGCCAGGATGGTTGGCACCCATTTCCACCACTGCGATGTCGTGACCATCATGTAGTCGAAGCAATGTCTTTGGTACTCCGATATGGTTGTTGAAGTTTCCTTGCGTGTATAGCACTTCATATTTCTTCTGCAATACTGTTGATATCAGTTCCTTGGTCGTCGTTTTACCATTGGTGCCCGTCACTCCGATAACTCTGGTGCCTAACTGACAACGATGATAATTAGCCAACTTCTGCAAGGTCTGCAGCACATCATCAACAAGAATGTAGCGGTCATCACCCTCAACAACATAGTTGGCCTCATCCACCACAGCATAACTGCACCCTGACTCCAAAGCCTTGGCTGCGTATGCATTTCCGTCGAAAGTTTCACCTTTCAAAGCAAAAAAAAGAGAACCCTCAGGGCAGTCACGACTGTCGGTAGTTACCACAGGATGAGCCAAAAATAATTCATGCAATCGTAGTATATCCATTTGCTTTACCTTGTTTTTTAATTGATTCCATCAACAATTACAATTGATTTCATCAACGCGTTTTACACATTCCCATAACACCGAAACGGCGTTTTTTAAAGAAAGTTTGGGCAAAGTTAGCACAAAAAAGCAAAAACATCTTCATCAAGTCAATAATTATCGTTAGTTTTGCATTATTATGCGAAGCAAACTTCAATACAGCATCAATTGTAACGGGCAACTGATGGATTTATCCACCCCCCGTATCATGGGAATCCTCAACGTCACACCTGACTCTTTCTATGTCGAAAGCAGGAAACAGACTGAGGATGACATCATGGTTCGTGCCAAAGAGATGATAGAAGAGGGTGCAGACATCATTGATGTCGGTGCATGCTCCACCCGTCCTGGTGCTGAATGTCCCGATGAAATCGAAGAAATGCGTCGTTTACATACTGCTCTACATCCCCTTCGCAGGGCTTTTCCTGACGCAGTCATCTCTGTTGACACGTTCCGAGCCTCGGTGGCGAGGATGTGTGTGGAGGAATACAATGCCGACATCATCAACGATATCTCAGGTGGACAGTTCGACGACAAGATGTTCGACACAGTAGCCCAGTTAGGGGTGCCATATATCCTCACCCACACAAAGGGAACACCCAACCACATGCAGGACCATCCACACTACGATGACTTGATGCACGAAATGCTGACCTACTTTGCCGAAAGGGTACAGATGCTCAGAGACAGGGGGCAGAAGGACATTGTCATCGACCCTGGATTTGGCTTTGGCAAGTCTTTGGAACACAATTACATGTTGCTGAATCAATTGGCTCAGCTTCAACTGATGGAACTGCCTATACTGGTAGGAGTATCCCGCAAGAGAATGATATACAATCTCCTGGACACAACTCCTGAACATTCGCTTAACGGAACAACCGTAGTGAACACCATCGCACTCACCAAGGGAGCGAACATACTGAGGGTACACGATGTGAAAGCAGCCAAAGAATGTGTAACCATCTTCCACAAGATGCAACACCCTGCCATAAAAGACTCTTAACACTGACTTGAGAATCAGTCCTTTAAGAGAAGCTTGTTTGGGGAATATTTCTCACTGCCACCACTTGAACAAAACCACTTAACAACCAATACAACAAAACTATATGCCTTTCGATTTCGGAATCAAGGATGCCATCGACATCCTGCTCGTAGCCTGGTTGCTCTACTATATCTACCGACTGATGAAGGATTCAGGGTCACTCAACATTTTCTATGGAATCCTCATTTTCTTCGGTTTGTGGATAGTGGTATCCCAAATGTTCCAGATGCGCCTTCTGGGTAGCATTTTCGACAAACTCATCAGTGTGGGTGCCTTGGCTTTGATCATCCTCTTTCAAGACGACATCCGCCGGTTTTTCATCACCATCGGCACACACCGAAAATTCAATTTCCTCACCAGGATGTTCCGTCTAAAAGAGAAAGAGGACATATCCGACCCTGTGGTGATGCCTATCGTCAGGGCATGCATGGACATGAGCCGCAATAAGACAGGCGCACTCATTGTGGTGGAACGCAACATGGCTCTTAGCGACATCATCAGCACCGGCGAGACAATAGACGCTAAAGTCAACCAAAGCCTCATTGAGAACATCTTCTTCAAGAACAGTCCTTTACACGATGGCGCCATGATCATCAGCAAGAAAAGAATAGTAGCGGCGGGATGTGTGCTGCCCGTGTCGCACAACATATCCATCCCCAAAGACCTTGGCCTTCGCCACCGTGCCGCACTCGGTATTACGGAACAAAGCGATGCGCTGGCTGTGATTGTATCCGAAGAGACAGGAGGAATCAGTGTGGCACAAAGGGGTGTCTACGACCTCCGCCTTCAAGCCGACAAACTGGAAGAGTACCTCACCGCCGCCATGAACGAGAAACCACATAACGTCAAACAAGACAAGTCGAAAAGCGAATAATCACTCCAATTGTTCTTTGGAATCCCCATTTCGGCTTTCTGACAGTCATCACCACAATCATGGGCACAATCATGGGAAAAGAGAACAACACGTCTGCAGGTAAGATGAACATTCTTGACCTGCTAAGAAACATCCTACCATTTGTCTTACCGTATAAATGGCTTATAGGAGTCACTTTGGGTCTGACACTGATAGGGTCGGTCATGGCGCAAGTCAACGCCGTAGTACTCGACAAGGCCGTGGATGCCATCAATGAACTCATCCAGCAACCGTCGTTTTCCTGGAGCAGCGCCACTACCATACTGGTCACCATCAGCGTCATCCTGTTAGGCAAGGAACTGATAGGTGCTTTGGTCACTTTCTTCCAACGGTATTATGGTGAGCGCATGCGCATACTCGTCAGTCGCGACCTTTCAGTAAGTGTGGTCAAACGAATGCTCTCCTTCAGAATGGCATTTTTCTCAGCAGAGGGAAATGAGACTGGAAAATTGCAGTCGCGCATAGACAGGGGAATCATGAGCCTGAGCAACACAGTCAACAATTTCTTCATAGAGATTCTGCCTTTGTTCACCAGTGCTATCCTAGCGTTGGTGCTGATGTTCATGGCCAATGTCTATGTGGGATTGGTAGCCATGTGTATCGTGCCTGTTTACTTCTACGTCACTTACATACAGGCCAAAAGAATGAAAGGAGGCCGAAGGGGTATTTTCGGAGGGCATCAAGCTGTCAGCCAAAGTATTCTGAACATCATAGAGAGCATCACTGTTATCAAATCCTTCAATCGCGAGCAAATCGAGGCTGACCGCCAAGCCGAGATTCAGCGCACTATGACTGACTTGCAGTTGAGCACGCGTAAGCAAAGCTATTTCTTCAACGGTCTGAAGAGTTTTCTGGAACAGATAGGCACTGTGCTCATCATTATCCTCACCGCATATCTCGTGCTCATCGAGTATCCTGGCATGACTATCGGTAAAATCATGTACCATGTCATGTTGTTTGCCAATGTGAGTGCCCCCATACGTCAACTGCACCGAATCTATGACGACATGAACGATGCCTTGATTTACGCCGAAGGGTTCTTTGGCATCCTTCATGCCGACGATGAAGTGGAAGACACTGGTCATTATCATCCCCAGCAAGTGAAGGGCGACTTCGAACTCTCAGGTGTTGACTTCACTTATAGCAATGGTACTCAGGCGCTCTTCAATGTGTCAATGCATATCGAGAGAGGAAAAATCACAGCTCTCGTGGGACTCAGTGGAGCTGGTAAGAGCACCATCGTCAATCTTCTTGACAAGTTCTACCATCCCGATTGCGGCAGTATCAAACTTGACGGAGTGGAATTGAGTGAATGGGACACCCAATGGTTACGTGAAAACGTGGGTTTGGTTTTGCAGAAAAACCATATTTTCGACGGTAGCATAGAGGAGAACATCAAATATGGTAATCCTTCAGCCACCCATGAGGATGTGGTGAAGGCTGCCCGCCAAGCCTATATCTACGACCAGATTATGCAGTTGCCTAACGGTTTCCAGACACAAGCCCTTCAACTCAGTGGAGGACAGCAGCAGCGCATTGCCATCGCAAGGATGTTTATCAAGAATCCTCCCATCATTTTCCTTGACGAACCCACCGCAAGCCTCGATGCTATCGCTACTGAGCAAATCAAGGCCAGCATCGACGCCATCAAAGAAGGGCGTACGGTCATCATCATCTCTCACAATATCGGACAAATCATCGATGCAGACAGAATATATGTCCTCAAAGAAGGCCGTATGGTGCAGCATGGCTCCCCCTCGGAAGTATATCAACAAGGTGGGGTCTATAAAGACATCTTTGATGCCAGCGCACGAAGCATGAATGTGGACAAAATAGCTAATACCATCACCAATAAATGAACAATCATCACCAGAAAAATAAAAGAGGCTCCATTTGATGGAACCTCTTTTGGCCTTTTGGTTTTCGATTGTCAATTACTCACCTGGGATGATAGCACCTGATGGGCAAGCGTCTGCACATGTACCGCAGTCCACGCAAACATCGGGATTGATTACATACTTGCCGTCTCCCTCTGAGATAGCCTCGGATGGGCATTCACCTACACAAGTGCCGCACATCACACAATCGTCGGTAATTATATAAGCCATAACTTTAACTTTTAGAATTATTGATTAAATTACTGTTCTAACTGATCATCTTGAATAATCATGGTGCAAATATATCACAATTAGATTGACATTATCAAAGAAAAACATCTTTTTTTTCATCTTAATCCTCATTTTTTTACTCAAAAGAGGTGAAATTGGCACAAAAGACCCTTTTTGAGCAAAAACAAATCTACCCGATTATGAGTATTGGCTCTGACCCTAAAGACCCTAAAGACCTTAACGAACTAAAATCCTTGAAGCCCCCATAACACGAATCAATGGAAAAGGAGAAGGACATGCAATAAAAAGGAGTTTTATGCGTTTATTATTAGTACATGTATGCGAAATGCAAGAACAATGAAACGTCCTTCACTATTCATATTATTCACCCTGCTGATCCTGCCGTCTTGTGTACTCTTTGCCCAGAACAACAAGGTGGTGCAGAACCGTCCGTATATCGACCAGCGTCCTTTCCACTATGGCTTTCTTGCTGGTATCCACTTGCAGGACATGGAATTCGACAACAACGGGTTCAAAGACGCAGACGGCAATGAGTGGTACGCCGACATCCCCAGTTATGAACCAGGATTTAGCGTGGGAATTTTGGGTGAGGTGCTTGTCAACAAGTACCTGTCTGTACGTGCTGTGCCTTCCATGCATTTCGGCACCAAGCAACTGACCTTTCTCAACCACAAGGATGGAGCCAAGGAACACCAGACCATTAAGTCAACCTATATCTCATTACCCATCGACTTGAAAATCTCTGGCCAGCGAATCAACAACTACCGTCCGTATGCCATGGTTGGCGTCGACCCGATGTTGGACCTGACCATCAAGAAAAACAAGAACATTCGCCTCAAGCCCTTCGACTGCTACCTCGAGGCTGGCATAGGATGTGATTTCTATCTACCTTTCTTCAAGTTTATACCTGAAATCAAGTTCTGTTACGGACTGTCGAATATCATTGAGAAGAATCGTGACGACCTTACCGAAGAGTCGCGCCTTATCTTCACCAATTCTGTGGAAAGTGCCAAGTCCAAAATGATTGTCATCACTTTCTATTTTGAATGATTGTATCGCTCTGCCACGTAGAATCAATCTTTTTGAGAAAAACATTATACCCTTTCAACATTTTTCGGATTTTTTTCGTATTTTTGCGTTATTATTTGACTAATCGTAACGCACATGAGAAAACTTACTACTGCACTAATGGTTTGCTTTGTTCTGATGAGCGCCCAAGCACAGAAATTGCCTTCACGCGTCTCCATCCTACAAGCCATGGAAACAGCCAATGACTACTTCATCGCCAAGTATCCCGACCCGACTAAACCCACTTTCGTCAAGAAAGAGCGTCCGAGTAACCTATGGACTCGTGGCGTGTATTTCGAGGGGCTGATGGAACTCATCAAACTCAATCCAAGTAATCAGCAGAACATCAACTACATGGACACTTGGGGGAACTTCCACAAATGGACTCCGCGCAATGGCGTGAAAACACGTGATGCCGATGATTATTGCTGCTCACAGGCTTATCTCGACTATTACAATTGGAAAAAGCAACTCAGCACCAACATTTACAATTCGAGCGTGGGATTAAAATTGAATTTTTCAGTTGACCCAGACATGATCGAACCTACCAAAACGTGCATGGCTAATCTGATGGAACTGGCTGACACAAAACCAGACCCTAACAGCAAGGCAAAATTCAATGGTTCAAGCATTCACGATTGGACTTGGATTGATGCCATACAGATGGGACTTCCTGTACTCACTACCCTCGAAGCCATGGCAAACACCAAAGAGGAAGCAGAAGCCTATGGAAAGCAAGCCTATCGTATGTACATCTGGACTCGAGATACCTTGGCCGGCGGACTTTTTAACGAGGCTGAAGGCCTTTGGTGGCGAGACAAGGATTTCGTTCCTCCCTACAAAGAACCCAATGGAGCCAACTGCTATTGGAGCCGCGGAAACGGTTGGGTATATGCTGCGCTTGTACGTGCCATGGAGGATGCCATGGAATCCAAGAACAAAGGCAATCACAACGACCATTTTAACACATACAAGGCTGACTTCCTCAGCATGACCAAGGCACTGATGAAATGCCAGCGCAAAGATTATTTCTGGAATTGCAGCCTGCACGACGACTCTAATTTCGGAGGCAAAGAACTGACAGGCACCTCTCTCTTCATCTACGGCATGGCTTGGGGAGTTCGCCACGATATGCTCGACAAGAAGACCTATCTTCCTATCATCGCAAAAACATGGAAGGCAATGGTGAAGAAGTGCTTACACAAGAATGGTTTCTTGGGATATGTGCAAGGGACGGGTAAGGAACCCAAAGACTCGCAACCCGTAGGCTACAAGGTGGAGCCCGATTTCGATGACTACGGCCTAGGCTGTTTTCTTCTTGCTGGTAGCGAAGTGTATAGGCTTGCGAAATAGACTCACCAGACTGACCGGAAAGGTTAGATTGATAAGACAGACAACACCATAACAAAAAACTAATAATATGAGAATCGCAAGATTATTGTTCATCTTAATCGGAATAGCCTTCTTTACCAGTTGCGACAAGAGCAATGACAAAGAGAAGAAGGTGAAAGGCAAGGCGACGAGTGCCCCTTATGAGCTGTTGGTCATTGCCAACAAGGAATGGCTCAAGGGACCATTCGGCACCGAATTTATGGATGTGATGCAAAGTGAAGTGCCCTGCCTTCCCCAAGTGGAGCCAAATTTCCGTACCACCACAATCAATCCCCACGATTTCACCAACACCTTCAAGGTCTATAGCAACATCGTGTCGGTAGAGATAGACAAGAAATACGCCGAACCTTCCATGTCGATGGTGCGCGACGCCTACGTCCATCCCCAAATCATACTCAACATCACTGCTCCCGACAACCAAAGCCTTGTGGAGTACACCCGTGAGCATCGCAACCAAATCATGGACCTGTTCGTGGAGCAAGAACTGAAACGTGAGGAGGGGTTCCTGCGCAACAGGAACAGCGGTAAAGTGGCCACAGCAGTGAAAAGCATGTTCGGCTATGATATCTGTGTGCCACAAGACATCAACGCCATTAAACGCGGCGATCGTTTCCTCTGGGCATCCTCCGACACTGAAACGTCCAACAACTACAACTTCGTCATCTACACCTTACCCTACAACACCGCCAACGACCTGAGCACCGACCGGCTCATTGCTTGTCGTGACTCAGTGATGAAGCGCTACATCGAAGGAGAAAAAGAGGGACAGTACGTCCAGACAGACCCTTTGACATTCCTTGGCCGCGACATCGCCGTCAACGGCTCCTATGTGAAGGAAATACGCGGTCTGTGGAGAATGAAGGGCGGTATGATGGGTGGTCCTTTTGTGGAATATGCGCAGATTGACACCACCAAGAACATCATTGTCGTTACCGAAGGATTCATTTTCGCACCCGAAAAAAGGAAACGTGACCTTATCCGCAGCATGGAGGCTTCGCTCCGCACATTGAAAATGTAATGTCGCAGGCAGTGCTTGCGTAACCCAAAATGAATAAATCACTTGATTATGAAGAAAAGTATATTATTCTTGTCAACATTTCTTCTGTGCGCTAACGTTCACGCACAGCGATATCATTTCTCATTCGCTGGTCCACAGGATGGTGCCACTGTTGTCATGCCCACCGACTCTTTCAACACAGAACGAGGCTACGGCTATGATTTCATCAATCTACCTGGAAAGAAAGGCGGTGATCCTTTCATCTTCTCAGTCTTGGTTCCCGATGGCAACTACAAGGTGACGGTAACACTGGGCTCCAATAAGAAAGCTGCTTCCACCACGGTCAGGGCAGAGTCCAGACGACTGTTCCTCAACAACATCCCGACAAAGAAAGGAGAGCTGAAAACATACTCGTTCATCGTGAACAAACGTGACACCCGCATCGGCGACAATGATTATGTGAGAATTAAGCCACGTGAGAAGACCAAACTCAATTGGGACGACAAGTTAAGTCTGGAAGTCACAGGGGATGCACCGCAAATCGCCACCATACAAATAGAGCAAGCAGGACAAGATGTAACCACGCTTTGGCTCTGCGGCAACTCAACCGTAGTGGACCAAGACTACGAGCCATGGGCCAGTTGGGGCCAGATGATTACCCATTGGTTCGACGACAAGGTGGCCATAGCCAACTATGCCGAGAGTGGCGAAAGAGCATCATCGTTCATTTCAGAGAAACGTCTTGCCAAAATCATCACGCTGATGAAAGAAGGTGACTACCTTTTCGTGGAGTTCGGACACAACGACCAAAAGGAGAAAGGTCCTGGAAAGGGGGCTTACTACAATTTCGCTACCTGCCTAAAGACCTTCATCGACGAAGCACGGGCCAAAGGAGTGACACCCATTTTCGTCACCCCCACACAGCGACGAGCTTTTGACCCAAGTAACACCAAAATCGTTGAAACCCATGCCGACTATCCTGAAGCAATGCGCTGGGTGGCCGAGCGTGAGCGGGTACAGGTTATCGAACTACACGACATGACCCGCACCTTCTTCGAGACTTTAGGCTTTGAAGGTTCCAAGAACGCATTGGTGCACTACCCTGCTAACACGTACCCAGGTCAGCCACAAGCCCTTGCCGACAACACTCATTTCAATCCTTACGGTGCATACGAGATTTCCAAGATGATTATTGAAGGCATCAAGGCTCTCCAACTTCCAATAGCCAGCCATATCAAAGACATCTACACACCATTCAATCCAGCCAACCCCGACGACATCAAGTCGTTCCACTGGGTTGATTCCAAGTTCTTCGAAGTAGCTAAGCCCGATGGAAATTAACTGAGAATTCGAATACCCAAAGTATTCAGAAAAATCAGTAAAAAATACCCATCGCAAAAAACATCCATATATGAAAAAGACCTTTGCCATTCTCGCAATCACCTTTCTGAGTATCTCAAGCCATGCTCAGGAATGGATTCCCGCCGACCCAGAAGCCAAGCCCTATACACGTTGGTGGTGGCTTGGCAGCGCAGTTGACAAGAGCAATCTCAGCTACAACTTGCATGAGTATGCCAAGGCAGGCATCGGTGGTGTGGAGATTACTCCTATCTACGGTGTTCAAGGCAATGACGCCAACAACATCCCCTACCTTTCCCCCCGCTGGATGGAGATGTTAGGGTTCACAGAGGCTGTCGGCCAATCAGTAGGCATAGAGACCAATATGGCCACTGGCACCGGTTGGCCATTCGGAGGACCGATAGTGCCCATCAGCGAGGCTGCGGCAAAGGCTATCTTCCAAACCTACGTTTACGACACTTCTCACCCCTCTGTGATTGACGTTCAGTGTCAGGATGCCAAGCAAAAAGATTTCGCCATCCTTCAAAAGGTCATGGCTTACAAGACGGATGAGCGCGAAGACACCATTGTCTATAAGAAGGTAGTGGATGTGACGGGAAGTGTGAAGGACGGGGCTCTCGACCTTCGTTTCCTCCCCCGTGGTCAATGGCAGGTCATCGCCCTTTACTGCGGACGCACCCGCCAACAGGTGAAAAGAGCGGCTCCTGGTGGAGAGGGGCTGGTTATCGACCATTTCAACCGACAGGCGGTCAAGAACTACCTCGCTCGATTCGATTCCGCATTCAGCAACCAGCACATCGCCCGTCCGCACACGTTCTTCAACGACTCCTACGAGGTTTATGGAGCCGACTGGACCCCCGACCTGCTGGACGAATTCGCAAAGAGGAGAGGTTACCGTCTGGAGTTTTTCTTCCCCGACTTCATTCGAGATGCCGACCGCACCGATACTGGTCGCCGCATCATGTCGGATTACCGCCTTACCCTTGGCGAACTGCTTTTGGAGAACTTCACAGAGGAATGGACCCGATGGGCACACAATGGCCATGCCATCACCCGCAACCAAGCGCATGGAAGCCCAGCAAACCTCATCGATGTCTACGCGGCAGTGGATATCCCCGAATGTGAGGGCTTCGGTCTGTCCGACTTCAACATCAAGGGCTTGCGCAAAGACCCTGGTTTCACCAAGAAAAACGACTCCGACATCTCCATGCTCAAATACGCCTCCTCAGCCGCACATATCTCGGGAAAGCGTTACACATCATCAGAGACATTCACTTGGCTGACAGAGCATTTCCGCACCTCGCTCTCACAGTGCAAACCCGACCTTGACCTCATGTTCATCTCCGGTGTGAACCACATTTTCTTTCACGGCACATGCTATTCTCCCCGCGAAGACGAGTGGCCTGGCTGGCGTTTCTATGCCTCGGTAGATATGTCACCTGCCAGCAACTACTGGCGCGACATGCCAGCCTTCTCCAAATACATCGAACGATGCCAGAGTTTCCTGCAATGGGGTGAACCCGACAACGACATGCTGGTTTATCTGCCCTACTACGACATGCTTTACGACCAAGAGGGGCGTCTGGCACAATTCGACATCCATTCCATGGACAAGCGCGCTCCTGAATTCATCAAAGCCATCCAAACCATCATCCAGAGTGGTTACGACGTAGATTACATTTCCGACAAATACCTTTCGCGAACCTACATGAACGAAGGGCACCTTACCACTACAGGACACAATGCCTATTCCGCCATCATTGTTCCAGGTGTGAGATTCATCGATGAAAAGACCTTCGACCACCTGCTCCGACTCGCTCAAGACGGTGCAACCATAGTGTTTGTGGGTGGTGTCCCCAGTCAGGTGCCAGGGTTCAGCAACCTCGCTACACGCACTAAAGCCCACCAGTCAAAGCTTAAGCTATTAACAAAAACCATCGATTTCATCGGGAAAAATGAATTAAATGTGAATTACGGCAAGGGCCGCATCATCTGTTCTCCCGACTATGTGTCGGCACTGGGTAGTTGCAATGCACGCCCCGAGCCCATGCGTAGTCGTCAGGGATTGCAATGTATCCGTAGGTCCAACAATGACGGCTACCACTATTTCGTGTCGAACTTGCAAGGTAAAGACATCGATGATTGGGTGGAATTGGGAGTCCAGGCCGCTGAAGTGGTGTGCTACGACCCCATGGTCGGAAAAATCGGCAAGGCCAAGGTGAAGCATGAAGGCGGCAAAACCTCCGTACTGCTGCAGTTGGCATCAGGCCAATCAATCATCCTCCGCACCTTCCACACACCTTCTACAGGACATTTCCCCGATTGGACCTATACTGAGCCCAACGATACCAAGGCCATCAATCTCAACACAGGATGGACACTGACCTTTACTGCTAGCGCACCACAGGTGACTGACACCATCCTGCATATCGGTCACCCACAACCATGGACAGCCTTAGGCGACCCCATGATGAACATCACTATGGCTACAGGGCGCTACACCACAACATTCGACTTGCTTGACACCACCGCTGACGAATGGATTCTCGACCTCGGCGACGTACGCGAGAGTGCGAGGGTCTACATCAACGGCCAGGAAGTAGCCACCCTTTTCGCAGTGCCCTTCCGCACCTTCATCGGCCAGTACCTTAAGGCAGGCATCAATACCATAGAGGTGGAGGTCAGCAACCTCCCAGCTAATCGCATCGCCTGGCTCGACCGACAGGGGGTTGTCTGGCGCAAGTTCGAGGAAATCAACGTGGTTGATCTGAATTACAAGAAAGACAACTACGCCAACTGGGACATTGTACCCTCAGGCCTCAACAGCCCAGTGCGTCTTATCCCTGCGAAAATCATAAAATAATCAGCCTTTCTCCCGTCATTAAAAAATAAATGGCTATTTTTGCGTCTACAATGATAGAAAACTAAATTACTAACCGAAAGAAGATATGAAACTACGACTATTTCTCTCAACCTTCATTTTGACGGCACTTCCAGTCATGGCCCAGCAGATTCCGACATCAAGTTATATGCTCTCAGCCAACAATGTGCCAGGCAATGTAGTTCCTTTCGACATTACCGCCGAAGGTAAGACCTTCCCCGTGATTTGGGGTATGGACGCTGCATGGATGAATGAACAGAACATGCGAAAAGGCATCAACCACATCGGAGCTGACAATATCGACGTCATCCGTCTATCCTTCCAACCCGCTTTCAAACTCAGCAACGGTAATCTCACTCAAGACCACATCAAGAACCTAAAAGAGCGTCTTCGTCTGGCCGATTTGGTGAGCAAGAGCGTAGATTGTGTAATTAACTGCGACCAGGAGGCCGGCATCGATGAATGGTACACCAAGAACGACAAGGCCAACATCCAGAACTGGTGCGACATGATTGACAAGTCCGTCGCCTACGTGCAAAGGAATAGCAAACACCGCCTTGTTTCAGTGTCTCCCTTCAACGAGCCCGACTATGGTTGGGGGCAAGGCAGTAGAAGTGACATGCGTGAGATTTGCAAGATGCTCCGTGAGAGTTATCCCCGTTTCGACACTATCCGTATCTCAGCAGGCAACACGCTCAACTGTGACCAAGCATCGTCTTGGTACAACTACATGAAACCATACGTTGATGAGGGCAACACCCACCAGTTGGCTGGCTCCTTCAATACTTACGCCAACTTCTTCAAAGAAGTGCGTAACGATGGCAAGATGGCTACAGCAGATGAGTTGCACAATGTGGGTGAGGCCATTGTAGGTGTGGAGTACGGCATGCAGAGCGGTATTTGGTGGGGGTTCGACGCCATAGCTCGCGGACAATTCTGCCAAGACAGCAACCATGGCTCACGTCTGGCTTACGCAGAGAACCGTGGTGCATGGACTTCCGCCGCTGTCTATAGGAACGATTCCACCCAGGCCATCCATGCCTACCTTGGTTCATCAGAACGTCAGGCCAACACCTCCACTTACCAATTCGTATCGACCGACCGCGATGTTTATTTCGACGGCCAAGGTCCCATGCGCGAGTTCTTCATTGAGATTCCAGGTGGCACAGGCTATCAGAAAGGCCAGACCAACGCCGAGCGCATCATCAACATCACCTATGGTGAGGATGTGGCCCCGAGCTATATCGAGGGCGGTAAATACATCATCATGAACCGCTACAGCAAGAAGATTGTGTCGTGCGAAGCGGGTTCCACTGGCAGTGGTGCCAATGTCGTACAGCGCAGCAACAAGGGCGGTAACTACCAAATATGGGACATTCAGCCCGTCAGTTCCCGCATCGGTGGCGACTTCAGCTACTACACCATCTGCCTCTCCTCCACAGGAGTTGCTCTTGATGTTCTCAACTACTCTATGGCCTCAGGTGGCAATGTCATCGTGTATAAGGGCTCGAACTACAGCAGCAACGAGCAGTGGTATCTAGAATACGCAGGCGATGGCTTCTACTACATCCGAAACCGTGAGAGCAACCTTTATCTCGAACTGGCCAGCAACAGCAGTTCCGAGAACATCACCGTACGACAAGGGGCACTTGCCAACACCGCCACAGCACGCAAGCGCCAACAATGGCGCATTCTCCCTGTAGATGCTGAATGTGAATTGAAAGCCCCAGAAACACCGACTGGCCTCTCAGCTCAAGCCCTACCAGCCTCTGTGCAACTCGAATGGGCTGCCAACACGGAGGAAGATATCGCTGGCTACATGATTCTCCGCAAAGACGAGGACTACTGGAACACTATCGGACGTAAAATCCAAGGTAACAGTTTCATCGACAACACTTGCCGACAAGGACACGAATACCTTTACAAAATCAAGGCCATCGACAAGTCGGATAATATGTCGGAAGCTTGCGACTCCGTGTCCGCTGGTCCTTCAGGTGAACGCACACTCATCGCCCAACTGCAGTTCGACGACGCCCTGTACGACAACACCGCTAACGCCTTCCACGCTGTCATCTTGGGAGAAGAGAACTACACTACGCAACACAAGTCGGGCGAGAAGTCTCTTAACCTCAGTGGCACCAACAACTACATCCAACTGCCATACGAAGTGGCGGACATGGCAGAGATGACCATCTGCACATGGGTGTTCTGGCGCAACAGTTCCTCTGCTTGGCAGCGCATCTTCGACTTCGGCAACGGTACCAATCAGTATATGTTCCTCAGTCCCAGCAACGGGTCTCAGATGCGCTTCGCCATCAAGAACGGCGGTGACGAGCAGACGCTCAGCACATCCCGCTTGGGGTCCACCGCTTGGCACCATGTGGCTGTAACCTTGGGGAAGGACAGTGTCTGCATCTATGTGGATGGTGACCTCAAGGCCAGCACGACCGACATCACCATCCGTCCCTCAGACTTCCACCCCGTGATGAACTACATCGGTCGCAGTCAATTCTCTTCCGACCCCTTCCTGAAAGCCTATATCGACGATTTGAGGGTGTATAACTATGCGCTCAACGCATCAGAACTCGCTGCAGTCATGGAGGACAACGAGCCCATTTCGAACGGCCTGCATACCATCACTCCGACCGAAAACTCGGAAATCGTAGGTTACTACGACACCGAAGGACGGCAGCTCACCCAGCCCCAAAAAGGCGTGAACATCGTTAAGATGAAGAATGGCAAGACTAAGAAAATCATCAGATAAAAAGACCACATGAGCAGTTCGGAGTATCCAGATTATTCTGACACCGAATAACCTGGATACTCCGAACACTCAGAATAAAATATCATTGAACATGAAAGACTTGAATCCCAACAAGAATTTCGGCTTGGACAGCAAGCCGAGTCTCCGCGACATTGGCAAACTGGCGCTCATCGTTGGTGCCGCCATCGCCGGTACCCTCTTCGGCTCCTTGCTCACCAAAGGCGGAAAAAAGAAATAGTTCGTTCTGTACAAAGACCTTTTTTCAAAGAAATCCTTCTACAATTCAAGAAAACCATTTATAGAAGCCCTCTATAGTTCCCAAAGAACAATTACAGTTATGAAAAGGACAATGCGATACGCTGTGCTTGCCACAGCATTCCTGCTTTCATGTCATGTGATAGCAGACACCCCCGAGACCTACACGCTGACCACAGGCAAGATGACGATGACTATCAATGCCGAAAAAGGCGCCAAGATTATCTCGTTGAAGTATGCCGACCAAGAGGTGATTTCTCAATCAACAAGACCCGAATCTTTCGGCAGTACTTTCTGGACAAGCCCTCAAAAGGAATGGAACTGGCCACCAGTACCAGAATACGACAAGATGGCTTACAGCGTGGAGCAACGGGATGGTCAATTGGTGATGACGAGCGGTGTGTCGGACAGGATGAAGTACCGCATCGAGAAGAACTTTTCTGTCGACGACGCCTCCCATGCATTTGTCATCACCTACAGCATCATCAACGAGAGTGGCGAAGAGAGAAAGGTGGCGCCTTGGGAGATCACGCGAGTCCCCAACGACGGTTTAATCTTTTTCGATGCTCCTGTAGGAGAAATCATTCCTGCCGGATTGATGGACTTCCGTGCTGTGGAGGGTATTGCATGGTATCAGGCCGATGAGGCCAACATGAACAGAAAAATCAATGCCGACGGTAAGGGCTGGCTGGCATACGCCAGCAACGGTTTGCTTTTATTGAAGCAATTCCAGGATTTGGATTCTTCGCAACCTGCTCCCGACGAGGCGGAGATTCAAGTTTATGTCAACCGTGGAAAGAGTTATATCGAATTGGAAAGCCAGGGAGCATACACCACTCTGCAACCCGGCGAACGATTCAGTTGGACAGTCAGATGGATGCTTGTACCCTGTGATAACGAGGTCGTTCCTTCAAAAAAACTGATTGACCAAGTCCATCGTTTGCTTCCATCGCATTGATATAAGTTCGCATTGTTTTCGCAGAAAAGAAAAATCAGGCGGTTACAAGGTTGTAACCGCCTGATTTTCAGTGTAGCGAGAGAGGGACCCGAACCCTCGACCTCCGGATTATGAATCCGACGCTCTAACCAACTGAGCTATCTCGCCATCCGTTTTGCGGTGCAAAGTTAGCAGTTTTTCGTGAAATACAAAAAGATTTTGCCATTTTTTCTATAAAAATTTCTGAATGGATGTTTTTTCTTGGCTATACTGCTAAAAATGCGTAAAAATCGGCAGTTGAATGGGCAATTATTCGTAACTTTGCATGATAAACTATTCGGAATATCGGGATAACGGAATTCTGTGTGATTCATCGCAATGAAACCAATAAAAAAACTCGACATATTCGTTTTCAAGAACTTCATCACTTTGTTCATTGGCACCTTTTTCATCTGCCAGTTCATCGTCATGATGCAGTTCATCTGGAAGTATGTCGATGACTTGGTGGGCAAGGGACTTCCGATGTCGGTTCTCAGCAAGTTCTTCCTCTATGCTGGGGAAACGTTGATTTCGTTGGCTTTACCACTTGCCATATTGCTGGCCTCGTTGATTTCGTTTGGCAACCTTGGTGAGCGTCTTGAGTTGCTGTCCATCAAAGCCGCCGGTATCTCTCTCTACCGTACCCTTGCACCGATTGCCATCTTCATCCTGCTGCTCAGTGGCGTGTCGTTCTACATCCAAGACAGGATTGCACCCCAAGCGCAGATGAACCTTTATCAGTTGCTGTTCTCCATGCGCCAGAAATCACCTGAACTGGACATCCCTGAGGGTGTGTTCTACGATGGTATCCAGGACCTGAACCTTTATGTGCGCAAAAAGGACAAGGATACAGGCTCACTTTACAACGTGATGATATACAACCTGCGCGATGGAGCCGACAAGGTTCATATTCTTCTGGCCGACTCAGGACGACTGGAGACCACAGCCGACAAGGGTCACCTGCTTCTCCACCTCTACAACGGCGAGCAGTTCGAGAACCTCAACACACAGGCTCTTCAGACAAAGAACGTGCCTTACCGAAGGGAAACATTTGTCTATAAACAGTTCATCATAGAGTTCGACAACAGTTTCAATCTTGCTGATGCCGACAACTTCTCCTCCGCAGCGACCACGAAAAACATGGACGAGCTTCGCGCTGACGCCGACTCATTGGAGCAGTTCTACGATAGTATCGGTCGTTACTACTACCAAGACATGGCAGAACGTGTGCTGAAGATGCCCATAGTTCCCGAGACGGAGCTTAAGCGTGCTGAGAAGGAACTGGCCAAAGGCGAGCTGTCGGAGATTAACCTTGACTCTGTGTTCAACAAGATGACCAAGGAACAACAGAGCGCTATCATCCGCAATGCCTCTCAGGAAGTGGTACGTCATCAGATGGACGTGGACTTCAAGTCGATGTCGATGAAGCAAGGCGATGAGCAGATTCGGCGTCACTGGATTCAGATTCACACCATGATCACCATGGCATTGGCCTGCCTTGTTTTCTTCTTCATCGGAGCTCCTTTAGGCGCCATCATCCGCAAGGGCGGTTTGGGTCTTCCTGTGGTCATCTCTGTAATCATCTTCATTATTTACTACATCATCAACAAGGGTAGTTCCAACCTTGCTCGTGAAGGTTCTTTGCCCGTATGGTTAGGCACATGGTTCAGCACCCTTGTCCTTGTACCTGTCGGTGCATTCTTCACCATCAAGGCCAACAACGACTCCGTGGTGTTCAACGCCGACGCTTATCGCGAGTTCTTCCGTCGTTTGCTCGGCATCCGCTCACACCGTTACATTGTGAAGAAAGAAGTCATCATCGACGACCCGAATTACAGCGAGATGGTGGGTCGACTACAGACGCTGTCGGACGACTGCGAGGAATATCTGCACCATAACAACCTCAAGCGTTTCCCCAACTACATACGCCTGTTCTTCAAGATAGACCAGGACGTGAAAATAGAGCATATCAGCGATGAGATGGAATACGTGGTAGAAGTGCTGTCAAACAGCAAGGACCGCCAGCTCATCCGCGACCTGAACCGTTTCCCAGTGCTCGACTTGCACTCGCATACTTGTCCTTTTAAGGATAAACGGCTGAACATGGCCTCAGGAATCATCTTCCCTGTAGGAGTGTTCCTGATTTTCCGTGTGGCCCGTTTCCGCATTCGCCTGCTACGTGACCTGCGCAATATCGTTCGCACATGCTCGTTGCAGAAGGAACGGTGCAAGGCTCTTATGGAGGGAGCTAAAACGACTTAAGGTCATTGAACATTGACAATTGAACATTGAGCATAAAAAAGAGGCTATAGACGCTATAAAATACGAATAAAAGACAAAGAAAAGATATGGAGGATTTCAGATTCAGTACAATAGAAGATGCCATCTCCGACTTCAAGGAAGGGAAGTTCGTGATTGTGGTTGACGACGAAGACCGTGAGAATGAGGGCGATTTCATTACCTCAGCGGAACTGATTACACCTGAGAAGGTCAACTTCATGCTTACCGAGGGACGTGGTGTGCTTTGCGCGCCAATCACTATCTCTCGTTGTGAGGAACTGGGGCTGACACATCAAGTAGAAAACAACACTTCCATGCTGGGAACCCCCTTCACTGTGACAGTGGATAAGCTTGAAGGTTGCACCACTGGTGTATCGGCCCATGACCGCGCAGCCACTATACGCGCTTTGGCTGATCCATCGACTAAGCCTGACGATTTCGGCCAGCCAGGTCATATCAACCCCCTTTACGCCCAAGACAAGGGAGTGCTTCGCCGAGCAGGACACACCGAAGCCGCCATCGACTTGGCTCGTCTGTCGGGCATGAATCCTGCCGCCGCACTCATCGAGATACTCAATCCCGACGGAACCATGGCACGAATGCCACAACTCATTGAGAAGGCCAAGCAGTTCGGCATGTGCCTCATCCAAATCAAGGACCTCATTGAATACCGTCTGCGACAGGAGTCTCTCATCGAACGCGGTGAGGAAGCCGACCTGCCTACTGCCTACGGTCATTTCCACATCATACCTTTCCGCCAAAAGAGCAATGGCCTGGACCATATCGCCCTCTTCAAAGGAACTTGGGAAAAAGACGAGCCTGTACTGGTACGCATGCACTCTTCTTGCATGACTGGTGACATCTTCGCCTCCCGTCGATGCGACTGTGGTGAACAACTCCGCAAGTCGATGGAGGAAATCGAGAAGGCAGGCAAAGGAGTCATCGTTTATCTCAACCAAGAGGGGCGCGGCATTGGCATCATGGCTAAAATCGCGGCCTACAAACTCCAGGAAGAGGGTTACGACACCGTTGACGCCAACATTCATTTGGGCTTCGACCCCGATGAACGTGACTACGGTGTTGGCGCGCAGATTCTTCGCGAGTTGGGTGTAGGCAAAATCCGCCTGCTCACCAACAACCCTGTGAAACGTGTGGGACTTGAGGGCTACGGACTGGAGATTGTGGAGAACGTGCCCATCGAAATCCAGCCCAACCAGTACAACGAACGCTACCTTCTCACCAAGAAAGAGCGCATGGGCCACAATCTGCATTTCAAGAAATAAAAAAATAAAGAAAAAACCAAATAATCAATAAGCAAATGGAAAATCTATCAGATCGACTCAACAGACTGTCCCCCTCAGCTACACTCGCCATGTCGCAGCGCAGCAGCGAGCTCAAGGCTCAGGGCGTGGATGTCATCAACCTCAGTGTCGGTGAGCCCGATTTCAATACGCCTGACCACATCAAGGAGGCAGCAAAGAAGGCCATCGATGAAAACTACTCCAAATACTCTCCCGTACCAGGCTACCCTGCCTTGAAAAACGCCATTGTAGCCAAACTCAAGAACGAGAACGGGTTGGACTACGCTCCCTCACAGATTCTCTGCTCCAACGGTGCCAAGCAGTCGGTTTGCAACACCATCATGGCCATTGTCAATGCTGGTGACGAAGTAATTATTCCCGCTCCCTACTGGGTAAGTTATCCTCAGATGGTGAAGTTGGCCGAAGGTGAGCCTGTGATTGTCGAGGCCACCATCGAACAGGACTTCAAGATCACACCAGAACAGCTTGAGGCCGCCATCACCCCTAAGACCCGCGCACTTATCCTCTGCTCTCCCTCCAACCCTACTGGTTCTGTCTATAGTCTTGAGGAACTGGAAGGTCTGAAGAATGTGTTGCTTCGCCACGAACGCGTCATCGTCATCGCTGACGAGATATACGAGCACATCAACTATGTGGGCAGCCATGCCTCCATGGCCTCTTTCCCCGACATCAAGGGCCGTGTGGTCATCATTAACGGTGTATCTAAAGCTTATGCCATGACAGGCTGGAGAATAGGTTTCATCGCCGCACCTGAATGGATTGTTAAGGGTTGCAACAAGTTGCAGGGCCAGTACACGAGTGGTCCATGTTCAGTGAGCCAGAAAGCCGCTGAGGCCGCCTATACTGGCAGTCAGGAGTGCGTAGAACAGATGCGCCAGGCTTTTGAGCGCAGGAAGGACCTTATCGTCCGCCTTGCGAAGGAAGTACCGGGCTTCGAGGTTCGCGAACCCAAGGGAGCCTTCTATCTCTTCCCCAAATGCTCTTATTACTTCGGCAAGGCAGACGGCGACCGTGTAATCAACAATTCCACAGACTTTGCCATGTACCTGCTTGAGGTGGGTCATGTTGCCACTGTGGGAGGCGATGCTTTCGGCAGTCCGGAATGCTTCCGCATGAGTTACGCCACCAGCGATGAAAACATCATCGAGGCCATGCGACGCATCAAGGAAACTGTAGCAAGACTCAAATAGTAAGGAATTTCGATATAACGGAATAACGACAAAGCAACAAATAACCATTAAAAAACACTTATTATCATGGACTTAATCAGCCAAATCATCGAACGCGCAAAGTCGAACAGACAGCGCATAGTGCTTCCTGAAGGCACAGAGGAGCGCACACTCACAGCAGCAGACCGCGCCATCGCCGACGGTCTGGCCGACCTCATCATTCTCGGAAACATCGACGAGTTGCACGCACTTGCCGACAAACTCGGACTCAAGAATATCGACCGTGCCACTCTCATCGACCCTGCCACCAGCCCAAAACGCGAGGAATACGCCCAGCTGCTCTATGAACTACGCAAGAAAAAAGGCATGACTATTGAGCAAGCTCGCGAGAAAGTACTCGACCCTCTCTATTTCGGCTGCCTCATCATCAAGAACGGTGATGCTGACGGTCAGATTTCAGGCGCTCGTTCCACTACAGGCGACACACTCCGTCCTGCTCTCCAGATTATCAAGTGTTCACCGGGCATCACCTGCGTGTCGGGCGCCATGCTCATGATTACCAAGACTCCCCAATATGGTGAGAACGGCGTCTTAGTGGTAGGCGACGTTGCCGTGACACCTATGCCTGATGCCGCACAGTTGAGTCAGATTGCCGTATGTACTGCTCAGACCGCCAAAGCTGTTGCCGGTTTCGAGGAACCCCGTGTTGCGATGTTGAGTTTCTCCACCAAGGGCAGTGCCAAGCACGAGGTGGTGGATAAGGTGACAGAGGCGCTACGTCTGGCCAAGGAACTTGATCCAGAACTGAAGATTGACGGTGAATTGCAGGCTGATGCCGCACTCGTTCCGAGTGTTGGCGCAAGCAAGGCTCCTGGCAGTTCGATTGCCGGTAAGGCCAATGTGCTGGTATTCCCATGCCTTGAAGTGGGCAACATCGCCTACAAATTGGTTCAGCGCTTAGGCGAAGCCGATGCCATCGGTCCGATTCTGCAAGGTATCGCTCGTCCAGTGAACGACCTGAGCCGTGGTTGCTCGGTGGATGATGTCTATAAGATGATAGCCATCACCGCAAATCAGGCTATGGCCGCCAAGGAAAACAAATAATCCAAACAAAACAAAATAATGAAGATTTTAGTATTGAATTGTGGAAGCTCATCCATCAAGTATGCGCTCTACAACATGGACGACAAATCCGTCATCACTTCGGGCGGTATCGAAAAGATTGGTTCCCCAGACTCTTTCATCAAGCTCAAGGTTGACGGCAAGAAGGTGAAGATTGATGAACCTATCCCTGAGCACACACGTGGTGTCCAGTTCATCTTCGAACTGCTGACCACAGGTGAATACGCAGTACTGGAGAGTGTGAACGACATCAACGCAGTGGGTCATCGCATGGTTCACGGCGGTGAGAAGTTCAACCAGAGTGTTGTCATCACAGACGATGTGATGCGCGACTTCAGTGCCTGCAACGATTTGGCTCCCCTCCACAACCCCGCCAACATCAAGGGTATCAACGCCGTGAAGGCCTTGTTGCCCAATGTTCCTCAAGTGGGTGTTTTCGATACCGCTTTCCACCAGACAATGCCCGACTACGCCTATATGTACGCTTTGCCATACGAACTTTATTCCAAGTACGGAGTACGTCGTTATGGTTTCCACGGCACGAGCCACCGCTATGTGTCACAGCGTGTGCTGGAGTACTTGGGACGTGAAGCTGAAGGGACGAAGATTATCACCTGCCACATCGGCAATGGCGCATCCATCGCCGCAGTAAAGGACGGCAAGTGTATCGACACCTCTATGGGTCTGACTCCGCTTGAAGGACTGATTATGGGTACCCGTTCGGGCGATATAGACGCTGGTGCGGTCACTTTCTTGATGGATAAGTTGAATCTCGACACCAAAGGTATCTCCAACCTGCTGAACAAGCAGTCTGGATTGGTGGGTGTGTCAGAATTGTCAAACGACTTCCGCGACATCCTCGCCGGCATCGCTGTAGGCAATGACAAGGCTCGACTTGCCAAGGAAATGTATACCTACCGCATTAAGAAATACATCGGCCAGTATGCTGCCGCCATGGGTGGTGTGGATATCATCCTATTCACTGGAGGCGCTGGCGAGAACCAATGGGAGGTACGCGAAGGCGCAACCAACGGACTGGAGTTCCTTGGTGTGAAGATGGACGTTGCCCGTAACCGCGCTTGCCGCGCCACTGAGGCCATCATCTCCGCCGACGACTCCCAGGTTACCGTCTGTGTCATCCCAACTGACGAGGAGTTGATGATAGCCACCGATACTTTGGCACTGGTAGAAGATATTTTGGACAAGACGGAATATTCAGATTATTCTGATTATTAGAAGGATTCAGAATATTGAGTATTGACTTTGCAAGAAAAACAATCGCCCAGCCTTGAAAAGTTGGGCGATTGTTTTAGAATTTTGACTCTCCCTCGATATAGTTGCCGAGGAAAATGGTGTCACCATCGAAAACGGCGTATGTAAAGAGCTTAATCCAATCTCCGAGAATGATGGCCCTGCAGTCATCTCCTATCGGTATATCCACTTGGATGTGTCTGTGCCCGAAGATGAAATAGTTGATTTGTGGATTATCTTTCAAATATTCCTTGGCGAAAACGATGAGTTTCTCTTTGTCTTCCCCTTTGAATCCAGGCTCATGCCCGTCCTCGTGTTTCTGCCTGCTATGACGTGCCCAAGTCCGTCCAAGAGGTATGAACCAATGTGGATGAATCATGCGCGCCAATCGTCTTGCCCCTCTGCTCCTGAAGATTCGGAAAAGGAAAAGGGTCTTCTCATCAGTTTCTCCTTGTCCGTCACCATGTGCCATGAAGAAAAGTTTTCCCCTCAACTCACAGACATAGGGTTCTCGATGCACAATCACCCCGCACTCTTCCTTGAGGTAATTATCCATCCACATATCATGATTACCTGTGAAGTAGTGTATCTCAACTCCTCGGTCGGTCAGTTCACTGATTTTACCAAAGAAGCGTGTATATCCTTTTGGAACTACATCTGTATATTCAAACCAGAAATCTATCATGTCGCCCATCAGATAGATTGCTTCGGCATCGTCCTTGATGGCGTCGAGAAAACTCACCAAACGACGTTCCTGGTTACGTCTGTGCTCCAGCGCCAGACATCCAAGGTGGGCATCAGAGATGAAATAGATATTCTTCATAAGAGGGAGTTTTATTGATTATTATCGTCATAACGCTATAACGATATTACGTTATTGTGAGAAAAGGAAAAAGGTATGCTTTAGAGGAATCCGAGGTCTAGTTTGGCCTCTTCGCTCATCATGCTCTTGTCCCATTCGGGTTCGAAGACGAGGTTGACATTCACCTGTCCAACCTCGTCGATGGATGAGATTTTCTGATGAACGTCTTCCATGATGAAATCAGCTGCAGGGCAGTTGGGTGCAGTCAGTGTCATGTCGATATTGACGTTAAAATCATCGTCAACATCGATTTTGTAAATCATACCAAGCTCATAGATATCTACGGGTATCTCGGGGTCGTAGAC